>NZ_JBIWOA010000014.1:0-295205 GCF_044767525.1 Streptomyces sp. NPDC101234 | reverse complement strand
AGGGTGTCCTCGCCGGCCATGCCCTTGACCAGGCGGAGCGCGTCGGAGACGTCGTCGGCGAAGTCGTGCAGCTGCTGGGCGAGGGTGCGGACGCGTTGTGGGTCGCCCGGGGTCGGGTCCCTGTCGAGGTCGAGTGGATGCCAGTCCGCCGGTCGATAACCCGCCATGTCCCCGCAACCCCCGTCGCGTTCGCCCCGTCAACAACCCTGTGCACACGCGAACTTACAAGGAACGACCGTTCGAGGTGAAGCCCGGCGGGTCAGGCTCACAATGCGATCGGACGGTAGGCCATAGCCTGGTCCACCACTTCCTCGGCCGTGAGCTCCGGGTCCGAGTGGTAGATCAAGTCGCTCACCCGGGGATGCAGGACACTCTGCTTCAGTTCCTCCAGCAGCGCGTCTTGTTCCCGCTCGGGGAGGCGCGCGTCCATGATCTGCTGAACCAGCCGAATGAGTTCGTCACGGGTTTTCGAAGGCATGTCAGCATCCTCTCGGCTCGGCCGAAGTGTTCGGCGAAGTCGCCGTGTTCAGTCCCGGCCGTCCGTTCAGCGGGGGCGGCGTCCACGCAGGGCCCGTCGGCCGTCTTCGACCGCGTCCGCGCACCGCAGCCACCAGTACTCCAGCTTGCCGCGCACCGTGACGTACACCCACCGGCGCTTGAGCCACGGCGGCAGGTCCCGGTACGGCACGAACGTCAGCGTGTCGCCGATCGCGTCCTCGGCCCGGCCGTCCTGGACCTCCGTGCGCAGTGCCTCGTACAACTCCGGGGTCAGTCGGCCGTTGAGGCGGGCCGCGGTGCCGGCGGCGGTGAAGGCGTACCCTCGCTGGTTCCGGTCCGGCAGCATCATGGCCCGCAGGATCCGAGGCGATGCCTCCTCCAGAGGGCAGTTGAGAGCCAGCCCGATCACCGCCGTACCGAGATGGTCCTCGCCGCGCTCGAACGCGGCGTCCCACTCCGCGGGGTCGGCGAGCCCCAGCAGACCCTCACCGGTCTCCCACTGCACAGGGTCAGTCCGCGAAGCGGAACGTCGACGTGATCGCGTCGAAGATGTCGAAGAAGGAGTCGGCGAGGTCGAGGACCTGGCTGCTGCCGGCGACCAGGGCGACCTTGCCCTCCTGGCCGGGGACCGGAATGAACGTCTGCATCAGGACCGCGCGGATCGTGCGGTTGAGGCTGTCCTCGGGCATCGGGATGTCCTCGATGCCGTACGTGCGCGCGGCGGGGCCCACGCCGGGGATGTCCACGGTGGTCACCTTGCGCCAGGAGTCACCCTCCCGATGGGCCTCCTTGGGCGCGAGCTGGGCGGCGATGGCGGCCGGGTCGTTGGAGAGGGGCGCGCCATCGCGCGTACGGCCGCCGACCAGCGACACCGTGACCGAGCCCGTGATCGGGGTGTCGCCGCCGAAGCTCTCCGCCATGCAACCGCAGTACATCGCGCCCGACTTCCACGCATCCGCCGCCGACTTGCGCAGGAAGCCGACGTACGTGTCCCGGTACTGCGCCAGCTCCGGGTACTGGGCGATCCGCTCGTTCACCATCCGCCGGATCGAGTCGTCGCGCGACTCCGGCCGTACGTCGAACTCCCACCACGACTCCGGCACCTTGATCCGGAATCCGCCGCGCTCGATGGTGAGCGCCTCCATATAGCGGCCCATGGTGTACGCCACCCCTCCCCCGATGATCTGATATACGGTGCGGCCCAGACTACGAGATGCGCGAACGGGGGACGGTCACGTGGGCAAAGGCAAGAGCGACCTCGCGATACCGCTGAGCGAGCTGGAGGACTACGGCCGCCAGCTGCGCTCCATCAAGGAACGCCTGAACCACACCAAGAAGATGTTCGAGTCGTACCAGGACGACATCGGCAGCGGCACGGTCTACGACGCCCTCGACGACTTCGAGTCCAACTGGCACGACGGCCGCGAGGACATCACCAAGCAGATCGATTCGCTCGCCGACATGTCCGACACCGTCGTCCGCGAGTTCAAGAAGCTGGACGACGACCTCGCGAAGAAGGCGAAGGACGCGGTACAGCCGGAGGGCGGCGGCCAGCAGCAGGGTGGCGGCACGGGGAACAAGGCCGAGTAGGTCGGCATCATGGCGGACGCGGTCCTCGACAAGGACAGCGCGGACTCGTTCCTCGGCCGGTACGCGGGGCGCTCAGCCACCGTGGCTCCGGCTGCGGAGATCCGTTTCGATACGTGACGCGTCCACGTTCCATGTCGTCGGCAGTTCGCTGCCGCAGAAGACACAGACGAAGTCGGCTTCACGGACGATGTTGTGCTCCGCGCAGCGCGGGCAGCGGCGGAACACCACCTCGTAGGTGAAGCCGGCGGGGTGTCCGAGCGGGATGCGGTCGAGTGCGCGCGCGACCGCGGGCCAGGAGGTGACATCGGGGCAGTAACCGGTCGACTGGTTACTGACCTCGCCGACCGTCCAGTGGTCCGCCTCCCGAACGAACGTGATCTCCCCGGCGCCCAGTACGGCTGCTCCACCCGCGCAGGCCACGTGTTCGCTACGGCGGGGCGCGAGCCGCAGCCGCCCGTCGAGGCCGACGACGTAGGTGAACGGCTCGGCCAGCTCCGCTGGTGACTGTCGTCCGACCCAGGTCGAGAAGTCGGACACGGAGGTGATCAGGCTGCCTGTGCCGGTGGGCTGCGCTGACATGGCCGCGAGTTCGGCCGGGCCGACGTAGCGGTAGCCCCGCTCCGGCGGGCGTGTGAGCAGGTACTCCAGCGCCTCGTCGTATGACCTGAAGCCCGCCCTGATGCGGTCGGGGGTGGGTGAGTCGGGGCGGAGCATCGACGGCAGGTGGGCCACCCGCCACATGCGGTGGACGTGGGAAGGGGCGATGTCGCCGGTCGGGTCCGCCAAGGCGCAGGCGATGGTGAGGATCTCGGTGACCTGGGGTGCGCCCCTGGCCGCGTCCGTGCCGGCGTCCAGGCCCACCGCCACCAACATGTCCAGGAACTCCGACAGTTGCAGGTCGGCGGCCATCCGGCACATACGGCGTACGGTCGACGGCGACGGGTCGCGCAGGCTCTCGACTCCCGTCACTCCGGCCGACCAGAGGACGAGGATCGGCGGCGACAGCTCGTAGTCGCGGAAGTAGCCCAGCTTGTCGGCTTCCGCTCCGGCTTCATCGCCGTCGAACGCGCAGAGTGCGCAGACGGCGGCGAAGAGACGGTCCCACTCCTGCCGCCGGCTTTCCAGGAACGCGCCCACCGAAGCATCGGCCGGCGCCCAGGTTCCGGTGGCGTTCACCGCACCCACGGCCACCACTCCACCGAGCGGTGCGAAGAGTTCGCGGGCGTATCTCACTCGCCGGTGGCCGCGTAGGAGAGGAACGCGGTCCAGGTGGCGGGCGGGAAGGTGAGGTGGGGCCCGTGGGAGGGGGATGCGATGTTCTTGGAGTCGCGGATGTGGATGGTGGTGGGGGTGGTGGCTATCTCGACGCGGGAGTCGCCTTCGCTGCCACTGCTGTAGCCGCTCTTGTGCCAGGCCAGCGCCACTTCCACGCAGGAGTCGCCCTCTGTGCCGTCGCTATAGCTGCTTTTGAACCAGGTGAGTCCAGAGGTTTCTCCGGCAGACGCTTCGCGAATCATGTGTCTCCTAGCACTTGCTCGATGAAGGCGAGCGACTCCCCCGGCGTGAGAGCCTGGGCCCGGATGATGCCATACCGCAGCTCAAGGACCCGGAGCTGCTTGGGATCGGAAATCGGTCGGCCGCTGAAGGCTCCGTCGGATCGCCCCACGGCCATGCCGTCCTCGAACTTCAGGACCTCGATCTTGCCGTCCACACCCGGGTGGGCGTCGGTTTCCGTCGGCATCACCTGGAACGTCACGTTGCGCATCTGTGCCACCTCCACTAGATGTTCGAGCTGGCGGCGCCACACCATTGTGCCTCCCACCCGCCGCCTCAACAGGGCCTCTTCCAGTACGAAACTGAGCGCTGGAGCAGGCGACCGCTCGAAGATCGCCTTCCGTGCAACGCGGGCCGCGACCATACGCTCCACTTCGTGCTCCGAGTAAGGAGGCTGCCGCGCCTCGAACAATGCGCGCGCGTGCTCCTCGGTCTGCAACAGACCATGGATGCTGAGCCCGACGTACACGCCGATCTCAACGGCCCGGGCCTCCATCTTGGCAAGCTCCCGCACCTTCCTCGGATACCGGACCTTCGCCACGTCCTCCTTCATCGCCGCCAGTAACCCGCCCGCCCCCAACACCTCGTCCGCCCTGTCCAGATACTCGGGCCGGGGAATCCGCTTCCCACTCTCGATCTTGTAGACCAGGTCCTCCCCGTACCCGACCGCCACCCCGAACTCGGCGGCCCGCATCCCCACTGCCTCCCGCCGCAGCTTCAGCTGGCGCCCGACCGTGGCGATCACCGCGACGCCCCACTCGTCGTCGGGATCCACCTCCCAACCGGGCTCGTCCGCCTCGCTCTTGAGCCGAGCCACCGCGCCGTCCACACTCATCCCGCACCCCTCCGTCGTACGACCGTGCCGCGACGACGCCCTACCCGTACGCCCGCCCCCGACAGCCCGGACAGCACCGGACAAGCCGTGGACGGTGACCGTACGCAACGGCGCAGTCACTGTTCACGGTAAGCATGCGCGGCCACGCTGAGTGACGTGAACCAGCAAATCTCCACCCCCCCTCGACTGCCCGATCCGCAACTTCAGCGTGCTGCTGTCGCCCACGCGAAGAGGCGCACGGCTCGCCCGGCTGCCGGCGACGGAGCAACTGCGCGTGTGGGGGCTACCGTTGGAGGCCGCGGCGCATGTCGTCGCCGAACTGGCCGTGAACGCGGCGACACACGGCCGGGTCGCGGGGCGGGGCTTCCGGCTGTCGATGTACGTGAACTGCGGGACGAAGGCAGAGGTCCCGTCTGCTCACCGTTCCCGGCGGCCTCTGCGGTCCGGCGCTCACCCTGGAGCCCCCCACCCCCGTCCCACCCGTCTGCCGGATGGCCGAGGCTCTCCGGGTCCGGCAACGTGATGGGCGCAAGCGTCAGTCGCGTGTGGGTGGAAGGACGCCATCGTGCGAAACGTCGTCGGGACCGGAGCTCTCCTCCTCGTACTCGCCCTCGCCGCCACGGCGCCGGGAACACCCGATGCCGGGGCGAACCTGGACGGCGTGTGGCGCACGGACGGGTACGGGACCGTCCTGGCCGTCGACGGCAGGGGGCTGCAGGAGTACCAGACGACAGCCGTCAGCTGTCTCAAGGGGGACTTCTCGGGGGCGGCCGCGAAACAGGGGACGTACGACTCCGACGACGGCGACGTCCTCACTCTGCGACCCGCACCCGACGGCCGACGCGCCCAGCTCAGCGACGACAGCTCGGTCGGGTACCGGCGGCTGCAACGGATCGGCTCCCTGCCCGCCACCTGCACCCACCCGCCCTCGACGGGCCGCCTGCCCTCGTCCGACCCCCGCGCCTCCTTCGACGTCTTCTGGCAGTCCTTCGAGGAGAACTACCCCTTCTTCGCGGCCAAGGGCATCGACTGGCACGCGGTACGGAACCACTACCGGCCCCTCGTGCACCGGGACACCACCCGCAGCGAGCTCTTCGACATCTTCAGCCGCATGATCACACCGCTCCACGACGCGCACGTGCTCGTCCAGGACGGCAACCGCCACTACGGCGTGGGGCGGCCGGGCACCGATGTGCCGGGGCCGGAGCTCGACGCCAAGGTGAAGAAGTTCGTCATCGACCGCGACCTCAAGGAAGCCACCGACCGGCAGGACTTCGCCGACGGCCTCATCACCTTCGCGGACCTCGGCAACGGCCTGGGGTACCTGCGGATCTCCGACTTCGACGGATACGACCCGGACGACGACGCGTACTCCGCCGACCTCACCGAACTCGGCCGGGCTCTGGACACCGTCCTCACCCCCGTCCGCGCCCGCACCATGCAGGGCCTGATCATCGACCTCCGCATCAACGGCGGCGGCTCCGACGCCCTCGGCATCCATATCGCCGAGCGACTGACGGACGTCCCGTACGTCGCCTACTCCAAGCGCGCCCGCAACATCCCGGCCGACCCGACCCGCCACACCCGCCCCGAGCCGATCCAGGTCGTCCCTGCCCGGGGCCCCCTCTACACCGGCCCGGTCGCCCTCCTCACCAGCGGCTCGACGATCAGCGCCGGCGAGACCTTCACCCAGGCCCTCATCGACCGCCCCGGCCGCACGGTCCGCATCGGCCGGCCGACACAGGGCGTCTTCTCGGACATCCTGGTCCGCTACCTCCCCAACGGCATGTCGGCCTGGCTCCCGAACGAGGAGTTCCTGACCCGCACCGGCCGCACCTTCGACGGCACCGGCATCCCACCCGAGATCACCGAACCGGTCTTCACGACCGAGGAGTTCACAAAGAACCGGGACTCGGCGTTCGACCGGGCGGTGAAGCTGTTGCGGCCCACCTTCTGACCGTCTCGCGTTGCTCGGCCGTCAGGTACTTCTCAACACGGGCAAGTTGCCGTGCCATCCGTCTGAGGCCATTGGTCTGATCGATCCGGCGCGCCTGGGCCAGATCTTCGGCAGATGCGGGCGCGTCCGAACGAGTCATGAAGATCCCGTACGCCGCGCCCGCATCCGACCGCTTCACCTCGTTCGAGCGGTCGGGGGACGGCAGGATCCAGTCCACTCGGACCTTCACCCGCCCTCCGTACGAAGTCCACGCCGAGTACCAGAAGTTGCGAATCGCCGCGTGAAATCAACAGCCAGACGCTGTCCGAGAAACGTGAGGCGCCTCAGTTTCCTCAGGCTTCCCGGCGGCGGGCAAATTGCGCTTGAGCGTATTCGCCGACAATTTCACTGTCCGACTCGGACAATCGGGCCATCGCCCGCTCCGCCGCGGGACCGGGAATTCGGCTGAGCGCCCGGATCGCCTTCTTGGCCAATGCCCGACTCTCGTCGTAGTCGAGGTATTTGGGTACCCACTGTGCGGCTTCATAGAGCGCGTCGACCGCTTCAGGTGTCCGCAACCCGCCCAGCGCGGTCACGACGTCCTCGTGCTTGTGGTGCCAGTCCACCGGGATCAGCTGCACGAGCAGTGGGAGATGATCCGCCGTAAAACCGAATGTCGCACAGACGATGAGCGCCATCTCGACGTCAAGTCCGTCATGCCGATCGACGGCGTCCCGCAACAAGGCGAGGCCCAGTTCCCGCCCGTCGTCCGCTCCGAATCGACGGAGGAACTCGTCGGGTGACATTTCGGGACCGCGCCCCGGCACGACAACCAGCGACATGACCAACCGCCGCTCCTCTGGTGTCATCTGGCGATCTCCTCAAAGTCGGTGATGGCGTCATTGAAGATATCGAGAGCCTTGCCACGCCCCAGACCGATATTGATCTGGCTTCCTTCGGCCTTGAAGAACGCCGACCGCCTGGCCCAACGCTTCCCGATCACTGCCATATCAGGGAAAGCCTCGCTTGTTGCAGCCGAAACGTCCCGCACACCGATCTCCTTCAGCGCATCAGTCGTTCCGGAGCGGAGCGTGAATTTGACCAAGACGCCTTCATAGTCCTCGGAGAAACTCTGCGTAGGTGAAATAAACGTCTCGCTTGTGGCCGACAAATCCCCGGTTTCCTTGAGTTTGGAAAAGTGCTCCGGGCTCATCGTACGGTAGTACGTCTCGCCTGCTTCGTCGGCTCCTCCGGATTCCGCCTTGGCAGGGCAGTTATGGACGAGGACCGCCGTCGCCCCCGCGAGCACGTAGTACGTATGCGTGCTGGAGACGGTCAGGTTGTTGACCGTTGCCGTCTGGGTCCACGCCCGGACCGCTGTGATCTGGATGTATGTGCCGGCCGACGTCTGCAGCCAGTCGCCCGAGCGGAGTTCCTTCGCCTTCGCCCAGCGGTGCAGCTTCGGAAGCCAGATCGGGTGGCCGTCGGTCGCGGTGATGGATTTGCCGTTGGAGAGGGTCAGGCGGACCAGGTGCTTGGTGCCGTGGCCCTGGATGGTGGCGGTGACGCTCTGGGTGCCGAGGCCGCCGAGGACCGGGTCGGTGGACTTGACCTTGTCGCCGGGCTTGAGGTCCTTGATGGCCTTGGTCTTGCCGTCGGCCAGCAGCACGCGTGTGTCCGGCGTGAAGCTGTTGCACTTGCCGCCGGACTCGGCCGCGTCCTCGCCCGCGTCGGACGCCTTGCCCGCGTCCTTCTCCGCGGTCTTGCCGGCGTCCTTCTCCGCCGTCTTCGCCGCCGACTTCTCGGCCGACTTGACGGCCTTCTTCTCGACCGCCTTCGCCGCCTTCTCCTCGGCGGATTTCACGACCTTCTTCTCGACCGCCTTGGCCGCGGTCTTCGCGACGGTCTTCTCCGCCGTCTTCACGGCCGCTTGTTCGGCGCCGCGTGCCAGTACCCCGCCGCCGAAGCGCATGCCGCCGCGGGCCGCAGCCAGGGCCAGGCCGCCCTCGCCGAACGTGGCGACCGTGATGATGATCGTCGCCGCGGCCATCAGGCAGGAGCCCAGCGTCGGGTTCGTGGCGCAGTTGACGATGTCCGCGACGCCCGAGTATTCGTACGCCACGTGGGCGACCGTCTTCGTCGCGCTCCATGCGGCATGCGCGATCTGGGAGAAGCCCCAGAACTCGCCGTTGGGGTCCTCCTTGGTGACCGGGCTGTTGTCCGCGTAGGCGTAGCCGCCCAGTTGGAGGAGGTCGGAGAAGTCCATGACCGGGTCGAGGGTGGTGAAGCGGCCCGTCACCGGGTCGTAGTCACGCGCGCCCAGGTGGATCAGGCCCGTGCTGGACTCGTCCTGGCCGCCGATGTAGGTGCGGGAGTCCTGCCAGCCCCTGGACAGGCCCAGGTCACCACGCTGGTTGCCCCAGGCGTCGTAGGAACGGCTCTGGATCGCCATCCCGGACGCGAGTTTGATCTGGAGCGTGCCGGTGCCCTGTGTGTTGGTGATCTCCGCGACCAGCGTGTGGGACGACGTGGCGCTGCCGGTGTAGCGGACCACCGTCGGTGCGCCGGCCTGGCCGTAGCTGCGGATGGCCCGGGTGGCCGAGCTGGTCTGCGAGCCCATGACCTCGGTCTCGCCGAGGTACAGGGTCGTCCAGCCGCCGGTCGTCTTCGCGATCCGGTTGCCGTCCGCGTCGTAGAGGTACGACGTGGTCGACTGGATCGTGAACTTCTGTGTCGACGCGCTCGCCGTGCAGGCGGCCAGGGTCAGGTCCTGGCTCACCGTCGCCGTCGCCGCGTTCATGCACAGCTTCGAGGCCGCGTTGTAGAACGTGCCGTCCGCGCGGAGCACGAAGGACTGGTTCGTGGCGTCGGGGACACAGGTCTGGAGCGTGATCACCGAGCCCGATGCCGTGCCCGCGGCCGTCGCGCACTTGCCCTGCACCGTCAGCTTGCCGCCGTTCGCGCTGAAGCGCTGCGCCGCCGAGCCGTTGCAGGTGTAGATCTGGATGACGTTTCCGTCGGTGGTCGTGCCGCCCGCGTCGTCCAGGCAGAGGCCACCGGGGCCGGTGATCGCGCCCTTGCCCGCGCCGAAGCCGGAGACCGAGGCCAGCAGGCCTTCACCGTCGTACAGGAACGACTGGGTGTCGCCGTTGATGGTGCGGGTGTCGGTGCGGCCGGCGTCGTCATAGGTCGCGGAGTTCGCCTCGGTGACCGTCTTCGTCCCCGAGTCCGCCGGCATGACCGACTTCTCCGTCCAGCCGGTGAGGGTGTCCGGCTGAGTCGTGTCGCCGTAGGCGTACGAGGTCGAGCCGTCGAGCGCCGTGTCGAGGGCGCCGGCCGATGTGCGCTGGGTGCTGTGGTTCGTGACCGTCGTGCGGTTGCCCAGGTCGTCGTAGCGGTACGACTGCCAGTACGGGAGGGAGCCGTAGGCGGCGGAGCCGGTCGCGATCGTCGATGCCGACGGGGTGGTGCCCACGCCGCCCGACGCCGTCGCCGAGTCGTCCGTCGCCTTCCACGTACTGCCCGTGGAGTCCGTGCACGACTTCGCCGTCGCGCCGGTCCACGCCTCGACCAGCTGGCCCCGGGCGTCGTACGTGAAGCACTGGTTGTCCCAGGTCGTGGTGGACCCGGAGGTCGAACCCGTCGCCAGGAGGCTGGTGTTGCCCGCCTGGTCGTAGGCGTAGGCCGTCTGGGAGACCAGGCCGCCGGTCGTCTGGGTGGCCGCGTAGGAGTGGAGGAGAAGACCCGTCGGTTCGTCGTACAGGGCGCTGGTCCACACCCGGTACGGGTTCTGGCCGGTCGTGGTGCGGGTGATCTGGCCGTACGGGTTGTAGATCGCGCCCGTCGTGTACCAGTCCCAGCCGGAGGTGGAGACCGGCAGGTCCTGGGCGTTGTAGCGGGTGATGACCTTCTCGGCCGTGGCCATGCCGCCGGGGGTGGCGGGCAGCGTGGTCGACTGGACCTTGCCGGTGCGGGTGTAGCTGTACGACCAGTGATACGAGCCGGAGAGGTTGTTGGTCTGGCCGCTGATCGCCGGGACCGTGACCGTCTTGCCGGTGAGCCGGCCCTGATCCGTGTAACCCGACGCCTCGGTGACGATGTCGCCGGCCGAGGTGCCCGGGGTGGTGTGGCGGACCGACGTGGCCGGCATGCCGATGCCGCCCGGGGCCGTGTCGTACGTCCACTCCACCGAGGGCAGGCTCGCCGAGCCCACGGTGAGGGACTTCTTGCGGCCGAGCGGGTCGTAGTCGTAGTGCAGGACCTTGCCGGAGCCGTCCTTGGTCTGGGTGACGTGGTCCTGGTCGTCGTACCAGGTGCGGCTGGAGCCGGAGTCGGGGTCGGTGCTGGTCAGGACGCGGTGCCGGGAGTCGTAGGTCCAGGACCAGACACGGCCGGACTTGTCCTTGATCTGGGTGCGGTTGCCCAGCGGGTCGTACGTCGTGTCGGTGTACGTGTTCGCCGAGAGGTCGGCGTTGGTGTAGGTGATCTGCCGGACCGCGCGGCCGAGGGCGTCGCCGATCGTCTTGGTGGCGGTGGCGCCGGCCGGCGGGACGACGGTGACCGAGGCGTCCGTGTCGCTGAACGTGTTCGTGCTGGACGCGAACTCGGCGTTGTGGTGCAGGCTGGTCGTCCTGACCGGGCGGCCGAGGCCGTCGTACGTCGTCTTCGTGGAGTTGGGGATCGGCTGCTGGCTGGTCGGCAGGTACCAGGACTGCGCCGGCAGGCCCAGGACGTAGTAGCCGTTGTCGGTGCGGGCCGCGTTGCCGTGGTCGTCGTAGCGGACCGAGCTGACCAGGCGGCCGAGGCCGGTGGCGTCCGGCGACTGGGTCTGGACGGTGCGCATCATGCCGTCGTAGAAGGTGACCGAGTCGCTGTAGGTGCCGTTGTCGCGGAGGCTGCTGGTGGTGACCCGGGTCGGGGTCCTGGCGCCGAGCGCGTATCTGATCTTCGTGCTGGGCAGGGCGTCGTCGTCGCCGGGCAGCCAGCCGGTGGTCAGGCGGCCGAGCAGGTCGTAGGCGTAGCGGGTGACGTTGCCGTTGGGGTCCTTGGTGGTGAGGGTCAGACCGCGCGCCGGGTCGAGGGTGGTGACGGTCGCCTGCTGCTTGGCGTTGGTGACCGTGGTGCCGGTGACGACGTAGGCGCTGCTGCCCGGGTTGTACACGGTCTTCGTCTCGTGGGCGGGGCTGGCACCGTCGCTGACCTTGGTGGCGCGGCCGTAGCTGTCGTACTCGGTGGTGGAGCTGGTGACGCTCGCGGTGCCCTCGCCGTTGAGGGTCTTCTCACCGGTGGCGTCGCCGGCCGTGTTGTAGCCGGTGGTGACGTCGGAGACGACCTTGGCGACGAGGGCGGTGGTGACGTCATCGCAGTCGGTGGCCGTGGTCAGGACCCGCTTGGGCAGGCCGTAGAGGTTGACCGACTCCTTGTTGTCGAAGGCGGTGTAGGTGCAGGTGGTGTCGTCGGTCGCCGGGGTGGTGTCGGCGGGCGAGGACAGGGTGACGGTGGAGACCTCGCTCAGCTTGGCCAGGCCGTCGCCGTCGACGGTCGTGGTGGTGCGGGTGCCGCGCCACTTGCCGTTGTAGGCGGTGAGGTCGTCGACACGGCGCAGGTAGGAGCGGCGGGCGACCGGATCGGAGTCGCCGGTGCGCTTGCGGCGTGCGGTCTCCGTGGTGGCGCCGGGGACGGTGATCACGCGGCTGTGTGCGGCCGCCGCGGCCTCCGCGGAGAGGTAGGTGACGGTCTCGGCCGCCTGGCCGGCGTATTCGTCGGCGTCGTCGGAGCCGAGGGGGGCGCCGGTGTCGTCCTTCAGGGGCTTGCCGGAGCCGCGCAGGTAGTAGGTGGTCGTCCTGGAGCGGGTGGCGGCGGAGCCGTCCGGGTCGCCGGTCTCCGTCGTCACGTAGGCGTAGCCGCGCCAGTCGCTGTGGGTGCGCTGCGACGGCTTGGTGAACTCGGCGTCGCTCTTGGCCCAGTAGCCGCCGCCCCCGTACGTGTAGGTCGTGACGAGGTCCGGTGAGGCGAGCGCGGTCGTGCTGACGACCGTGTCCTGCTCCTTCACCCGGGCGACCGTGTACTTGTTGAACCAGGCCAGCGGCGGGTTCTCGACGCTCTCGTCGGGCGACCAGTGCACCGGGTAGCAGGCGGCCGTGTTGTCGGCGATGTCGGTCGTCGCGGGTGCGTAGGTGCAGCCGTTGTTGTAGTCGACGACGGTCTTCTTGCCGTTCTCGTCCATGATGCCGGTGATGCGGGGGTGGATGTAGCTGAGTTCCTCGTCCTTGCTGTCGTTGCGCACCCGGTTGGGCATCGCGGTGCCGTCGAAGACGACGGGGGGCAGGGTCGCGGCCGCGCTGGGCACGTCGTCCGGGTCGGTGGTGTCGGTGTCGTAGGCGCCGTGCTGGATGCTGGACAGCCACATTCCGGGTGAGGTCTGGTACCACTCGCCGTTGAAGGCATGGGTCAGCGTCCACTCGTCGATCGGGTGGAGGGTGCTGGTGCCGTCCCGGTGGGCCCAGGTGACGACCTTCTCCAGGCGCTTGCGGGTCCAGAAGGAGGGGAAGGTCGGGCACTGCTTGGACGTGGCCGACTTGCACAGCAGCGTGTGCGGGGTGTCGTACCAGACGCGGTACTTCGCCGGGTCGCTGGACGTGAAGTCGTCCTTGTCGCACTTGCCGTTGTTCGCGTTCAGGCAGCGTTCGTCGGTCTCGAACTGGACCTTGGCGGCCGGGACCGCGCCCAGGTCGTCCTTGTCCAGGCCGTACTCGATGGTCAGCGGGTAGGAGGCCCGGTCGTACTTGACGGCCGACTTGGTCGCCTTGTTCCTGGCGTAGTAGTTCTCCTCCTGCTGGTAGGAGATGACCATGGCGTTGCCGTGCAGGTCGACGACCTCGTCGAGCTGCCATGCCCAGGCCTGGTAGCAGGAGGAGTCCTTGAAGGCGTCCGCGTGGCAGGGTTCCTCGGGGTCGTCGCCGCGAACGACGGCGGTTTCTCGGAGGTCCTGGTCGTCAAGTCGGCCGAGGCGGCGAGCAATCCGGCGCTGAAGACCATCTCGTACGGACTCTCCTCCCCCGGTCTGACGATGAAGCTGGACCCGAGCAGCGGCTCGATCCACGCCTACGACGCCGACGACAACGACGTGGCGGACACGCCGACTCTGCTGATGTGGGACTCGGCAGGCAAGGAAGCCAGCACCGACAACCTCACCCACGCCGACGGCGGCCCGGACGACCCCGATCCGACGCCGGGCACCACGGCCACGGCGAGCGACGAACCCACTGCCGACGCGGACGACGCCGCCCGCGCTCACGGCGCCGAGGACCAGAACGCGGACACCGACTCCGGCAAGGCCGCCGCCGAACCCACCGGCACCGCCACCACCGAGACCGACGGCGACGCCACCGCGACCCCCACCCAGGCCACGGCCTCCGCCGACCCCGCCGCCACCCAGCCCGCCGGTGACGAGAACGCCGTCGTCACGCCCCAAACGACCGCCATCGACCAGGAGTTCCCTGGCCTGACCGGCCCGCAGCCCGGCACCCACACGTCCCGTATCGACCCCACCCTGGCCGACGACGGCACCATCACCCTCTCGCCGGACCAGGCCCTGCTCACCGGCACCGGCAAGACGGCCACCAGGTATCCGGTCTTCATCGACCCCAGCACCAACACCGACGCGGGCAACTGGACCACCGCCTACAAACGCGGCAGCTGGGCCGACGCCACCTTCTTCAACGGACGCGGCTTCAACAAGGGCACCAACGAAGCCCGCGTCGGCTACGAGTCCGACACCTTCGGCACCGGCCGATCCTTCTTCACCCTGGACTGGCCGGAGAAGCTGCGCACCACGTCCATCAAGTCGGCCACGCTCAACATGAAGGAGAACTACGCCTGGTCCTGCTCCAAGCGCGAGGTACAGGTGTGGCGCACCGGTGACATCGACAAGAAGACCAGCTGGAACAACCAGCCCAGCTGGAACTCCCGCCTCGAGACCAAGTCGTACGCCAAGGGCTACAAGAAGAGCTGTGCCGCCGGGAACACCACGTTCGACGTCCAGGACGCCGCTCAGTACGCGGCCGACAAGAGCCTGAACCACTGGACGCTGGGCATCCGCGCCTCCGACGAGGACGACCAGTACGCGTGGAAGAAGTTCCAGGCCACGAACGACAACGCCGGCCCGAACATCGACGTCACCTTCAACACCAAGCCGAACAAGCCCACGAAGCTCAAGATGAGCCCGGGCAAGTGCACCACCGAGAAGCCGTACGTCACGATCGGCGACAACGACCAGATCACGTTCTCCGCGTCCGTCTCGGATCCGGACGGCAGGAAGGACCTGGACGTCTTCCACCTGTACCTGAAGAACGACACGACGGGCACGTACTACAACAGGGAAGCGGACGCCGACGACAAGACCACGGCCACCTACAGGTTCGACAACACGGACTCCAAGGGCAACAGCATCCTCAAGGACGGCCTGTACCACTGGAACGTCTACGTCAAGGACGACTACCCGGCCCAGTCGCCCACCAGCTACACCTGCTACTTCTACCTGGACACCAAGGCCCCGAAGACCCCGGCCACCGCCTCCGACGACTTCGGTGAGGCGGACCCGTCGAACGACTCCGGCGAGGACGAGTGGAGCAAGGCCGTCTTCAGCCAGTCCGGCTGCGTCACCTTCACCAACCCCGCCGCGGACAAGGTGACCAAGTACGCCTACAGCTGGAACAACACGTCGTACAACAAGACGGCCGCACTCTCGGACCTCAACAGCTGCACCACCACGGCAGGCAAGGTCATCAAGGGCACCTCGACCACGGCGGTCATCTCCACCACTCCGCCGCTGGCGGGCCCTGCCCTCCTCTACGTCAAGGCCGTCGACGCCGCGGGCAACGAGTCGGTGACACCGGACGTGTACAAGGTGTTCGTCAGCCCCAAGGACCGCGACGAGACCGCCGCCGACCTCACCGGTGACGACAAGCCCGATCTGCTGGCCATCACCACGTCCACCGACGACGACGGCGTCACCCACTACGACCTGCGCAACTATCCGTCCGGCGACAAGGGCGACCTGTTCGTCGGCATGAACCCGTCCTACGGCGAGGTCACCAAGAACACCGCCTACACCGACGGCTGCACCTCCTCCGGCCTCAGCTGGAAGGACGCGCTCATCACCCACACCGGCGACTACTACCCGGGCGACGGCCTGCGGGACCTCATCGCCCGCATGGGCGACGGCAAGCTCTACGTCTATCCCGGTGACGGCTTCGGCGGCTTCAACACCTGCGCCCGACTGCCGCTCCTGCTGCCCGCCAAGGGCACGGACACCACGGGAGCCAGTGTGACCGTGCCCGACCCGTCCGCCTTCGACCAGATCCTGGCCGTCGGGGACGTCACGGGCGACGGCCGGCCGGACCTGTTCATGACCTCCGGCACCCAGTACTGGGCGTTCACCGGCTACACCGGCGGCTCCTTCGCCGACGCCACGCTGCTGAACACCGGTAGCGCCTGGACCACCCGCGACATCGTCACGGTCGCCGACATCAGCGGCGACGGGATCGCCGACATGCTCTACCGCACGACGGACTCCGGCCGGCTGATCCTGCGCAAGGGCAAGGCCAACTCGGCGGGCACCGGCGTGGACATCATGTCGCTCGCCAACTCCGCGGCGGGCGCGGGAGGCGCCGACACCGAGTACGCGGCCAGTGGCTGGGCCGGCACCGACGTACCCCGCTTCTTCGCCGTCCCGGACGTCAACTCCGACTCGGTCCCCGACCTGTACGCCCACATGAGCGACGGCAGCGTACGTCTCTACTACGGCGGCAAGACGGCGATCGGAAGCTACACCACGGTGATCGGCACCTGGACGGGGAAGCTGGCCTTCGGCTGATGGACAGGAAGGGCATGGACGACCGGAACGCTGACTGGGAACGGCTGCTGGAAAGGGTGATGGCCGAAGGGAACCAGGACGTCGTGGATGTCCTGCGAGAAGCGCGCCGCCGCGACCCGCGCCTCGGCACCTTCCAGATGCGCGCCGCGCTCTGCGCGAAGAAGGTGTTCGCACTGACGATGCGGCAGACGCATGCCGTGGCAGGCTGGTTCGCCGGCGAGGTCACCGATGAGGAGCTGAGGGCTTCGGTCTCGCCGGACCGCTGAACCATGGCGGTGCTTGCCTACAGCCGCCGGCTCTCCAACGGCCCCAGATATGTCGGTGTCAGGCCGCCCGTGTCGATCAGCAGGCGTTGCAGCACCACCGTGGGGTCCACCGCCCAGAAGGTCAGGCGGTGGACTCCCGCGCGTGTGATCGCATGCCTCGTCGCGGAACGGTTCACGTTGTCCGACGTGTTCCTCGCCCACACCACGTTCAGCAAGCCGTCGTCAGCGCCTGTCGTGATGTCCACGGACTGCGGCTCGTCGCCGTCGAAGGACACGGCGTAGCGCAGTCCGCTCGTCCCCAGCGCCGGATTGCGCGGGGACAGGTACGCCCACACGGTCACCTCCCCGGCCGACAGCAGGCTCACCTCGTACTCCAGGCGAGGCCGGGCATCCGGTGCCCAACCCCCCGTCACCGGCCACGCCGTCATCCCCGCCCCGGTCCGGCCGATCCCCGTCAGCCGGCGCCACTCCCCCACCGCACGGTCGTGGTGCTCCGCGTCGATCGCCACATAGCCGCCCGCCTCGACGAAGCCCCGCAGCCCCCGCGCCGACGGCTGCTCCGCCACGCACCCCACCGTCACCGGCTCCCCCGCCCCGCTCACCGTCAGCGTCCCCTCCGAGCGGCCGCCCGGAGCCCGGGACCAGTCCACCCGCACCTCCAGCCTGACCTGCTGCGTCACCCGCCCCCGCGGCCGGTCCACCGTCAGCCACGGCACCGAGGAATCCACCCGGTAGTCGAAGGGGGTACGGCCCCGGTTGAACACCTCGATGTACTGCTGCGGCCGGGTCTGGTACGGGCTGAACGGCGGCAACGTGCCCGAATCGTCCTCACCGTCCACCGACACCCCCAGCCCCGCCGCCTCCGGCACCTCGATCCTCCGTACCGCCGGGAACAGCACGTCCGGCAGCGCCACGTTGTCCTTCTCCGGCTGCTGCCAGGGCGCGTTGGGGCCGTAGCGGTCCACGTCGCCGTAGTCGATGTGGGGCTGGCTCTGGAAGCCCCGCCATTTGCCGCCCGCCACCTGAGAGTTGAAGCGGTCGGCCAGGGCGAGGTCCCGCTCCAGGCCCTGTTCCGCCTCCGTCGCACGGTCGTTGGTCGCGGCCCTGCCCTGCCGGGCATAGCGTAGATTCGTGAACTCGGCCTCCCGCAGCGCGTACAGGTTCGCGGTCGCCGCCACCTCGTACCCGACCAGTTCGAACCACGCGTCCTGGGCCGCCTCGGGCAGCCGGCGTCCGATCCGCGCCGCCCGTCTTCCCAGCTCCCGCCACTCCTCCGTGACCCGCTCCAGCTCACGGTGGCCGAAGTGGAAAGGGGTCTGCTCGTCGTCGTACACCACCGCGCCGGTGCCGGAGAGCGTGATCCGGCGGTTCAGCAGCTCGGGTTTGCGGCGCGCCTGCAACTGGCCGTAGGAAGCCAGGAGTTCAGCGACCTCCGCGGCTATCGCCGCGCCGAAGTTCTGGCTCGCGTACCTCTGTTCCCACTCGCCCAGCCGGTCGAAGTCCCAACGCTCGGGGTTCCAGGCGTAGGTGAGGAAGAACTCCGTCGGCAGTTCGTTGCCCTTCAGATCGCCCACGTTCGCCACCCACAGGCCGTGGTTGCCGTAGGCGTGCGCCTGGTGGAGCTGGTCCCAGACGTTGCGGAGGTTCGCGGTGTCGACCCACTTGTAGTTGCGGCCGGCGCCCACGTAGTCGAAGTGGTAGTACAGGCCGTATCCGCCGCCGCGCGGCTCCTCGGGAGACGGGTGCTTGCGGATGTTGCCCCAGTTGTCGTCCGTCAGGACGACGGTGACATCGTCGGGTGCCCTCAGGCCACGGTCCCAGTACCGCTGGACCTCCTTGTAGAGCGTCCACACCTGCGGGGTCTCGGCGGCCGGTCTCCCCGTCACCTCCTCGATGATCTGCCGCTGCGCCGCGATGATCTCCTGCATCAGCTCGATGCCGTCGCCGTCGGGGAGGCCGGTGTCACCGTTGCCGCGCATGCCGAGGGTGACCACGCCCTCGAAGCCCTGGTCCACCATGCGCTGGATGCCGGCCCGCCAATACGCCCTGAGCGCCTCGGAGTTACGGAGGTACGACCACTCGCCCGTGCCCCCGTAGGGGTCGGTCCCGGCGCCCGCGTGCCGGTTCCACTCCTCGATGCCCCGCATCATCGGCGCCTCGTGAGACGTGCCCATGACAACACCGTATGCGGCGGCCCGCCGGTGGTTCTCCGGGTCGTCCTCCGCGAACGCCCTTCCCCACACCGCCGGCCAGAGGTAGTTGCCCTTCAGGCGCAGCAGCACCTCGAAGACACGGGCGTAGAAGTCCGCGTTGAAGCCGCCGGGATAGCCGGGGGCCTTGCCGGGGCCGAAGTGCGCGGGGGCCCAGGTCCCCAGCGCCGGGTTCTCGTCGTTGACGAAGAAACCGCGGTACCGCACCGCCGGCGTGCCCTGCGTGTACCGGCCGGGCAGCACCCATACGCCGTCGCGATGGACCGGCGGCACGTCGTCCCACCAGTACCAGGGCGAGACCCCGATGCCGTACGAGACGTCGTACGCCCCGAAGATCGTGCCGCGCGGGTCGCTGCCCGCGATGACGAACGCCTTCTCCACTCCGGGCATCGGATGCTCGACCACCGTCTGGAGCGAGGTCTCCCAGCGGCCGCGGACCCCGGAGACGTCCAGCCTGCCGGCCGCCACCAGGCCGTCGATCAGCGGGCTGCGGCCGATCGTGCCGACCAGCACCACCCGGCGGGCGACCGTGTCGCCCGGCCGTACCCCCGTCACCCGCTCGATGTCGTCGCGCAGGTCGCCCGCCACCCGTACCACTCCGGGGTGGTCGTCGGCGCTCACCACGACGGGCACGCCGACCAGGGGGAAGGCCCCGTCGGCGGCGGTGAAGGAGATGTACGCACCGGGATCCGTCACCCGCGGACCGCCATCCTCGCCATCACCATCACCGTCGCCCGCGGCCCGTGCGACCCCGACTCCCGGCGACAGCACCGGCACCTGCACCGCGGCGACTCCCGCGCCCAGCACGGTCCTACGACGCACCGACATGCCTCACCCCTCCACCCGAATTTGGTCAGCGGCATGACAAATGGTGGGGCGGGCGGCTCCCGGGGAACCAGGGGTCGTACACGTCGAATAGTTTCGGGCAGCGAAGACAGCGAAGAGGCCCGTACGACCGGAGTCGTACGGGCCTCTTCGGGCCTGCCTGGTCAGCCCTTGCGGGCCGGGATCACTTCGTGATCTTGATGACCTGGCCGGCGCCGACCGTGCGGCCACCCTCACGGATGGCGAACTTCAGGCCCTCTTCCATGGCGATGGGCTGGATGAGCTGCACCGACATCTCGGTGTTGTCACCCGGCATGACCATCTCGGTGCCCTCGGGGAGGGTCACGACGCCGGTCACGTCCGTCGTACGGAAGTAGAACTGCGGACGGTAGTTGTTGAAGAACGGCGTGTGGCGGCCACCCTCGTCCTTGGACAGGATGTAGGCCTGCGCCTCGAACTCGGTGTGCGGGGTGACCGAGCCCGGCTTGATGATGACCTGGCCGCGCTCGACGTCCTCGCGCTTGATGCCGCGGAGCAGCAGACCGACGTTCTCACCGGCCTGGCCCTCGTCGAGCAGCTTGCGGAACATCTCGATACCGGTGACCGTGGTGGTGGTCTTCTCGGTCTTGATGCCGATGATGTCGACGGTCTCGTTGACCTTGAGGACACCACGCTCGATACGACCGGTGACGACGGTGCCACGACCGGTGATCGTGAAGACGTCCTCGATCGGCATCAGGAACGGCTTGTCGACGTCACGCTCGGGCTGCGGGATGGCCTCGTCGACAGCGGTCATGAGGTCCAGGACGGACTGGGTCCACTCGGGGTCGCCCTCGAGCGCCTTCAGCGCGGAGACCTTGACGACCGGCAGGTCGTCGCCCGGGAACTCGTACTCGGAGAGGAGCTCACGGACCTCGAGCTCGACGAGCTCCATGATCTCCTCGTCGTCCACCATGTCGGCCTTGTTCAGGGCGACGACGATGTACGGAACGCCGACCTGGCGGGCCAGGAGCACGTGCTCCTTGGTCTGCGGCATCGGGCCGTCGGTGGCGGCCACGACCAGGATCGCGCCGTCCATCTGCGCGGCACCCGTGATCATGTTCTTGATGTAGTCCGCGTGACCCGGGCAGTCGACGTGCGCGTAGTGACGGGTCTCCGTCTGGTACTCGACGTGCGCGATGGAGATGGTGATACCGCGCTGACGCTCCTCGGGCGCCTTGTCGATGTTGTCGAACGCGGTCGCCTCGTTCAGGTCCGGGTACGCGTCGTGCAGCACCTTGGTAATGGCGGCCGTGAGGGTCGTCTTACCGTGGTCGATGTGACCGATGGTGCCGATGTTGACGTGCGGCTTAGTCCGCTCGAACTTCGCCTTCGCCACTGGGGTCCTCCTGTGGAGTGGTTCTGTACGCCTTGGTTCAATCGGCGCCAGGTGATCTTTGCTGGTGTGTCCCGGGCCCCGGGTCGTTCCACCACGAATGCGGAGGAACGACCCGTGAGGCTCCGGGGTCAAGCCTAAAGCGTGTGCGCGCGGTGCGTGGAACGCGGTGCGCTACTCGCCCTTGGCCTTCGCGATGATCTCCTCGGCGACGTTCCGCGGAACCTCGGCGTAGGAGTCGAACTGCATGGAGTAGCTGGCCCGGCCGGACGTCTTGCTGCGCAGGTCGCCGACGTAACCGAACATCTCCGAGAGGGGCACGAGGCCCTTCACGACGCGGGCACCGGCCCGCTCCTCCATGGCCTGGATCTGGCCACGGCGGGAGTTGATGTCGCCGATGACCTCACCCATGTAGTCCTCGGGCGTGGTGACCTCGACGGCCATCATCGGCTCAAGGAGAACGGGCTTGGCCTTCCGCGCGGCCTCCTTGAAGGCCTGCGAGCCGGCGATCTTGAAGGCGAGCTCGGAGGAGTCGACCTCGTGGTAGCCACCGTCGAGGAGCGTGACGCGGACGCCGGTCATCTCGTAGCCGGCGAGGATGCCGAACTGCATGGCCTCCTGCGCACCGGCGTCGACCGAAGGGATGTACTCCTTCGGGATACGACCACCGGTCACCTTGTTCACGAACTCGTACGACGCGTCGCCGCTCTCGATCGGCTCGATCGCGATCTGCACCTTGGCGAACTGACCGGTACCACCGGTCTGCTTCTTGTGGGTGTAGTCGACGCGGTCGACGGCCTGACGGATCGTCTCGCGGTACGCGACCTGCGGCTTGCCGACGTTGGCCTCGACCTTGAACTCACGGCGCATACGGTCGACCAGCACCTCGAGGTGCAGCTCGCCCATACCACCGATGATGGTCTGGCCGGTCTCCTCGTCCGAGTGGACCTGGAACGACGGGTCCTCCTCGGCCAGGCGCTGGATCGCGATGCCCAGCTTCTCCTGGTCGCCCTTCGACTTGGGCTCGATGGCGACCTGGATGACCGGGGCCGGGAAGTCCATGGACTCCAGGATCACCGGGGCCTTGTCGTCGCACAGCGTCTCACCGGTCGTGGTCTGCTTCAGACCCATGACGGCGATGATGTCGCCGGCGCCCACCGACTCGATCTCCTCACGCTTGTTCGCGTGCATGCGGTAGATCTTGCCGATGCGCTCCTTCTTGCCCTTGACGGAGTTCAGCACAGCGCTGCCGGACTCCAGGCGGCCCGAGTAGACCCGGACGAAGGTGAGCTTGCCGAGGTGCGGGTCGCTCATGATCTTGAACGCCAGCGCGGACAGCGGCTCGTCGTCGGACGGCTTGCGCTTGACCACGACCTCCGGGTCCTTCACGTCGTGGCCCTCGATGGCCTCGACGTCCAGGGGGGAGGGCAGGTAGCGCACGACCGCGTCGAGCAGGGGCTGGACGCCCTTGTTCTTGAACGCGGTACCGCAGAACACCGGGGTGACGGTGACGCCGTCGGACTTGCCGGACGCGATGGTGATGCGACGGATCGCGGCGTACAGCTGCTCCACGGAAGGCTCCTGGCCCTCCAGGTACAGCTCCATGATCTCGTCGTCGTTCTCGGCGACGGTCTCGACGAGCTTGCCGCGGTACTCCTCGGCAGCCTCGGTGTGGGTGGCCGGGATGTCGACGACGTCGTACATCTCGCCCTTCTCCGCCTCGGCGGACCACACGAAGGCCTTCATCGTGACCAGGTCGACGACGCCCTTGAAGTCGGCCTCGGCACCGATCGGGAGCTGCATGACGATCGGCGTGGCGCCCAGGCGGCCGCTGATCATGTCGACGCAGCGGTGGAACTCGGCACCGGTCCGGTCGAGCTTGTTGACGAAGCAGATACGCGGGACGCCGTAGCGGTCCGCCTGACGCCACACCGTCTCGGACTGCGGCTCGACACCGGCGACGCCGTCGAACACCGTCACGGCACCGTCGAGCACGCGCAGGGAGCGCTCCACCTCTACGGTGAAGTCGACGTGCCCCGGGGTGTCGATGATGTTGATGGTGTGGTCGACGTCTTCCAGCGGCCAGTGACAGGTGGTGGCAGCAGAGGTGATCGTGATGCCACGCTCCTGCTCCTGCTCCATCCAGTCCATGGTGGCGGCGCCGTCGTGGACCTCACCGATCTTGTACGAAACGCCGGTGTAGAACAGGATCCGCTCGGTGGTGGTCGTCTTGCCCGCGTCGATGTGGGCCATGATCCCGATGTTGCGGACCTTGGCCAGGTCAAGTGAAGTGGTAGCCATAAGGCTTCGGTCTTCTCTCGGTCTCGATGGGGGTAGCGACTACCAGCGGTAGTGCGCGAAGGCCTTGTTGGACTCGGCCATCTTGTGCGTGTCCTCGCGCTTCTTGACGGCCGCACCGAGGCCGTTCGAAGCGTCGAGAAGCTCGTTGAGCAGACGCTCGGTCATGGTCTTCTCGCGACGGGCGCGGGAGTAGCCGACGAGCCAGCGCAGCGCGAGGGTGTTGGCACGACCGGGCTTGACCTCGATCGGAACCTGGTACGTCGCACCACCGACACGGCGGGACTTGACCTCGAGGGTCGGCTTGATGTTCTCCAGCGCGCGCTTCAGCGTGATGACCGGGTCGTTGCTGGTCTTCTCGCGCAGGCCCTCCATGGCGCCGTACACGATGCGCTCGGCGGTGGAGCGCTTGCCGTTCAGCAGCACCTTGTTGATCAGGGAGGTGACAAGAGGAGAACCGTAGACCGGGTCGATGATGACCGGGCGCTTCGGGGCGGGGCCCTTACGAGGCATTCTTACTTCTCCTTCTTGGCGCCGTAGCGGCTGCGGGCCTGCTTGCGGTTCTTGACACCCTGGGTGTCGAGCGAGCCGCGGATGATCTTGTAGCGAACACCGGGCAGGTCCTTCACACGGCCGCCGCGCACGAGCACGATGGAGTGCTCCTGCAGGTTGTGTCCCTCACCCGGAATGTAGGCGGTGACCTCGATCCCGCTGGTCAGACGCACACGCGCGACCTTACGCAGGGCCGAGTTCGGCTTCTTCGGGGTGGTCGTGAACACACGCGTGCAGACGCCCCGGCGCTGAGGGGAGCCCTCGAGTGCGGGGGTCTTGTTCTTCTCGACCTTGTCCTGCCGGCCCTTGCGGACCAGCTGCTGGATCGTAGGCACTACTTCTCCGGTTTCTGTGTGCCGATGGTGAAGCTAACCTGGAACGTCGCCGACCCACGCGGTCGGGTGTGTCGGATTCCGCGGACTCCTGCCGGAAGGCAGAAGGGGGCGCGGATCACGGTGGCCACTTCGTCACTCAGGTGCGGTTTCAAGGCACGCACGAGGGTCAGGGCACACCCCAGGCACAAGGTCTGAGCGTACCCAGCGCAATCACTCCGGTCAAAACAAAAGAAGGGTGACCGGTTGCGGGGGACGTGAGCTGGGGTTTTACGGACGGCTTCGCATATACCACGAAGGCGAACGACACGCGACAGGAGCGAGTACGGAGTGCCGAGACCGCCCTACGGTCGCACACGGCACTTCCCACGGCGTTCCTCAGGGGGCATCACACGCATGAGCGCAGCTCGGAGCGACACCGCACCGACCACCGGAACACCGCCCCGCCGCCTCCGCCTCCCCCCGGCCGTCCGCCCCTGGCTCCCGCCTCTCGCCCTCTACGGCGCCGCCAAGCTCACCGGCCTCCTCGTCTTCGCCTGGCTGCTGACGTACGCCGGCGACTACCGGCGCAAAGACCCCCGCTTCGGCGGTGGCGCCCACTGGTGGGACGTCCTGTCCACCTGGGACGGCTGGTGGTACCTCCAGGTCGCGCAGAAGGGCTACCACCCCGGGCCGCTCCGGCCCCTCGCCCCCGGGAGCCAGTTCAGCGCCGAGCAGAACTCGGTGGCGTTCTTCCCGTTGTATCCGGGCCTGATCCGGGTGGTCTCCGAGCTCACCGGCATCGGCCTCCACGGCTCCGCGATCCTCGTCTCGGTCGTCTGCTCCTTCATCGCGGCCGCCGGCATCTGCGCGGTGATCTCGCTGCTCGCGGGGACCCGGGCCGGCACCATCGCCGCCGGCCTCTGGGCCGTGGCCCCGGCCGCCGGCGTCGAGTGGGCCGTCTACACCGAGTCCCTGTTCGTGGCGATCGCGGCCTGGACCTGCCACGCGGTGATGAAGCGCCGCTGGGTGACGGCAGGCCTGCTCGCGTTCCTGTCCGGCCTCAGCCGCCCCACCTCGGCCGTACTGATCGGCGCGGTGGGCCTGGCGGCGCTGGTGACCCTGCTACGACGCGACGGCCGCCGCGAACAGGGCGTCGCCGCCCCGCTGTACGCGGCGGTCGCGGCACCCCTCGGCCTGCTCACCTACATCGGCTGGTCGATGGGCGGCCCCGGCGCCTACTTCGCGCTGCAGCGGGACGCCTGGGCCCACTACTTCGACTTCGGCGCGTACACCCTGGACGTGCTGCGGAACGTGGCGGTGGGGCACGGCGACTACCTCTTCGCCTACTCGGTGCCGGACCTGATCGCCGTGCAGCTGGTGGTGGCACTGCCTTTCCTCGTCACGCTGCTGCTGCGCAAACGGCCGCCGCTGGTGCTGGCGGCCTACACCCTCGCCTCGATCGCGACGGTCCTGGGCACCCAGCAGATGTTCGGCAACGCCCCGCGCTATCTGCTCCCCGTCTTCCCCCTGCTGCTGGCCCCGGCGGCCGCGATGAGCCGCCTGAAGTGGCCGAGCCTGCTGGTGTTCTTCTCGACGGCGGCGGTGGCTTCCGGGTGGTACGCGCACTATGTGATCTTCGAGTTGGGGATTCCGTGACCGGATCGCGGCCCGGGACGGGGCCGCCAAGGTCCCACACGGCACCCCTGAGCGCCTTACAGGGTTGCAGGGCCCACCTCGTCGAGCGCGCCCTCCCCGCGGTCGTACAAGCCGCTGAAACGCCGAAGGGCGGTCCCCCGTACGAAACGGGGGACCGCCCTTCAGAACCAACTACTACTGGTTGTACGGACCGTAGTCGTAGTCCTCCAGCGGAACGGCCTGGCCGGAGCCCGTGCCGAACGGCGAGTAGTCGATGTCGTCGTAGCCGACGGCCGAGTACATCGCGGCCTTCGCCTCCTCGGTCGGCTCGACCCGGATGTTGCGGTAGCGGGACAGACCCGTACCGGCCGGGATGAGCTTACCGATGATGACGTTCTCCTTGAGGCCGATGAGCGAGTCGGACTTGGCGTTGATCGCCGCGTCGGTGAGGACTCGCGTCGTCTCCTGGAAGGACGCCGCCGACAGCCAGGACTCCGTGGCCAGCGAGGCCTTGGTGATACCCATGAGCTGCGGACGACCGGAGGCCGGGTGACCGCCCTCCTGGACCACACGACGGTTCTCGGTCTCGAACTTCGAGCGCTCGACCAGCTCGCCGGGCAGCAGCTCGGCGTCGCCGGACTCGATGATCGTCACACGGCGCAGCATCTGCCGGATGATGATCTCGATGTGCTTGTCGTGGATCGACACACCCTGCGAGTTGTAGACCTTCTGGACCTCGCCGACCAGGTGGACCTGGACGGCACGCTGGCCCAGGATGCGCAGCACGTCGTGCGGGTTGGTGGCACCCACGGTGAGCTTCTGGCCCACCGAGACGTGCTCGCCCTCGCTGACCAGGAGCCGGGCACGCTTCGAGATCGGGAACGCCGTCTCGTCGCTGCCGTCGTCCGGCGTGATGACGATCTTCTTGGTCTTCTCGGTCTCCTCGATGCGGACACGGCCGTCCGCCTCGGAGATCGGGGCGACACCCTTCGGGGTACGGGCCTCGAAGAGCTCGACGACACGCGGCAGACCCTGGGTGATGTCGTCACCGGCCACACCACCGGTGTGGAAGGTACGCATCGTCAGCTGGGTACCGGGCTCACCGATGGACTGGGCGGCGATGATGCCGACCGCCTCACCGATGTCGACCAGCTTGCCGGTGGCCAGCGAGCGGCCGTAGCACATGGCGCAGGTACCGACGGCGGACTCACAGGTCAGGACCGAGCGGGTCTTGACCTCGGAGACGCCACGCGCGACCAGTTCGTCGATGAGGACGTCACCGAGGTCGGTGTTGGCCGGGGCCAGCACCACGCCGTCGACGACGATGTCCTCGGCCAGCGCACGGGCGTACACGCTGGTCTCGACGTTCTCCGCCTTGCGCAGCACGCCGTCCGCGCCGACCTCCGCGATGTGCAGCTTGAGGCCGCGCTCGGTGCCGCAGTCCTCCTCGCGGATGATGACGTCCTGCGAGACGTCCACCAGACGACGGGTCAGGTAACCCGAGTCGGCGGTACGCAGGGCGGTGTCGGCCAGACCCTTACGGGCACCGTGCGTGGAGATGAAGTACTCCAGCACGGACAGGCCCTCACGGAAGGACGCCTTGATCGGACGCGGGATGGTCTCGTTCTTCGCGTTCGACACCAGACCACGCATACCGGCGATCTGCCGCATCTGCATCATGTTTCCTCGGGCACCCGAGTCAACCATCATGAAGATGGGGTTCGTCTTGGGGAAGTTCGCGTTCATCGCCTCGGCGACCTCGTTGGTCGCCTTGGTCCAGATCGCGATGAGCTCCTGCGTGCGCTCTTCCTTGGTGATCAGACCGCGCTCGTACTGCTTCTGGACCTTCTCGTCCTGGGCCTCGTAGCCCGCGACGATGGCCTTCTTCGCCTCGGGGACGACGACGTCGGAGATGGCCACGGTGACACCGGAGCGGGTGCCCCAGTAGAAGCCGGCCGCCTTCAGGTTGTCGAGCGTCGCCGCCACGATGACCTTGGGGTAGCGCTCCGCCAGGTCGTTGACGATCTCGCCGAGCTGCTTCTTGCCCACCGAGTAGTCGACGAACGGGTAGTCCTCGGGCAGCAGCTCGTTGAAGAGCGCGCGGCCCAGGGTGGTGCGCAGCCGGAAGGTGTCACCGGTCTGGTACTCCGGCTCGCCCTCCTCGACGGCCGGCGGGGTCCAGCCGCGCGGCGGGATGGTGCCCACCGGGAAGCGGATGTCGACCGCGGACTGCAGCGCGAGCTCGCCGGCGTCGAACGCCATGGTCGCCTCGGCCGTGGAGCCGAACGCACGGCCCTCGCCCTTGGTGTCACGGAGTTCGCCGTCGGTGGTGAGGAAGAACAGACCGAGGACCATGTCCTGGGTCGGCATCGTCACCGGACGGCCGTCGGCGGGCTTGAGGATGTTGTTCGAGGACAGCATCAGGATGCGGGCCTCGGCCTGCGCCTCCGCGGACAGCGGCAGGTGCACGGCCATCTGGTCACCGTCGAAGTCCGCGTTGAACGCGGTGCAGACGAGCGGGTGGATCTGGATGGCCTTGCCCTCGACCAGCTGCGGCTCGAAGGCCTGGATGCCGAGGCGGTGCAGGGTGGGCGCACGGTTCAGCAGCACCGGGTGCTCGGCGATGACCTCTTCGAGGACGTCGTACACGACGGTGCGGCCGCGCTCCACCATGCGCTTGGCGCTCTTGATGTTCTGCGCGTGGTTGAGGTCCACGAGCCGCTTCATCACGAACGGCTTGAAGAGCTCCAGCGCCATCGCCTTGGGCAGACCGCACTGGTGCAGCTTGAGCTGTGGACCGACGACGATCACGGAACGCGCGGAGTAGTCCACACGCTTGCCGAGCAGGTTCTGACGGAATCGACCCTGCTTGCCCTTCAGCATGTCGCTGAGGGACTTCAGCGGACGGTTGCCGGGACCGGTGACCGGGCGACCACGACGACCGTTGTCGAACAGGGCGTCGACGGCCTCCTGGAGCATGCGCTTCTCGTTGTTCACGATGATCTCGGGCGCACCGAGGTCGAGAAGGCGCTTCAGGCGGTTGTTGCGGTTGATCACACGGCGGTACAGGTCGTTCAGGTCGGAGGTCGCGAAGCGGCCACCGTCCAGCTGCACCATCGGGCGGAGGTCCGGCGGGATGACCGGCACGCAGTCCAGCACCATGCCCTTGGGGCTGTTGCTGGTCTGCAGGAACGCGGAGACGACCTTCAGGCGCTTGAGCGCACGGGTCTTCTTCTGGCCCTTGCCGGTGCGGATGATCTCGCGGAGCTTCTCGGCCTCCTCGTCGAGGTCGAAGGACTCCAGGCGCTTCTGCAGCGCCGCGGCACCCATCGAACCGTCGAAGTACGTGCCGAAGCGGTCACGCAGCTCGCGGTAGAGGAGCTCGTCGCCCTCCAGGTCCTGGACCTTGAGGTTCTTGAAGCGGGTCCACACCTCGTCGAGGCGGTCGATCTCGCGCTGCGAACGGTCGCGCAGCTGCTTCATCTCACGCTCGGCGCCTTCGCGCACCTTGCGGCGCACGTCGGCCTTGGCACCCTCGGCCTCCAGCTCGGCCAGGTCGCCTTCCAGCTTCTTGGCGCGGGCCTCCAGGTCGGCGTCCCGGCGGTTCTCGACCTGCTGGCGCTCCACGGAGACATGCGCCTCCAGGGAGGGCAGGTCGCGGGTACGGCGCTCCTCGTCGACGAACGTGATCATGTACGCCGCGAAGTAGATGACCTTCTCGAGGTCCTTGGGAGCCAGGTCGAGCAGGTAGCCCAGCCGGCTCGGGACACCCTTGAAGTACCAGATGTGCGTGACGGGCGCGGCCAGCTCGATGTGGCCCATCCGCTCACGGCGCACCTTGGCGCGGGTCACCTCGACGCCGCAGCGCTCACAGATGATGCCCTTGAAGCGGACGCGCTTGTACTTGCCGCAGTAGCACTCCCAGTCCCGGGTGGGGCCGAAGATCTTCTCGCAGAAGAGCCCGTCCTTTTCCGGCTTGAGGGTGCGGTAGTTGATCGTCTCGGGCTTCTTGACCTCGCCGTGGCTCCACTGACGGATGTCGTCCGCGGTGGCCAGGCCGATCCGGAGCTCGTCGAAGAAGTTGACGTCGAGCACTATGCGTCAATCCCTCTCAGGGTTGTAAGTCTGTGGTCTGAAACGGGGGCCTGGGGGTCGGCGGGGCCCTGATCGCTCAGGGCCCGCCGGACTCCCGTCAGACCTCTTCGACGCTGCTCGGCTCGCGCCGGGACAGGTCGATGCCGAGCTCCTCCGCAGCGCGGAAGACGTCCTCGTCGGTGTCACGCATCTCGATGGACATACCGTCGCTGGACAGCACCTCCACGTTCAGGCAGAGCGACTGCATCTCCTTGATGAGGACCTTGAAGGACTCGGGGATGCCGGGCTCGGGGATGTTCTCGCCCTTGACGATGGCCTCGTAGACCTTCACGCGGCCGGTGACGTCGTCGGACTTGATCGTCAGCAGCTCCTGGAGGGCGTACGCGGCGCCGTAAGCCTCCAGCGCCCACACCTCCATCTCACCGAATCGCTGGCCACCGAACTGGGCCTTACCACCCAGCGGCTGCTGGGTGATCATCGAGTACGGGCCGGTCGAACGGGCGTGCAGCTTGTCGTCGACCAGGTGGTGGAGCTTGAGGATGTACATGTAGCCGACCGAGATCGGGTCCGGGAACGGCTCACCGCTACGGCCGTCGAACAGCCGCGCCTTGCCGGTCGGGAGCACCATGCGCTCGCCGTCGCGGTTCGGGATGGTGTGCTGGAGCAGACCCGCGAGCTCGTCCTCGCGCGCACCGTCGAAGACGGGGGTCGCGACGTTCGTGCCCGGGTCGACCTGGTCGGCGCCGATCGCCTGGAGGCGCTGCGCCCACTCCTCGCCGAGGCCGGAGACGTCCCAGCCGCGGCTGGCGAGCCAGCCGAGGTGGATCTCCAGGACCTGTCCCGGGTTCATTCGGGACGGCACACCGAGCGGGTTGAGGATGATGTCGACCGGAGTTCCGTCCTCGAGGAACGGCATGTCCTCGATGGGCAGGATCTTCGAGATGACACCCTTGTTGCCGTGACGGCCGGCGAGCTTGTCACCGTCGGTGATCTTGCGCTTCTGTGCGACGTAGACGCGCACCAGCTGGTTCACGCCCGGGGGAAGCTCGTCGCCCTCCTCGCGGTCGAAGACGCGCACACCGATGATCTTGCCGATCTCGCCGTGCGGCACCTTCAGCGAGGTGTCACGGACCTCACGGGCCTTCTCGCCGAAGATCGCGCGCAGCAGGCGCTCCTCGGGGGTCAGCTCGGTCTCGCCCTTGGGCGTGACCTTGCCGACGAGGATGTCACCGGCGACGACCTCGGCACCGATCCGGATGATGCCGCGCTCGTCGAGGTCGGCGAGGACCTCCTCGGAGACGTTCGGGATGTCCCGGGTGATCTCCTCGGGGCCGAGCTTGGTGTCACGGGCGTCGACCTCGTGCTCCTCGATGTGGATCGAGGAGAGGACGTCGTCCTGCACGAGGCGCTGCGACAGGATGATCGCGTCCTCGTAGTTGTGACCCTCCCACGGCATGAACGCCACGAGCAGGTTCTTGCCGAGGGCCATCTCGCCGTTCTGGGTGGCCGGACCGTCGGCCAGCACCTGGCCGGTGATGATGCGGTCGCCCTCGTCGACGATGACTTTCTGGTTGACCGAGGTGCCCTGGTTGGACCGGGAGAACTTGGCCAGGCGGTACGTGATGTACGTGCCGTCGTCGTTGGCGGTGGTGATGTAGTCCGCGGAGACCTCCTGGACCACACCGTCCTTCTCGGCCTTGACCACGTCGCCGGCGTCGACGGCGGAGCGGTACTCCATGCCGGTGCCGACGAGCGGGGCCTCGGACTTGATCAGCGGCACGGCCTGACGCATCATGTTCGCGCCCATGAGGGCACGGTTGGCGTCGTCGTGCTCGAGGAACGGGATCATGGCCGTCGCGACCGACACCATCTGGCGCGGCGAGACGTCCATGTAGTCCACGTCGTCACCGGCGACGTAGTCGACCTCGCCGCCACGGCGGCGGACCAGCACGCGGGCCTCGGAGAAGCGCATGTCGTCGTTGAGGCCGGCGTTGGCCTGCGCGATGACGAAGCGGTCCTCCTCGTCCGCGGTCAGGTAGTCCACCTCGTCGGTGACCTGGCCGTCGACGACCTTGCGGTACGGGGTCTCGACGAAACCGAACGCGTTGACGCGACCGTAGGAGGCGAGCGAGCCGATCAGACCGATGTTCGGGCCTTCGGGGGTCTCGATCGGGCACATACGGCCGTAGTGCGACGGGTGCACGTCACGGACCTCGAAGCCGGCCCGCTCACGGGAGAGACCACCCGGGCCAAGAGCCGACAGACGGCGCTTGTGGGTGAGACCCGACAGCGGGTTGTTCTGGTCCATGAACTGGGACAGCTGGCTGGTGCCGAAGAACTCCTTGATGGAGGCGACGACCGGCCGGATGTTGATCAGGGTCTGCGGCGTGATCGCCTCGACGTCCTGGGTCGTCATGCGCTCCCGGACGACGCGCTCCATACGGGCCAGACCGGTACGGACCTGGTTCTGGATGAGCTCGCCGACGCTGCGCAGACGACGGTTGCCGAAGTGGTCGATGTCGTCGGTCTCGACGACGATGTTCGTACCGCTGTCACCGACCGTCTCGGTCTCGCCGGCGTGCAGCTTCACCAGGTACTTGATCGTCGAGATGACGTCCTCGACGGTCAGGACGCCCGCGTCCAGCGGAGCCTCCGCACCCAGCTTCTTGTTGACCTTGTAGCGGCCGACCTTGGCGAGGTCGTAACGCTTCGGGTTGAAGTACAGGTTCTCGAGCAGCGTCTGCGCGGCCTCACGCGTGGGGGGCTCGCCCGGACGCAGCTTGCGGTAGATGTCGAGCAGCGCGTCGTCCTGGCCCTGGGTGTGGTCCTTCTCCAGGGTGGCGCGCATGGACTCGTACTCGCCGAACTCCTCGAGGATCTGCTCGGTGGTCCAGCCGAGCGCCTTCAGGAGGACGGTCACGGACTGCTTGCGCTTGCGGTCGATACGGACGCCGACCATGTCGCGCTTGTCGATCTCCATCTCCAGCCAGGCACCCCGGGACGGGATGATCTTGGCGGAGAAGATGTCCTTGTCGGACGTCTTGTCGATGGAGGAGTCGAAGTAGACACCGGGCGAGCGGACCAGCTGCGACACCACGACACGCTCGGTGCCGTTGATGACGAAGGTGCCCTTGTGCGTCATGAGCGGGAAGTCGCCCATGAAGACCGTCTGGGACTTGATCTCGCCGGTCTCGTTGTTGGTGAACTCGGCCGTGACGAAGAGCGGGGCGGCGTACGTGAAGTCGCGCTCCTTGCACTCGTCGATGCTGTTCTTCGGCGGCTCGAAGCGGTGGTCGCGGAACGTCAGCGACATCGACCCGGAGAAGTCCTCGATCGGGGAGATCTCCTCGAAGATCTCCTCCAGACCGGACTTGGTGGGGACGTCCTGACCTGACTCCAGAGCCTCCTCGACCCGACTCTGCCAGGCGGTGTTGCCGAGCAGCCAGTCGAAGCTCTCGGTCTGCAGCGCGAGCAGGTTGGGAACCTCGAGAGGCTCCTTGATCTTTGCAAAAGAGATGCGCAGCGGGGCGGTGCTGGCGCCGTTGTTCATATTCGCGTTCGAGGCAGTGCGCGAGGCGGCCAAGAGGGGGTCCTTCCGAGGGCTCGGACTCACTACGCGCTCCCCGGTCCCTTCCCGGGACACAGAGACAGAAACCCCAGTTCAGAGGAGGTTCGGTCGTCGGCGTTCGGGTGAGGGCAGACCCCTGGTGACGGGCAGGGGAAGGCTAACAGGCAGCGCAAAGGGTCAGTGTAGCCACTTGGCACACTGATGTCCAGTCTCCATTTTCTGAGACCCTCTTCATCGTCAACGCCTGCGTCATGCCTGCCCTCAACGCACGTTGATACTGCCCTCTTCGTCGCCGATCCATGCCTCGGATTCGGACCGTTCTGGCGACGCGTCCTGAGAATTGCGCGCTGCGTGCGGTTCGTCAAGGCCCCCCTGCGCTGACCCGGTGCGCCAGGGACACGACGAAGATCACCATACCCCCCGCCGTCACGGGTGCAAGGCAACCGTGGTCGGCCTCCCGGGAACGCCGAAGAGCGACCACCCGGATGGATGATCGCTCTTCGCGGTCTGCGCGTTACAGCCCCCGAGGGGGTGTTTCAGCACACAGAGGTCTGTAGGACCTCGGAGGTGTTACTTGACCTCGACGGAGGCGCCGGCGCCCTTGAGGGACTCGGCAGCCTTCTCGGCGGCCTCCTTGGCGACCTTCTCGAGGACGGGCTTCGGGGCGCCGTCCACGAGGTCCTTGGCCTCCTTCAGGCCGAGCGAGGTGAGCTCGCGCACGACCTTGATGACCTGGATCTTCTTGTCGCCGGCACCGGTGAGGATGACGTCGAACTCGTCCTGCTCCTCAGCGGCCTCGGCCGGGGCGGCCGGACCGGCCGGGCCCGCGACGGCAACCGCGGCGGCGGCGGTGACGTCGAACTTCTCCTCGAACGCCTTCACGAACTCGGAGAGCTGGATCAGGGTCATCGTCTCGAACTCGGCGAGCAGTTCGTCCTGGGTGAGAGCCATGATGGCTTTCCTTCCACTAATTCGGCTGGTGCCGTATGTACATGTCTGGCGGGCGTACGTTCGGCCCGCTACGACCGTTGCCTTCGGCGGGCTGCCTCAGGCGGCGGTCATTTCGCGAGCCGAGTTACTCGGCACCGCCCTGCTCGGCCTGCTTGACACGAAGCGCCTCCGCGGTGCGGACGAACTTCGAGGGGAGCGCCTGGAAGACCTGAGCAGCCTGCGTCTGCTTGCCCTTCAGGGCGCCCGCCAGCTTGGCGAGCAGAACCTCGCGGGACTCGAGGTCCGCAAGCTTCTTGATCTCGTCGGCGGACAGCGCCTTGCCGTCAAGGACACCGCCCTTGATGACGAGGTTCGGGTTGTCCTTGGCGAAGTCACGAAGACCCTTCGCCGACGTCACCGGGTCACCGGTGATGAAGGCGACCGCCGTCGGACCGTTGAACAGGTCGTCGAGCGTCGAGATCCCGGCCTCGTTGGCCGCAATCTTGGTCAGCGTGTTCTTCACCACGGCGTACTGGGCGTTCTCACCGAGCGAGCGGCGCAGCGTCTTGAGCTGCGCCACGGTGAGACCCCGGTACTCGGTCAGCACGGCGGCGTTCGAGCTGCGGAACTGCTCCGTCAGCTCGGCTACCGCGGCAGCCTTGTCGGGCCTTGCCATAGAGCGTCGGCCTCCTTCCGGGTGATGAGGACCGCTCAGAAGGGGCTGAGGAAAACGAAACGCCCCGGCGCAGGCGCACGGGGCGTAGCTCGACCGGGCACACACACGTGAAGCGTGTGTTCCAGGAGCACTTCCACAGTCACCTGCGCGGGTCGTCCGCGGTTCAGCGGATCCTTCGGCCACCGCACACTCTTGCGAGTAAGCGGCAACGACCAGCGGTCTTTGGCTTCTCGAGGAGAGTACGGGACCGGTGCACTGTCAAGCAAATCGGCTCGGTACGACCGCTCTCACGGGGTCAGCCCGCCGCACCCCGCTTCTTCAGCAGCGTCCCGAAGTCCTGGGTGTCACCGGCCGGGGGCCGCTCCGCGCTGACCTTCACGCCGTAGTCGCTGTAGTACGCGGTCTGGTTCATCGCGCCGTTCGCGGTGTCGGCCTTCTCGGTCTTCTTGACCAGCAGGTTCTTGCCGTCGACCCAGATGTCGACGGTCTCCGTGCTGACGCCGGCCTGGCTGAGCTGCTTCTGCAGTGTGCTGTCGCCGACCAGGTCGGAGACGTGCACCGTGCCCGAGTAGTGGGTGGTGGGCTCGCCGGAGACCTTCTCCTCGCCGACCCTGCGTACGTCCTCGGAGGCCAGCAGCAGCCGTACCGACTGGTTGGGGGTGGTGTTGCGCATCAGGTCCGTCATCATCGCGCCAGAGCCGCCGCCGAGGGTGTCGAGGTAGTCGTACGGGTACTTGATCCAGTGCTTGCCGCCCAGTTGCCGGGCGAAGGCGGGGCCGACCCTGGCGTAGTAGGCGTCCCGGAGGTAGCGGGTCTCCAGGGACGTGGAGTCGAGCCGGCGCATCAGGTCGGCGGTGGTGCCGCCGGTGTAGGTGATGGTGAGCGTGCCGGTGAGGCCGTGCCTCCAGCCGAGGGCGCCCTCGGCCTTCGTGGACATCAGGGAGCCCAGGGTGGTGATGGAGCGGACCCGGGCCGACCGGGCCCGGTGGGTGGACCGCTCGGCGGAGCGCAGGGCGGCCAGGGAGCGGGTCTGGTGGGGGGTGCTCTTCCCGGCGTCCGAGGCTGCCGGGGCGGTGCAGGCGGCCACTCCTGTCAGCGCGGTCGCCGCCGCGATCGCCAGGGCCACCCGGCGCACACCCCTGCTCGTCATCCCGCCCCACCCCCATACGAGTCCCGCACCTCCGACGCTAACCCAGGCCACCGGCACCGCGCGGGAAGTCGGGGAGGGCGGGACGATGACGTACGTCGCACGAGAGCGAGGCCGCGTCGCAGCGAGAGCGGGTCCGTGTCGACGGGGGCAGGGCCGCGTCGTACGGGGGGACGGGAGATGCCGCACGGAGCCGGGAAACGGGACGGGCCCCGCAATCCTGTCGGATTGCGGGGCCCGTCCTGCTGGCTGACGCGTCCCTGACGCGGCTACCGGACCGAGCGCGGGGCTCAGACGGCGGCCGGGTCCTCCTCGGTGAGGAGGTTGCGGGTGCGGTTCGAGTCGACCGGGATACCGGGGCCCATCGTGGTGCTGATGGCGGCCTTCTTGATGTAGCGGCCCTTGGCGGCGGACGGCTTCAGACGGAGGATCTCCTCCAGCGCGGCGCCGTAGTTCTCCACCAGCTTGTCGTCCTCGAAGGACGTCTTGCCGATGATGAAGTGCAGGTTCGAGTGCTTGTCGACGCGGAACTCGATCTTGCCGCCCTTGATCTCGGTCACAGCCTTGGCGGTGTCCGGGGTGACGGTGCCGGTCTTCGGGTTCGGCATCAGACCACGGGGGCCGAGGACGCGGCCGAGGCGGCCGACCTTGCCCATGAGGTCCGGGGTGGCGACGACGGCGTCGAAGTCCAGACGGCCCTTCGCCACCTCGTCGATCAGCTCGTCGGCGCCGACGATGTCGGCGCCCGCGGCACGCGCGGCCTCGGCACGGTCACCGGTCGCGAAGACCAGGACCCGGGCGGTCTTACCGGTGCCGTGCGGGAGGTTCACGGTGCCACGGACCATCTGGTCGGCCTTGCGCGGGTCGACACCCAGGCGGAAGGCGACCTCGACGGTGCCGTCGAACTTGGTCGTGGAGGTCTCCTTGGCGAGACGGACGGCCTCGAGCGGGGCGTACAGCTTCTCCCGGTCGACCTTGGCGTCCGCAGCGCGGAGAGCCTTGCTGCGCTTGCTCACAACTGCTCCTGTGTGTTCTTGAAAGGAGTCGTGGTGTACGGACCGAGCAGGCCCTACCACGGTGGTGCTACGAAAGTGGGGGTCAGCCCTCGACCGTGATGCCCATGGAGCGGGCGGTGCCGGCGATGATCTTCGCCGCGGCGTCCAGGTCGTTGGCGTTCAGGTCGGGGAGCTTCGTCGTGGCGATCTCGCGGACCTGCGCCTCGGTGATCTTGGCGACCTTGGTCTTGTGCGGCTCGCCGGAGCCCTTCTCGACACCAGCGGCCTTGAGGATCATCTTCGCGGCCGGCGGGGTCTTGGTGACGAAGGTGAAGGAGCGGTCCTCGTAGACCGTGATCTCCACCGGGATGACCCAGCCACGCTGCGACTCGGTCGCGGCGTTGTAGGCCTTGCAGAACTCCATGATGTTGACGCCGTGCTGACCGAGCGCGGGGCCGACCGGCGGGGCCGGGTTCGCCGCACCGGCGTTGATCTGGAGCTTGATGAGCCCCGTGACCTTCTTCTTCTTGGGAGGCATAGCTCTCCGGGTCCTTTCCATCGGGTCCTGCCCGCGTCAGGTTTCTCTCCTGGACGCAGGCATACCGCACAACGATAACGGGTATGGATGCGCGGCCAAAAACCGAGCAGGTCAGGCGCTCGCCTGACCTGCTCGGAAGCGGTACGTCCAGAAGGAACTAGTTCTTCTGGATCTGGTCGAACGACAGCTCCACCGGCGTCTCACGACCGAAGATCTCCACCAGACCCTTGACCTTCTTGGAGTCCGGGTTGATCTCGTTGATCGTGGCCTGCAGCGTGGCGAACGGACCGTCCGTGACGGTGACCGAGTCGCCCACCTCGAAGTCCAGGACCTGGACCTCGACCTTGCGCTGCGGCGCGGGCTTGCCCTCGGCCTCCGCCGCCTCGCGCGCCGCCTTCTCCTCGGCCTCGGGCGCGAGCATCTTGACGATCTCGTCGAGGGTCAGCGGGTACGGGTCGTACGCGTTGCCGACGAAGCCGGTGACGCCGGGCGTGTTGCGGACGACACCCCACGACTCGTTCGTCAGGTCCATACGGACGAGCACATAGCCGGGCAGCTTGTTCTGCTTGATGGTCTTGCGGTCGCCGTTCTTGATCTGGACGACCTCTTCCTGCGGCACCTCGGCCTGGAAGATGTAGTCCTCGACGTTCAGCGAGACGGCGCGCTGCTCCAGGTTGGTCTTCACGCGGTTCTCGTAGCCGGCGTAGGTGTGGATGACGTACCACTCGCCGGGGAGCAGGCGCAGCTCCTCGCGCAGGGCCTGGACGGGGTCGACCGGCTCGGCGGGCTCTTCTTCCTCGGCGGCCTCGTCCTCGAGGGTTTCTTCCTCGACGTCCTCGTCCTCGTCGGCCTCTTCCGCTTCTTCGTCCTCGTCCTCGACGTGGACCGCGGTCTCCTCGGCCGGCTCCCCCAGTTCGGCCTCGGCAGCCTCGAACTCGTCCTGCTCGTCCGCGCCCTCGACGATGTCCAGCTCGTCTGCGACGGCCTCTTCGGGCTCGACGGCGTCGTTCAGGTTCGGGTCAGACACGATGGCTGCTTCTTCCTGGATACAGAGGGGTGGAACATGCGAAAACGGGCGCCGCTACCACGGCGCCCTTCGCTCTGTGCTCAGCCGAAGACGTACTTGGCGGCGTGGTTGAGTCCATAGTCAATCACGGTCACCAGGGCGATCATGATGGTGACGAAGAAGATCACCACGGTGGTGTACGACGTCAGCTGGTTGCGAGTCGGCCAGACGACCTTGCGGAGCTCCGCGATGATCTGGCGGTAGAAGGTACCGAGGCGCTTCAGCGGGCCCTTCTTGGCACGCTTGCCACCCTTGCGGGCCTTCTTCTGGGACTCGGGCACCTCGTCGGCGTCAGGCGTGTCGATGGAGCCCACGGCGTCCGTCATTCATCCTCACCTGATCCCGGGTCATGGCCGTGCCGCGCCCGGTTCCAGAGCCGCACGGCGGTGCAATGCTTGTATGTACGTACATGCGCACACATCCTGGCGGTGTGTGTAGCAGGGCCGGAGGGACTTGAACCCCCAACCGCCGGTTTTGGAGACCGGTGCTCTACCAATTGAGCTACGACCCTTTGTGTGTCCCCCAACGTACCGCATCCGGCCGGGTGCTCGGTGTGCACCCGCTCAGGCACGGCTGTCGGTGGCCAACGAGGTGAGAGTGTACGTGGTCCGCGGCGCCGCGTCGAACAGAAAGTGGCAGTCCGGGGCGGCCGTACGGAAGATCGTCCTGGCCGCGGGCCGGATCCGCACGCTTGTTCATGGTTCGGCCCGTAGTTGTTCAGTCTGTGAAACCGGCGTGCCGGGCAGGTTTCCGGTCTGGAACGATGGGCCCCATGAGCGCTGCAACCCCTCCCACCGAGCGCCGGGTCTCCGCCCGAGTCGGCGCGATCTCCGAGTCCGCCACCCTCGCCGTCGACGCCAAGGCCAAGGCCCTGAAGGCCGCCGGGCGCCCGGTGATCGGCTTCGGCGCCGGTGAGCCCGACTTCCCGACTCCGGACTACATCGTCGAGGCCGCCATCGAGGCCTGCAAGAACCCGAAGTACCACCGCTACACCCCGGCCGGCGGTCTGCCCGAGCTGAAGGCCGCGATCGCCGCGAAGACGCTGCGCGACTCCGGCTACGAGGTCGACGCCTCCCAGGTTCTCGTCACCAACGGCGGCAAGCAGGCCATCTACGAGGCCTTCGCCGCGATCCTCGACCCGGGCGACGAGGTCATCGTGCCCGCCCCGTACTGGACGACGTACCCGGAGTCGATCCGCCTCGCCGGCGGTGTCCCGGTCGAGGTCGTCGCCGACGAGACCACCGGCTACCGCGTCTCCGTCGAGCAGCTGGAGGCCGCGCGCACCGAGAAGACGAAGGTCGTGCTCTTCGTCTCCCCGTCCAACCCGACCGGCGCGGTCTACAGCGAGGCCGACACCGAGGCGATCGGCCGCTGGGCCGTCGAGCACGGCCTGTGGGTCCTCACGGACGAGATCTACGAGCACCTGGTCTACGGCGACGCGAAGTTCACCTCGCTGCCGGCGATCCTGCCCGAGCTGCGCGACAAGTGCATCGTCGTCAACGGCGTCGCCAAGACGTACGCCATGACCGGCTGGCGGGTGGGCTGGCTCATCGGCCCGAAGGACGTCGTCAAGGCGGCCACCAACCTCCAGTCGCACGCCACGTCGAACGTCTCCAACGTGGCGCAGGTCGCCGCCCTGGCCGCCGTCTCCGGCGACCTGTCCGCCGTGGCGAAGATGCGCGAGGCCTTCGACCGGCGCCGCCAGACGATCGTCCGGATGCTCAACGAGATCGACGGCGTCCTGTGCCCGGAGCCCGAGGGCGCCTTCTACGCGTACCCGTCGGTCAAGGCGCTGCTCGGCAAGGAGATCCGCGGCAAGCGCCCGGCCTCCTCGGTGGAGCTGGCCGAGCTGATCCTGGAGGAGGCCGAGGTCGCGGTCGTACCCGGCGAGGCCTTCGGCACGCCCGGCTACCTGCGCCTTTCGTACGCGCTCGGTGACGAGGACCTCGTCGAGGGCGTGAGCCGGCTGCAGAAGCTGCTGGCCGAGGCCAAGGACTGACGCCTTCCTGACGTCTTCGGCGTTTTCGCGCTCCACGCGCGCGTGCGGGCCGTCTCCCTCCGGGGAGGCGGCCCGTTTCGCGTACCTGCTCACCAGTGCGAGCAAGGCCACTAAAGGGGAATCCGCTACCGGTACGACAGGTACGTGCGGCAGGATCCTGGAATGGAGCACGTACGTGATGTCTCTGAGCTGCCGAAGGCTCATCTGCATCTGCACTTCACCGGTTCGATGCGGCCGGGAACCGTTCTGGAGCTGGCCGACAAGTACGGCGTACGCCTCCCCGAGGCGCTGACCGAAGCGCTGACCAGCGGGGAGCCGCCGAGACTACGGGCCACCGACGAACGGGGCTGGTTCCGCTTCCAGCGGCTGTACGACGCCGCGCGCTCCTGCCTGAGAGAGCCGGAGGACATCCGGCGGCTGGTGCGGGAGGCCGCCGAGGAGGACGTCAGGGACGGCTCGGCGTGGCTGGAGATCCAGGTGGATCCGACGTCGTACGCCCCGCGCCTCGGCGGTCTGATCCCCGCTCTGGAGATCATCCTGGACGCGGTGGAGACGACGTCCCGGGAGACCGGCCTCGGTATGCGCGTCCTGGTGGCCGCGAACCGTATGAAGCACCCCCTGGACGCGCGTACGCTCGCGCGGCTGGCCGTCCGGTACGCGGACCGGGGCGTGGTCGGCTTCGGGCTGTCGAACGACGAGCGGCGGGGCATGGCCCGGGACTTCGACCGGGCGTTCCACATCGCGCGCGAGGGCGGTCTGCTGGCGGCTCCGCACGGCGGTGAGCTGACGGGTCCGGCGTCGGTGCGGGACTGTCTGGACGATCTGCACGCCTCGCGGATCGGGCACGGGGTGCGGGCGGCGGAGGATCCGAGGCTGCTCAAGCGGCTGGCGGACCGGGGCATCACCTGCGAGGTGTGTCCGGCGTCCAATGTGGCCCTGGGCGTCTACGAGAAGCCCGAGGACGTCCCGCTGCGCACGCTCTTCGAGGCGGGGGTCCCGATGGCCCTGGGCGCCGACGACCCGCTTCTGTTCGGTTCCCGGCTGGCCGCCCAGTACGACATCGCGCGCGTGCACCACGGTTTCACGGACGCCGAGCTGGCGGAGCTGGCCCGGCAGTCGGTACGGGGTTCGGCGGCCCCTGAGGACATGAAGGCGAAACTCCTGGCGGGCGTCGACGACTGGCTCACCGCCCCGGCGTCCTGACCGGGGTCTTCTTGGTTCGTCGAAGCCGTCACGATCCTCAGAGTCGTCAGGGTCTTCGGAAGTGGGCGTACGGCGGGTACGCCTTGAAGCAGACCAGCACCTCGACGGGGTGCCCGCCGCCCGGCGGCTGCCGCAGCCCCCACAGCCCCGACACGAGTGCCGGGCGTCCCTCGGTCACGCCCTTCTGGCGCGGTCCCCAGCCGGCCGCGTAGGCGAGGGACATGGCGGCCTCTGCGAAGACGTACCGGTCGCCGAAGAGGAAGAGCGTGCCGGCGTGGGTGGTGTGCCGCAGGTCGTCCCGGCGGTCGGCGTGTCCCTGCCGGGCGCGCCAGGTGGCCGCGTCCCGCGCGGTGCGCGCCTCGTCGGTGCGCACCGTGAGCGGGGTGCCCTGCCGCAGCCGGTGGCGCAGCTCGGGCCACTGGGCGGCGCGCAGCCCGAACGCGTGATGGACCAGGACGAGGTCGACGAGGGGGCCCTGCCCCTCGTCCGGCGGCACTGCCTCCCGCAGCGGCACATGGACGATCGTGTGCGGTGAGTGCGCGGCGAAGGAGAGCAGTCCGGCGAGCCGGTTGAGCCCGTCGTGGTCGCCCGTGAGCATGCCGATCGGCGCGGGTGCGCGCAGTGAGGTGTGGCGCAGCGGCTGCCAGGGCTGGACCGTCCGGTGTTCGTGGGGGCCGGTGCGGGTCCGGAACTCGCGCAGTCTCAGCCGCATACGGGATGCCTCATGGCATCAGGGTCACGGCTGGGCGGGGTCCTCGGCAACGGAGATTCCGCCCAGCAGGGTGCGGGCGAGCCGGGCGGCGAACTCGTCCACCGGCGGGCGCGCGCCGGTCACGGTGGCCTCGTAGGCGAAGACGCGCTGGACGCAGGCGCCGAGCAGCAGGGTGGCGGCCGCGGTGGTGTCGGCGTCGGGTCGGATCCGGCCGATCGCCTTCTCGGCGCACAGGTAGGCGTCGAGGGCCCGCATCGGCACATGCGGTCCCGCGCCGATGGTGCGCAGTCTGTCGTCGAGCTTCCGCTTGAGCTGCTGTTCGGCGTACAGGGACGCGGCGATCGGGAAGCTCTCCTCGTAGAACAGGGCGGCCTGACGGGCGATCCGGGTGAGGTTGTCCTGCAGGGTGCCCCGGCCGGGTTCGACGGTGAGTTCGCCGAGCAGCGGGAGGAGGCGCGGCAGCCGCTCGGTGAGCACGTGCACGAACAGCTCTTCCTTGCTGGGGAAGTACTTGTAGAGGGCTGCCTCGGAGCAGCCGGCCGCCCGGGCGATCTCCTTGGTGGTGGCACGGGCGAGCCCCACGGTGAGCATCAGCTCGTGAGCGGCGTCGAGGATGCGGACGCGGGCCGGTTTCTGCTGCATGACGCCCAAGGATCACATGCCCTTTCCAGCGGGTGCGACGGATGTCCCGAAGAGGCTTGACGGGTGGGTGAGTACTTACCCACTCTAGAGAACGACAACAGGTGAGTGAATACTCACCCACCATCTGACGCTTGAGTACTCGGGAGCAGTCATGAATCTCACCGTCTTCGGCGCGACCGGCGGGATCGGCCGGGAGATCGTCCGCCAGGCGCTGGCGTCCGGCCATCGGGTCACTGCGGTCGTGCGCGACCCGGCCCGGCTGACCGTGACGGGCCCCGGCCTGGAGGTCGTCCGCGCGGACCTCACCGACCCCGAGGTGGTCCGCCCGGCGGTCACGGGCCGGGACGCGGTCCTGTCCGGACTGGGCCCGCGCGGCCGCAAGGACGCCGGCGTCGCCGCCCGCCTGACCCGTACGGTGCTGGCCGCCATGCAGGCGGAGGGCGTACGGCGGCTCGTGGTGGTCAGCGCGGCACCGGTGGGCCCGGCACCGGACGACGGCCTGCTGGACCGCTCCGTACGCGCCCTGGTCGGCAGCATCCTCAAGCCGGTCTACGACGACCTGCGCGAGATGGAGGCGGAGTTGTCCCGCAGCGGCACCGACTGGACGTCGGTGCGCCCGCCCCGCCTGCAGGACAAGCCCCTCACCGGCACCTACCGCACGGTGATCGGCGGTTTCCCGCCGAAGGGCCGCTTCATCGCACGGGCGGACGTGGCCCACGCGATGCTGGCGATGACCGCGGACGAGGGGACGGCGAAGCAGGGGGTGGGGGTGGCGTACTGAACCTCTGGCCCTCTAGAGGCTGACGCCGACGGTCACCGGCTCGTTGACGAGAGTCACACCGAACGCGTCCCGGACCCCGGCGACGACCTCGCGCGCCAGTTCCAGCAGATCCTCCGTCGTGGCCCCTCCCCGGTTGGTCAGCGCCAGCGTGTGCTTCGTGGAGATCCGGGCCGCCCCGCTGCCGTACCCCTTGGTGAACCCGGCCTTGTCGATCAGCCAGGCCGCCGAGGTCTTGGTACGGCCCTCCCCCGCGGGGTAGGCGGGCGGCTCGGCCCCGTCGCCCAGCCGCTCGCGCACGCGCGCGTGGAAGTCGGCGAACTGCTCGTCGGTGAGGATCGGGTTGGTGAAGAAGGAGCCCGCCGACCAGGTGTCGTGGTCCTCGGGGTCCAGCACCATCCCTTTCCCCGCGCGGAGCTTGAGCACGGTCTTGCGCGCGTCGGCGAGCGGAACCCGGTCCCCCGGCTCCACTCCGAGCGCCCGCGCGGCCTCGGCGTACCGCATGGGTGCCGACAGCCCGCCCGCGTCCTCCAGTTCGAAGCGCACGCGCAGGACGACGTACCGCTCGGGGTCGCTCTTGAACCTGCTGTGCCGGTACGAGAACGCGCACTCCTCGTCGGAGAGCGTCACCGTCTCGCCGACCCGCCGGTCGTAGGCGACCACCTCGGTGATGGTCGAGGAGACCTCCTGGCCGTACGCCCCCACGTTCTGGATGGGCGTGGCGCCCGCGGAGCCCGGGATCCCGGCGAGGCATTCGACGCCGGCCAGCCCGGCCTCGACGGTGCGGGCGACCGCGTCGGTCCAGACCTCGCCGGCCGCCAGCTCAAGCGTCGTGCCGCGCAGTTCGAAGCCGGTGGTGGCGATGCGCAGGGCGGTGCCGTCGAAGCCCTTGTCGCCGATGACCAGGTTCGAGCCGCCGCCGATGACCAGCAGCGGGGTTCCGCTGTCGTCGGCCTCGCGGACGGCGGCGATCACCTCGGCGTCGGTGGCCGCGGTGACCAGCCGGGTGGCGGGGCCGCCGAGCCGGAAGGTGGTGAGAGGGGCGAGGGGGGCGTCGTGGAGTTCCTGCACGCGCCCAAGACTACGAGACGCCACCGGCAGGCCCGCCGCCACGAGCCGCACGCGCGCGTGGGGCCCCGTCCGCTCGGAAACGGGGCCCCACGCGCGCGTGCCGTCAGATGCGCCGTCAGACGCCTTCGGTTGCCGTCAGCCGCCTTCAGCTGCCGACGGTCGCCGGCTCCGCGGCGAGCTCCCCCTCGGCGACGATCCTCGCGGCACGGCGTCGGCCGGGGATCAGCAGCGCGGAGACCCCGGCGAGGGCGACCACGGCGGCTCCGGTGACGAGGGCGGGCTTCAGCCCGTCCACGAAGCTCTGGGCGCTGTCGTAGCTGCCCTGTGCGGAGAAGATGGACGACATGACCGCGACGCCGAGCGCGCCGCCGACCTCGCGCAGCGCGTTGTTGGCGCCGGAGGCGATGCCCTGCTCCTGTGGGCGCACGGCGGACATCACGAGGTTGGCGGCCGGGGCGAAGTACAGGGCCATGCCGATGCCGCTGATGATCAGACCGGGCAGCTGGGCGCCGTAGGAGGCGTCCGCGGTGACGACCGAGGCGAGGTAGCCGAGCCCGGCGGCCTGAAGGAAGAGCCCGGCCGCGACGACCGGGCGGCCGCCGATCCGGTCGGAGAGGATGCCGGCGATCGGCGCGACGATCATCGGCATGCCCGTCCAGGGCAGCATCCTGAGGCCGGCCTCGGTGGGCGAGTAGCCGAGCACGCCCTGCATGTACTGGCTGAGCAGGAAGATCGAGCCGAACATACCGAGGAACATCAGCAGGCTGGCGGCGTTGATCCCGGAGAAGGCACGGGAGCGGAAGAGCCGCATGGGCAGCATGGGGTTCTTGGCGCGGCTGCCGTGCAGCACGAACCCGGCGAGCAGGGCGGCGCCCCCGAACAGGCCGGTCAGCACCAGGGAGCTGCTCCAGCCGTCAGCCGGGCCGCGTACGAGGCCGTAGACGATCCCGAAGAGGCCGCCGCTGGCGAGCAGGGTGCCGGGTATGTCGAGCGGAGCGCCGGTGCCGTACGACTCGGCGAGGCGGAGGCGGGCGAGCGGCAGCAGGGCGACGCCGAGCGGAACGTTCAGCCAGAAGATCCAATGCCAGGACACGTGTTCGGTGAGGCTGCCGCCGATGAGCGGCCCGGAGGCGACCGCGAGTCCGTTGACGGCGCCCCAGATCCCGTACGCCATCCCGCGCTTGGCCTCCGGCACGGCTGCCGTCAGCAAGGTGAGCGTCAACGGCATCATGACGGCCGCGCCGACCCCCTGGACCGCGCGGGCGGCGATCAGCGAGTCGATGCCGGGCGCCATGGCCGCGGCGGCGGAGGCGCCGGTGAAGATCGTGAGTCCGGCGAGAAAGAGTCGGCGGCGGCCGAAGCGGTCACCGAGGGCGGCGCCGAACATCAGCAGGACGGCGAAGGTGAGCGTGTAGGCGCTCACGGTCCATTCGAGGTCGTCGAGCGCTCCGCCGAGGTCCCTGCGGATGGAGGGCAGGGCGGTGGTGACGACGAGGTTGTCGAGGGCCGCCATGAATCCGGCGACGCTGGTGATGACGAGCGCCCATCCGGCGCCCCCGCGAGGTGCGGTCCGGCGCGTGGCCTGTTGTGCGGTCTCTTGTGACATCGCTCCCCCAGAGCATGGCCTGCGAAGGCTTATTAGTTATTGATCACTAATTTTCTGGCCCATGAAAAAACCCGGACCGGGGACGGCGGACCGCCCCTCACTCATCGCTGCATTTGTCCAGCCGCCCAGTGGTCCCGGCGTCCGGGTACATCCCCTGCCAGACCCGGTGCTCGGGCGGAAACCCCATGGCCGCATAGGTGTTGATGAGCATCCCCTTGGCCAGGAACGTCGTGGTGCGGTCGACATCGCTCCCGGAGCGCAGATGGACGATGTCCCAGAGCCGCGACCAGCCGGCCCGCACGAGCTCACCGAACTCGTGCTCGCCCTCCGCCTCCGCGGCCGCGACGGTGATGTACGTCTGCATCTGCATCTGGAGCCGCTCCGGCCGCTCCTGGATCATTTGCACATACGCGTCACCCATGGCGTGCAGTGCTTCCTGACCCTCCAGCCCCTCGGCCGCCTTCTCGAAGACCTCGCGCATCTCGTCGATGCAGCGCTGCGAGGCGGCGGCGAAGATCGCCTTCTTGCCCGGGAAGAGCCGGAAGAGATACGGCTGCGAGACCCCGACCCGCTTGGCGATCGCCTCGGTGGAGGTGCCGTAGTAGCCCCTCTGCGAGAACTCGGCGATCGCCGCGCGGATGACACTCTCGCGCCGCTCTTCAGCGCTCATCCTGACCATGCGACGAAGTTAGTACTCAATCACTAACTAAGTCAAGGGGCACCTGGCGGTCCCTCGACGGGGGCGGTCCGGACGGGACGGCTCTTCGCCGGGGGAACAACCCGGGCGGGACGACACCTCAACAGGAACACCCCGGAGGTAACAGTCCGTCACCGAGAACGGCCCCTCGCCGGGAACGGCCCCCCGCCGACGACCGTTTCACTCGCAAGGGGGCCACAACACGTAAGGGGCGCCCCGCAAGGAGAGCGCCCCTTACCGCGGGCATCACCGGCACCACGGGCGCATCGACACCGCAGGCTCGCCGACGCTCAGCCCAGTCGTACGACCGCGCGTGACATACCCAGCACCTTCTGGCCGGCGCTCGTCGCCGTCAGGTCGACGCGCACGGTGTTGTCGTCGAGCTTGGCCGCGACCTTGCCGCTGACCTCGATCAGGGCGCCCTGGTCGTCGTTCGGGACGACGACGGGCTTGGTGAAGCGGACGCCGTACTCGACGACCGCGCCCGGGTCGCCGGTCCAGTCGGTGACCACGCGGATCGCCTCGGCCATGGTGAACATGCCGTGCGCGATGACGTCCGGCAGGCCCACCTCCTTGGCGAACTTCTCGTTCCAGTGGATCGGGTTGAAGTCCCCGGAGGCACCCGCGTACCGCACGAGCGTGGCACGGGTCACCGGGAAGGTCTGCACCGGCAGTTCGGTGCCGACCTCGACGTCCTCGTATGTGATCTTCGACGTCATCGGATCCTCACGCCCCCTCTTCCACGTCCGCCGCGCGGGCCACCAGCTTGGTCAGGGCGCTCACCACGAGCTCGCCAGCCTCGTCGTGGACATCACCTCGGATGTCGACGATGTCGTTGCCCGCGAGGGACTTGATGGCCTCGATGGTCGAGGTGACGCTCAGCCGGTCGCCGGCGCGCACCGGGCGCCGATAGGCGAACTTCTGGTCGCCGTGCACCACCCGGCTGTAGTCCAGGCCGAGCTGCGGGTCCTCGACGACCTGTCCGGCCGCACGGAAAGTGATCGAGAAGACAAAGGTCGGCGGAGCGATCACATCGGAATGCCCGAACGCCTTGGCGGCCTCCGGGTCCGTGTACACCGGGTTGGCGTCGCCCACCGCCTCGGCGAACTCACGGATCTTCTCCCGGCCCACCTCGTAGGGCTCGGTGGGTGGGTAGGTCCGTCCCACGAAGGACTGGTCGAGCGCCATTGGCCCGGCACCTCCTGATGTCTGCTGTGATGCCCCACAAACTAGCGGGAAAGCCGTCCCCCGAAACGCCGTGAGGCCGCCCCCGGACGGGGACGGCCTCACGGACGAGCCTGTTTCTTATCGCGTTTCGCGGTGCGCGGTGTGCGCATTGCAACGCGGGCAGTGCTTCTTCATCTCAAGACGGTCCGGGTTGTTACGCCGGTTCTTCTTGGTGATGTAGTTCCGCTCCTTGCACTCCACGCAGGCCAGCGTGATCTTCGGGCGGACGTCGGTGGCAGCCACGTGAGTGCTCCTAAGACGAACGGATGGACTGATTCAACGCACAAAAGAGTAGCCGATCGAAGGACCGACCCCGCAATCGGCTACTGTCAGTAGCGGTGACCGGACTTGAACCGGTGACACAGCGATTATGAGCCGCTTGCTCTACCGACTGAGCTACACCGCTTTGATGAGATCAGTCCCGCCTTGCGACGGGACCTCTCACACCAGAGCCCCAATACGGAATCGAACCGTAGACCTTCTCCTTACCATGGAGACGCTCTGCCGACTGAGCTATTGGGGCGAGCGATGAAGACATTACACGCTCGGCCGCCGTTCACCCAAATCCGTTTCCCGCCGCTCTTCCCGCCCCCTTCCGCGCGGCTCACGACAGCCTCTCGGACCCCTTCCGGCACTCCCCACGCGCGCGTGCCGACCCCCTCCCATCAGGTCCGACGGCGCCGGTACGACTATTGCGCTCCTCCCCGCCCCATGCGGCTCGCCGTCCTAGGCTCGACTCACTCTGCGTGATCTTGAGTCCAACGCCTGGACCGACCTTCCTGGAGCGCGATGCCCGACAGCCAGCCGCAGCCGCCCTCGTCGTCGTCCAACCCTTCGGGTTCTTCGGGGCCGTCAGACCCGGCCGCACTCCTGCTGTGCGGGGCACGCCTCACCGACGGCCGGACGGTGGACGTGAGGCTGGGCGGCGGGCGTATCGAGGCGGTCGGTACGGCAGGCAGCCTGGCGCCGGATCCGGCCCGCGCGGGCGGCACACGCGTGGATCTGAGCGGCTACCTCCTCCTCCCCGCCCCTGCCGAACCGCACGCCCATGGCGACACCGCGCTCTCCGCCGATCGCGGCGGCCCCGTCTCGCACGCCCCCGAGGACGTCCAGCGCCGTGTCACCGAGGCGGCCCTGCTGCAACTCGGGCACGGCGCGACGGCGGTGCGCGCGCACGTGCGCGTGGGCGATGTCCAGGGGCTGGGCGCCCTGGCCGCCGTCCTCCAGGCGCGCCACTCGCTGCGCGGGCTCGCGGAACTCACGGCGGTCGCGATGCCGCGCGTGCTGACGGGACGTGCCGGCGCCGACGGGCTGGCGATACTGCGCGACGCGGCGAAGATGGGGGCGTCCGTGGTGGGCGGCTGTCCCGACCTGGATCCGGATCCCACGGGCTACGTGGAGGCGGTCCTGGAGGTGGCCTCCGAGCACGGCTGCCCGGTCGACCTGCACACGGACGCCGTCGACCCGGCCCGGCTGGCCAGACTCGCGGTGATGGCGGGGGGCATGCGCCCCGGCGTGACGCTCGGCCCGTGCGCCGGGCTTGCGCGGCTGCCCGCCGAGGCGGCCGCCCGGGTCGCGGACCAGCTCGCCGCGGCCGGCGTCAGCGTGGTGTGCCTGCCGCAGGGCGGCTGCGGCTCCGTCGACCGCCGCGGGACCGCTCCGGTACGGCTGCTGCGCGCGGCCGGGGTGCGGGTCGCCGCCGGCAGCGGCGCGCTGCGCGACCTGTCGAACCCCGTGGGCCGCGGCGACCCCCTGGAGGCGGCCTACCTCCTGGCCTCCCGCCACGGTTTGCGCCCCGAGGACGCCTACGACACCGTGAGCGCCGCCTCCCGTGCCGCCCTCGGCCTCCCCCAGGTCCGCGTCGAGGCGGGCTTCCCCGCCGAACTCCTCGCCGTACGCGGCGACCACCTGCCGGGCGCTCTGTCCCTCGCCTACAGCCGGATCGTGGTGCACCGAGGGCGCGTGGTGGCACGCACCAGCGCAGTTCGCGAGTACTGCAACTCGGCTGCGGCGGCGGAACTCGGGCTGCCTCGGCAGGGGCGCGGCGAGTTGTCCTGACGGGAACCCGGGGGGCGTGAGCGGGGCTCGGCGCCCAGGCACCCGGTGCGGGGTGCGCGCCGGGCACTCCTGACCGTCGCCTGGGGCGCGTGGGGCGCATGAAGTCGTGCGGCGAATGCGGGGCTTCGGGCGTACGGTCGGAGACATGCGCATTGTCATCGCTGGTGGTCATGGTCAGATCGCGTTGCGGTTGGAGCGGCTGCTCTCCGCGCGCGGAGACGAGGTCGCGGGAATCATCCGAAAGGCCGAACAGGGCGATGCTCTGCGGGCGGCCGGTGCCGAACCGGTGCTGCTCGACCTGGAGTCGGCATCGGTCGAGGAGGTCGCGGCGCAGCTGCGGGGGGCGGACGTGGCGGTCTTCGCGGCGGGCGCGGGCCCGGGCAGCGGTGCGGCTCGCAAGGAGACGGTGGACAAGGGCGCGGCGGTGCTGTTCGCGGACGCGGCCGTACGCGCGGGCGTACGCCGTTTCGTGGTCGTCTCCTCGATGGGCGCGGATCCGGAGCACCGGGGCGACGACGTCTTCGACGTGTATCTGCGGGCCAAGGGCGCGGCCGACGCGTATGTCACCCGGCAGAGCGCCCTCGACTGGACGATTCTGCGCCCTGGTTCGCTGACGGACGAGGCGGGCACCGGTCTGGTGCGTCTGGAGGCGCACACGGGCCGGGGTCCGGTCACGCGCGACGATGTGGCCGCTGTGCTGGCGGAGTTGGTGGACACCTCGGCGACGGCCGGTCTGACCCTGGAGCTGATCGGCGGGTCGACGCCGGTCTCGGTGGCCGTGAAGTCGGTGGCCGGGAACTGAACCCGCCGCCCGGCCGTTGGGGCTTGTACCGGCTGCCGGTCGGAGTTCTCAGAACAGCGGCAGCTGCCCGGGGAAGTCCGGCACGACGTATCCGTCCAACGACGGCTGGGCCGCCCCGAGTTCGGCCTGTCGCCGCGAGCCGGAGCAGGAGACCAGGTCGGTGCTCTCCCGTGCCCCGGGCGGGTCGTGGCGCGCGAAGCGCCCCGCGACGACGGCGATTTCGCGACGGCACACCGGACAGGTTCTACGACGGGTGGACATGCGTTCAGTGTGCCCCGGGGTCCCCGGGACGGGGCACGGGTGTCGGGACCGTAGGTGTCTCGTGGGGCGAGGTACAGCTGATCCGGGTGTCTCCTGCGCCTGTGGCGCAGGCGCCGAAAGCCCGGTGGCGCTGCTGCAGCCGTAGCCGTACGTGACGGATCTTGCCGTCCGGCCGACAGGTCCCGCCGGGTGCCACACCCTCAGAAGCGCCCGCCGGGCGCCCGTGTGGGAGACATCACGCCCGTCTCGCGAGCCTCTCCACAGCACAAACAAGAAACCCCCTCCGGACTGTGTTCCCACAGTCCGGAGGGGGTCTTCCCCAAAGTGGCGGCGCCAGGATTCGAACCTGGGAAGGCTGAGCCGGCAGATTTACAGTCTGCTCCCTTTGGCCGCTCGGGCACACCGCCGGGGTTTGCCGCCAAGTCGAACCGCTTTTCTGCGGTGCTCTCTGGCAACGACGTAAACAATACCCGATCCCGAGGGGTGCTCCGCCACTCGATTGATCGGCCCTTGAGGCACGTGAGGTGGCTAGGCTGGTGCGGATGCGGCCCGGTCCCCACACCGGGCCAGACGGCCGCCGCAGCGCGCCGCAGCGCATCCCGATACGCCCCCCGATACAAGGAGCCACAGGACATGGCCGACTCCAGTTTCGACATCGTCTCGAAGGTCGAGCGGCAGGAGGTCGACAACGCCCTCAACCAGGCCGCCAAGGAGGTCTCGCAGCGCTACGACTTCAAGGGTGTGGGTGCCTCGATCGCCTGGTCCGGCGAGAAGATCCTGATGCAGGCGAACTCCGAGGACCGGGTCAATGCGATCCTCGACGTCTTCCAGTCGAAGCTGATCAAGCGCGGCATCTCGCTGAAGGCGCTGGACGCGGGTGAGCCCCAGCTCTCCGGCAAGGAGTACAAGATCTTCGCGTCGATCGAGGAGGGCATCTCCCAGGAGAACGCGAAGAAGGTCGCGAAGATCATCCGTGACGAGGGCCCCAAGGGCGTGAAGGCCCAGGTCCAGGGCGACGAGCTGCGCGTCAGCTCCAAGAGCCGCGACGACCTCCAGGCCGTGATCACGCTGCTGAAGAGCCAGGACTTCGACTTCGCGCTTCAGTTCGTGAACTACCGGTAGGCAGCACCGGCCGGTGGACGGGAAGGGTGGACACCCGGCGGTGTCCACCCTTCCCGTCCACCGGCGGCTTGGCCAGAGGCGGTCAGTCGCGCGAGTTGCCGAACAGGAGGCGGTAGGCGATCAGCAGAACCAGCGAGCCGCCGATCGCCGACACCCAGGTCGCGCCGTCGTAGAAGTTCTTGGCGATCGGGTGGTCCAGCCAGCGGGCGGATATCCAGCCGCCGAGGAACGCGCCCACGATGCCGATGAGAGTGGTGCCGATGAAGCCGCCGGGGTCGCGTCCCGGCAGCAGGAATTTGGCGATGGCGCCGGCCAACAGTCCCAGGATGATCCAACTGATGATGCCCATGCCCTGAACCTGCCCTTCCGCGCTGTGTTCGCACTGTTCCGGCCCTGTGATTTCGGCCGGGGCCGGCTGTGCCGGACACGCTGTCCGAGGTATCCGGACTTGTCCGTGGCGCATCTGTTCGTTCCTTGTTGCTGACGAGGACGACACGGCGATGCCGCGCGGTTGCAGCCGTCAGTAGGGTGCGGCGCATGACCTCCTCGCCTCCCGGTCTGCGGCGTTCCCTGGGCGTGCGCGACGCCGTGGTCGTCGGCCTCGGCTCGATGATCGGGGCCGGCGTGTTCTCCGCCCTGGGCCCGGCGGCCCGCGCGGCCGACTCGGGGTTGCTGCCCGGGCTCGCCGTCGCCGCCCTGGTCGCCTACTGCAACGCCATGTCCTCGGCCCGCCTCGCCGCCCGGTACCCGCAGTCGGGCGGCACCTACGTGTACGGGCGGGAGCGGCTCGGGGCCTTCTGGGGGTACCTCGCGGGCTGGGCGTTCGTCGTCGGGAAGACGGCGTCCTGCGCGGCGATGGCGCTCACCGTGGGCGCATACGTCTGGCCGGGGCAGGCGCACGCGGTGGCGGTCGCGGCGGTGGTGGCGCTGACCGCCGTGAACTACGGCGGCATCCAGAAGTCGGCCTGGCTGACGCGGGTGATCGTGGCCGTGGTGCTGGCTGTCCTCACTTCCGTGGTGGTCGTGTGCCTGGTCTCCGGACGGGCGGACGCCGGGCGGCTGGACATCGGGCTGTCGGCGGGTGTCGGCGGGGTGCTTCAGGCCGCTGGTCTGCTCTTCTTCGCGTTCGCCGGGTACGCGCGGATCGCGACCCTCGGCGAGGAGGTCCGGGATCCGGCGCGCACCATCCCGCGCGCGATTCCACTGGCTCTGGCCATGTCGCTGGTGGTGTACGCGTGTGTGGCGGTGGCCGTGCTCTCGGTGCTCGGTGCCGACGCGCTGGGTCGGGCGGAGGCCCCGCTGGCCGACGCGGTGCGGGCGGCCGCGGCGCCGGGGCTGGTGCCCGTGGTGCGGGTGGGGGCCGCGGTGGCCGCGCTCGGCTCGCTGCTGGCGCTGATCCTGGGGGTGTCGCGGACCACCCTCGCCATGGCCCGCGACGGCCATCTGCCCTCGTCGCTGGCCGCCGTGCACCCTCGCTTCCAGGTCCCGCACCGCGCGGAGCTGGCTGTCGGCGCGGTGGTCGCCGTGGTGGCGGCGACGGCGGACCTCCGGGGTGCCATCGGTTTCTCCTCCTTCGGTGTGCTGGCGTACTACGCGGTGGCCAACGCCTCGGCATGGACGCTCGATCCGGCCCCGCGTGCGCGCGTGGTTCCGGTGGTGGGCCTGCTGGGCTGCGCGACCCTCGCCTTCGCCCTGCCCATGGCGTCGGTGGTCCCAGGGGCCGCCGTCCTGGCGGTGGGCGCGGCGGCGTACGCCGTACGACGGTGGGTGGTGGCCCGGTAGGCGGTGTGACCGTGGCCTGTGGTGTACGTCCGCGGGCGGCGGCGAAGCGACTGAGCGGGCGGCTTCCGCGCTCAGGAGGCCCGGTTTCTCAGGAGGCCTGCTCCGGGACTGTGTGTATCCGGTAGTCGTCCCAGGGCGCCAGATCCGTGCCCTTGTCGGTCTCCTCGTACCAGCCCGTGCCGGCCAGCCAGACGCGCAGCCAGTCGGTGAGGGTGGGCGCGTCCACGAACCAGGCTCCGTCGGCGGCGTCGGCGTTCGGCTCGTAGAGCAGCACCGTGGCCTCCGGGCTGCGGCAGTCCACGCACGCGTACATGCCGCAGCCCCAGTGCGATATCGGCAGAACGCCCTCGGGCCAGGGCCGGTCCGGGTTCTTTCGGCCGTACTCACGGTTGGTGAGGTACTGGGCGACGGCGGCGGGTTCACCGGAGGGTGCGGCGTCGAGCAGGGGCAGCAGGCCGTACGACGGTCCGAAGCCGCCGTCGCCCACCCGTTCGTAGAGCGCGCTGAGGAGGGGCGGCAGGGGAAAGCCCAGGGCCTCCCGGGCGCGGTCGAGCGTGGCCGCGTCGACGGGTGCGGGGAGCGAAGGCCAGCCCCACGGACGGGAGTTGCGGGCCTGTGCCGTCACCTGTGTCAGCAGCTGCTCGATCTCAGTCATGGCTTCATGATGCAGGCCGCCACTGACAGTCGTGGCGACCTGTGGACAACCTCCGGCGCGGGCGCGGGCCTGTGGACAACTCGCCTTCCGTGCCGGCCGGATGATGTGTGGTCAGCGAGTCGCGAACGGCTGGTCCGTGGGCACGATCTCGCGGCCCAGCGGAAGCAGGGAGACCGGGATCAGCTTGAAGTTGGCGATGCCGAAGGGGATTCCGATGATCGTCAGGCACATGGCGATGCCGGTGACGATATGCGCGAGGGCCAGCCACCAGCCCGCGAGGACCAGCCACAGGATGTTGCCGACGCAGGAGGGGGCACCCGCGTCGCGACGCTCGACGGTCGTGTACCCGAAGGGCCACAGGGCGTAGACGCCAATACGAAAAGCAGCTATTCCGAACGGGATGCCGATGATCGTGATGCAGAGGATCACGCCCGCGAGCAGGTAGCCGAGGAACAGCCAGAAGCCGCTCAGGACGAGCCAAATGATGTTCAGGATGGTCTTCACTGCTGGCGACCTGCCATCTTCTCTAGCCGGGCGATCCGGTCCGCCATGGGCGGGTGCGTAGAGAACATCTTGGACAGTCCCTGGCCCGGGCGGAAGGGGTTCGCGATCATCATGTGGCTCGCGGTCTCGATCCGGGGCTCGGGCGGCAGCGGGAGCTGCTTGGTGCCGGCGTCCAGCTTGCGCAGGGCGCCGGCGAGCGCGAGAGGGTCGCCCGTGAGCTGGGCACCGGAGGCGTCCGCCTCGTACTCCCGGGAACGGCTGATGGCCAACTGGATGACGGTGGCGGCGAGCGGCCCCAGGATCATGATGAGCAGCAGACCGAGGAAACCGGGGCCGTCGTCGTCATCCGAACGGCCGACCGGGATCAGCCACGCGAAGTTGACCAGGAACATGATCACCGAGGCAAGGGCGCCGGCGACCGACGAGATGAGGATGTCTCGGTTGTAGACGTGGCTGAGTTCGTGGCCGATGACGCCGCGCAGTTCCCGCTCGTCCAGGATGCGCAGGATGCCCTCCGTGCAGCACACGGCGGCATTGCGCGGATTACGGCCGGTCGCGAAGGCGTTCGGTGCCTCCGTCGGCGAGATGTACAGGCGGGGCATGGGCTGGCGGGCCTGGGTGGAGAGATCGCGGACCATCCGGTACAGGGCCGGGGCCTCGAACTCGCTCACGGGGCGCGCGCGCATCGCGCGTAGCGCCAGTTTGTCGCTGTTCCAGTACGCGTACGCGTTCGTGCCGAGGGCGACGAGGACCGCGACGATCAGACCCGTCCGGCCGAAGAAGCTGCCGATGACGATGATGAGTGCCGACAGTCCCCCGAGGAGAACTGCGGTCCTGAGTCCGTTGTGCCGGCGGTGCACGGTACGCCCTCCAAGTCGTGCGGCAGGGGAACCCTTTGCCTGCGGTGCTGCCTTCCGATCTGCGATGCCACCGGTGTCGTGGTGTCACGTCCAGTGGACCCTCCCGCAGTGGTCAACGCCAGGCGGCGGTCACTAGTTCCCTTGTGCCCGCTGTGCGCCGCATGGGCCGTCCGGGTGGGGGCGGCAGCAGGCGCGCGTGAACGGCATCACGCGCGCGTGCGGGGCGTCAGAACAGGCCCGTGGCGGCGAAACGAAGCACCAGTTGCGGAGCTCCGGAGAGGACGACGCCGAGGACGCCGGTGAGAGCGAGCGCGGCCGTGAGGGGGGCCGGGAGGCGGTGCTCGGCGGGCTCACCCTCGGGGGCGCGGAACAGCAGGGCCGTCCACTGGAGGTAGTAGAAGAGGGCGATCACGACGTTGACGGCCATGACCACCGCCAGCCAGCCGAGGCCCGCGTCGACGGCTGCCGAGAAGACGGTGACCTTGGCGAAGAGACCGATGATGCCCGGGGGCAGTCCGGCCAGGCACAGCAGGAAGAAAGCCATGAGCAGGGCGGTCAGCGGGTTCCTGGTGTACAGGCCGCGGTAGTCGGAGATGCGGTTGAGTTCCTTCGTACGGCCGACCAGGGCAGCCACCGCGAACACGCCCAGGTTCACGGCCGCGTACATGAGGGCGTAGGCGACGGTGGAGCCGATCGCCTTCTGGGCGTCCTTGGCGTATCCGGCGGCGGCGATCGGCACCAGCAGGTAGCCGGCCTGTCCCACCGACGACCAGGCGAGCAGCCGTACCGCGCTGTACGCGCGCGTGGCCTGCTGGCGCAGGGCGGCGACGTTGCCGACGGTCATGGTGAGGGCGGCCAGGGCGGCGAGCGCGGGGCCCCAGACGTCGGCGTACGACGGGAAGGCGACGACGGTGACCAGGATCAGGCCGGAGAAGCCGACGGCCTTGCCGACGACCGACAGGTAGGCGGCGACGGGGAGCGGGGCGCCTACGTAGGTGTCGGGCACCCAGAAGTGGAAGGGGACGGCGGCGGTCTTGAACGCGAACCCGACGAGGGTGAGGACGACGCCCGTCTGCGCGAGCGTGTGCAGCTGGCCGTCGACGTGCTGGATGCGGTCGGCGACCTGGGTGAGGTAGAGGCTGCCGGTGGTGGCGTACACGAAGCTGATGCCCAGGAGGCTGACGGCGGTCGCGGTCACCGAGGACAGGAAGAACTTCAGGGCGGCTTCGGAGGACTTCGCGTCTCCGTGCCGGATGCCGACGAGGGCGAAGGCGGGCAGGGAGGCGACCTCCAGGGCGACGATCAGGGTGGCGAGGTCGCGGGAGGCGGGCAGCAGTGCGGCGCCGGCGGCCGAGGAGAGCAGCAGGAACCAGAACTCGCCCTGGGGGTAGCGGCGGTTGTCGTCCTTCAGGGCGGTGACGGACAGCAGGGCCGTGAGCAGGGCGCCGCCGAGGACGAGGAACTGCACGACCAGGGTGAACCGGTCGGCCGTGTAGCTGCACGCGCGCGTGGAGCCGTTCAGGCAGAAGGTGCTGCGGTCGTGGTCCAGGAGGGGCAGCAGCAGGGCGGCGGCCGCGGCGAGCCCGGCGACGGAGAACCAGCCGAGGAGCGGCTTCCTGGCCTCGGGCACGAAGAGGTCGGCGACCAGGACGGCGAGTGCGACGACCGCGGTGAGGGTGGGTGGCGCGATGGCGAGCCAGTCGACGGACTGGACGAGGTTCGCGGCCGGTGGCTGGGCCAGGGCGCTCATCGGGTGCCTCCTGCGAGGAGCTGCTGGACGGCCGGGTCGGTCAGGCCGAGCAGGGCCCTGGGCCACAGTCCGGCGACGACGGTGAGGACGACGAGCGGGGTCCAGGCCGCGTACTCGTACGTGCGGACGTCGGCGAGCTTCGGCAGGTCCTTCGGCACGTCGCCCATGCAGACGCGGCGGACCACGGCCAGCATGTACGCGGCCGTCAGCAGGGTGCCGAAGGCGGCGATCGCCATGAAGGTCAGGAAGGCCGGGCGGCTGAGGCCGGCGGCGGGCTTGAACGCACCGAACAGGGCCAGCATCTCGCCCCAGAACCCGGCGAGTCCGGGCAGTCCGAGGGAGGCCACGGCAGCGAACGCGAGCAGGCCGCCCAGACGGGGCGCCTTGCCGTACAGCGCGGCGCCGGCCCCCTCCGCCAGGGTGTCGAGGTCGGTGGTGCCGGTGCGGTCCTTGAGGCCGCCGACCAGGAAGAACAGCAGGCCGGTGATGAGGCCGTGGGCGATGTTGGCGAACAGGGCTCCGTTGACTCCGGTCGGGGTCATGGTGGCGATGCCGAGCAGGACGAAGCCCATGTGGCCGACGGAGGAGTAGGCGATCAGCCGTTTGAGGTCGCCCTTCGCACCCCGCTTGGCGAGGTTCAGGCAGGCCAGGGACCCGTAGATGATCCCGACGACGGCGAAGGCGGCGAGGTACGGCGCGAAGGTGCGGAAGCCGTCCGGCGCGACGGGCAGCAGGATCCGGACGAACCCGTACGTACCCATCTTCAGCAGGACACCGGCCAGCAGCACCGAGCCGACGGTCGGCGCGGAGGTGTGGGCGTCCGGCAGCCAGCTGTGCAGGGGCCACATCGGGGTCTTGACCGCGAGCCCGATCCCGATCGCCAGAACGGCGATGACCTGCACGGATGTGGTCAGTGACCGGCCGTTGTCAGTGGCGAGTGCGACCATGTCGAACGTGCCCGCCTTGATTCCGATCAGGAGCAGGCCGAGCAGCATGACGACGGACCCGAGCAGCGTGAAGAGGATGAACTTCCAGGCAGCCTGGGTCCGTCCCGCGCCGCCCCAGCGGGCGATGAGGAAGTACATCGGGATGAGCACCATCTCGAATGCGAGGAAGAACAGCAGCAGGTCGAGGACAGCGAAGCTCGCGAGGGTGCCGGACTCCAGGACGAGCAGCAGTGCGACGAAGGCCTTCGGGGACGGGCCCGCAGGCATGTTGAAGTACGAGTAGAGCGCGCAGAGGAAGGTCAGCAGCGCGGTCAGGAGCACCAGGGGAAGGGAGATGCCGTCGATGCCGAGGTGGATGCGCACGTCGAGTGCGGGGATCCAGCTGATGTCGGTCGTGGCCTGCATCCTGGACGGATGGCCGCGGTCGAAGCCGAGCGCGAGGACGATCGCGGCGAGGAGGATCACGCCGGTCACGGTCACACCGTGGCGGAGCACGGCCTGCTCGGGCGACTTCCCCTTCAGCCCGGGCGGGGCGGGGAGCAGGGCGGCGACGGCGCCGAGGAGCGGGCCGACGACGATCAATGCAAGAAGGAACTGCATCACGGACTCGCTGATATCGATCACGCCTGCTCACGCTCCCGTGGCGACGAGGAGGACGGCGACCGCCAGGACGACGGTGCCGGCGAGCAGCGCGCTCACATAGGTCTGGACGTTGCCGGTCTGGGCACGCCGTACAGCGGTGCCGAGCAGTCGGGGCAGAGCGCCCGCCCCGCGAACGTAGGTGTCGACGACCTCGCGGTCGAGGAACTGCACGAGGCTCGCCGCGGCCAGGACGGGACGGACGAACAGCACGTCGTACACGGCGTCCAGGTGGAAGCCTTCCGCGGCGTGCCGGTGCAGCGGGCCGAGCAACAGCCGCCCGGGGTCCGCCGGGTCGGGCGCGTAGGCCACATCGCCGAAGGCGGGCTCATGGGCGGCGATGGCCTCGGCCTCGACGAGTCCGGCGTCGCCTTCCGGGTGGGCGGCTACTGCGCCCAGCGGGACACGGGCGGCCAGTGACCGGGTGCGCTGCCAGGCGCCGTAGGTGACGAGTCCGCCGACCAGCGCGAGGCCGGTGGAGAGGACCGACGTGGTGAGGGTCGGGGCGAGTGCGCGGCCGTCGAACCAGTCGGGCAGCGAGCGGTAGGCGAGCCCACCGAAGGCGAGGGACGGGACGGCCAGGACCCACAGCACCACGGTCATGGACAGCGGCTGCCGCCCGTGGTCCGCGGCCTGGGTTCCGCGGCCCCGGAAGGCGAGCAGCCACAGCCGGGTCGCGTAGGCGGCGGTGAGCAGGGCGGTGGCCAGGCCCGCGACGAGGACGATCCAGCCGGCGCTGCCGGGGGCGTGCTCGGTGTGGCCGGTGGCGACGTGCTCGGCGGCGCCGAGCACGGATTCCTTGGAGAAGAAGCCGCTGAAGGGAGGGATCGCGGCGAGGGCGAGGAGCGCCACGGTCATCGTCCAGTAGGCGTCCGGGACTCGGTCGCGCAGGCCCGAGGTGCGGGACATGACGGCCAGCGAGTTGGTGCCGGCGGCGTGGATGACCACGCCGGCCGCGAGGAACAACAGCGCCTTGAAGGCGCCGTGCGACAGGAGGTGGAAGACGGCGGCACCGCGGTCGCCGACGGCGAGGGCGCCGGTCATGTAGCCGAGCTGGCCGATCGTCGAATAGGCGAGGACCCGCTTGATGTCGTCCTGGGCGAGCGCTGCAAGGGCCGAGCCGACCATCGTCACGGCGCCCATGACTGCGAGGACGACCATCACGCAGGCACTGGCCTCGAAGACCGGAAGGAGACGGGCGACGAAGTAGACACCGGCGGCGACCATCGTCGCGGCGTGGATCAGCGCGGAGACCGGGGTCGGGCCGGCCATCGCGTCGGGGAGCCAGGTGTGCAGCGGGAACTGCGCCGACTTGCCCGCCACACCGCACAGGAGCAGCAGGCCGACCAGGGTCGGGTGGTGCAGTCCGCCGTTCGCGACGGTCCCGAGGACCGTGGTGATGCGGAACGACCCGGCGTCGGTGGCCAGTGCGAACAGGCCGATCAGGAATGGCACGTCGCCGAGCTTGGTGACCAGGAAGGCCTTGATGGAGGCGGCGCGCGCCTCGGGGGTCTCCCAGTAGTGGCCGACCAGGAAGCACGAGCAGATGCCCATCACTTCCCAGCCGACCAGCAGCACGATCAGGTCGCCGGAGTAGACGACCAGCAGCATCGCGGAGGTGAAGAGGGAGACGAGGGCGGCGTACGAGGGGTAGCGCGGGTCGTCGCGAAGGTAGCCGGTCGAGTAGATCTGCACGCAGGTGGCGACGAATGCGACCAGGACGGCGACGAGGGCGGCGAAGCCGTCGATGTCCAGGGCGAGTTCGATCGGGACCGAGCCGGTCGGGGTGAGCTCGGTGTGCGTCTGGACGGCCCGGCCGCCGCCCTGGTCGACGGCGACCGCGATGGCCAGCACCAATGTGGCGAGGGTCGGCAGGACCGCGAGCGGGCGGACGAACCCGGGCGCGGTACGCCCGAGGAGCAGACCGGCCGCGGCGGCCAGGAAGGGCAGTAGGGGGACGAGGACGGCGAGGGTGGTCGTGGTCACGCGGTGGCCTCAGCCTTCTCGCCGGCCGTCCCGTCCGTGGGCGTGCCGCTCTGGTGGCCCTCGGCGGTGTCGCGGAGCCGGTCGATGTCGGAAGTTCCGCGGTTGCGGTAGACGGCGAGGACGATCGCCAGGCCGATGCCGATCTCGGCGGCGGCGATGGCGATGGTGAACAGGGTCAGCGCCTGGCCGGAGTGCAGGGTGTCCCGGGCGGTCTTGCTCAGCCACACGTCGAAGGCGACGAGGTTGAGGTTGACGGCGTTGAGCATCAGCTCGACCGACATCAGGACCAGGATCGCGTTGCGGCGGGCGAGGACGCCGTACAGGCCGGTGCAGAAGAGAAGGGCGGAGAGGACGGCGGGATAGGCGAGGTGCATCAGCGGGCGCCTTCCTGCTCGATCGGGTGAATCCCGGAATCCGTGACCGGAGGGGAACTCTGCGTCACGGCCCGCCCGTTCACAGGGGGCGGGGACGAATCCGCCTTCGCCTTCCGGGACAGGACGATCGCCCCGACCAGGGCCGCCAGAAGGAGGACGGAGAGGGCCTCGAAGGGCAGGACCCAGTTCTGGAAAAGGCTCGCGCCGGTGACCTTCGTCGAGCCGGCGGCGGCGCCGCCAAAGTCGATCCAGGTGGTGCGGAAAGCGTCCACGACCACCCAGACCAGGGCGGCGGCCGCGGCCACTGCGACGGCCAGCGCGGCCCAGCGGTTCCCGGAGTCGGCGTCCGGGGAGCGGCCGATCGGGGCCTTGGTGAGCATCAGACCGAAGAGAAGGAGGACGACGACGGAACCCACATAGATGAGGACCTGCACCCAGGCGATGAACTCGGCGGTGAGCAGCAGGTATTCGACGGCGAGGCCGCCGAGGGCGACCACCAGCCACAGGGCGGCGTGCACCAGCTGACGGGTGGTGACCGTGACCAGCGCGGCCCCGAAGGTGACCAGACCGACGAGGAGAAAGGCGATCTCCACGCCGGTCGGCGACAGGAAGCCGTGCGGCGGCGCTTGGGCGAGGGGGCTCACGACTCTCCCTCCCTCGGCTCGGCGCGGTCAGCGGCCGGATCGGCCTGCGCGGTCTGCTCGGCCTGCGTGGCGGCGAGCTTCTCCGCGGTCTTGCGGGCGGCTGCGATCTCCTTGGGCTCCTCCGCGCCGGGGTCCAGGGCGGGCGGGGCCGGGACCGTCCACATCCACTCGCGGAGCTTGTCGCGCTCATGGGTGAGTTCGCGGATGTCGGTCTCGGCGTACTCGAACTCCGGGGACCAGAACAGGGCGTCGAAAGGACACACCTCGATGCAGATACCGCAGTACATGCACAGGGAGAAGTCGATGGCGAAGCGGTCCAGGACGTTGCGGCTGCGCTCGCGGCCCCCCGGGGCCGCCGCCGGGACGGTCTCCTTGTGGGAGTCGATGTAGATGCACCAGTCGGGGCACTCACGGGCGCAGAGCATGCAGACCGTGCAGTTCTCCTCGAACAGGCCGATCACACCCCGGGTGCGGGGCGGGAGTTCGGGAAGGGCGTCCGGGTACTGCTCGGTGACCGACTTCCGGGTCATCGTGCGCAGGGTGACGGCCAGGCCCTTGGCGAGGCCGGAGCCAGGGATGGGGGCCACTAGAAGATCACCACCTTGACGATGCCGGTAAGGGCGATCTGGGCGAGAGAAAGGGGGACGAGGAGGGTCCAGGAGAACTTCTGCAGCTGGTCCTCACGCAGGCGGGGGTAGGTCACGCGGAGCCAGATCACGACGAAGGCGAGGATCGCCGTTTTCAGGAGGGTCCACACCCAGCCGAGGCCGTCGGCACCCCAGGGACCGTGCCAGCCGCCCAGGAAGAGGACGGTGGTCAGGCCGCACAGGACGACGATCCCGGCGTACTCGGCGAGCAGGAACAGGGCGAACCGCAGACCGGTGTACTCGGTGTACGCCCCGAAGATGATCTCCGAGTCGGCGACGGGCATGTCGAACGGAGGCCGCTGGAGCTCCGCGAGGCCGGCGGTGAAGAAGACCAGACCGCCGGTGATCTGCCAGGGCAGCCACCACCAGTGGAAGGCCGCGACGATGCCCGGCAGGGAGACCGTGCCGGCCGCCATCGCCACGGAGGCGGCGGCGAGCAGCATCGGGAGTTCGTAGGAGAGAAGCTGAGCGGCGGTGCGCAGGCCACCGAGGAGGGAGAACTTGTTGGCGCTGGCCCAGCCGGCCATGAGCGAGCCGAGGACGCCGACGCCCATCACGGCCAGCACGAAGAAGACACCCGCGTCCAGGACCTGGCCGACAGCGCCCTCACCCGGCCCGACCGGGATGGCGAGCAGCACGAGCAGATACGGGAGGAGTGCCACCGCGGGAGCGAGCTGGAAGATACGGCGGTCCGCGCCCGCCGGGACCACATCCTCCTTCTGCGCGAACTTCACGCCGTCGGCGATGAGCTGGGCCCAGCCGTGGAAGCCACCGGCGTACATCGGGCCGAGGCGGCCCTGCATATGGGCCATCACCTTGTGCTCGGTCTGACCGACGATCAAGGGGAAGGTGAGGAAGACGACGAACACGACGAGAAGTCGCAGAGCGACGTCCAGAGCGTCGTTCACTGCGGGCCTCCTGGGCGGTCGTCGTGGGGTGCGGAGGGTTGTCCGGGGGTGGTGCCGTCAGGGGCCGGGGATTCGGGACCGGGCGGAGCATCGAGGACGGAAGCCTCGGAGTCCGGAGAGTGCGGAGAGACCGGTGCCTCCGGGGCGGGGGCGTCGGGGTCGTCCGAGGTGTCGGCGCCGGGGGCGTCCGGGGCTGAGGTCCCAGCCCTGATGTCCTCGGGCTCCTCGGGCCCCTCCGGTTCGGCAGGCTTCGGCGCCGCCGACTCCGGTGCAGTGAGCGCGGGGCCGGCCGACTCGTTCGTAGCCGGTTCAGTCCCATCCGCCTCAGGACCACCATCCGACTCGGGCCCAATCGGCTCGGGCTCGGTCGGCTCAGGCGCCGCAGGCTCCCGCGCCGCAGACTCAGGTGACGCGCCCGGCTCCTGCCCCGGCGCCTCTGCCGTGGGCCTGGGGCCGGCCCCGCTCGTCTCCGTCGGCTCGGCTGCTGCCTCGCGCTGTTTCCCGGCCTCCGGTTCGTCGAAGGCCGGACGGGCGTGGTGCCACGGTGCGTCCGAGCTGCGCGGGGCCGAGGGGTGGGCCGGGGTGGCCGGTTCCGCCGGTGGTGCTGTCTCCTGGGCGCGCTGTGAAGCGGAGCCGCCCGAGGCGGCGCGCGACCGGCGCGGCCCCCTGGGAGCGGTCGACGGCTCTGTCGCTGGATCGGTCTGCTCGGCAGCGGATTCCGCCTGCTGTGAAGCAGACCCCTCACTCGCGGTCCGCGCCCGGCGGGGGGCGGCTGCCGAGGGCTGCTCCTCGGCGGCGGCTCGTTGGGAGGCAGACCCCTCGCCCGCGGTCCGCGCCCGGCGCGGGGTGGCCGACTGCTGGGTCTCGGGAGGCGGCGCTTCCCCCGCCGCAGGTGTCTGCCCGGTGGCGCCTGCTGCCGCCGTCGCCGCAGTCGTCTCCGCCGTCTGGCTGGCCGAGCCCTCCGCAGTCGTACGGGAGTGCCGTACCGGACGGTCGCCGGTCGCGCGGGCGGGGCGTTCACCGGTGGTTCGGGCGGCTGCGGCTCGGGCTGGACGGGCGGGGGCGGGAGGGAGCTGGCCTTTCAGGGGCCCCCATTCGTTCGGGTCGGGGACGCCTGGGGGGAGCATCTGGCGGCGCTTGGGGCCGCCGTGGTCGGACTCGCCCGGTTCCTTGGCGCCGGGCCAGGCCTTGGCGACGCGGGCGGCGAGGACGAAGTCCTTGCGGAGGGGGTGGCCCTCGAAGGTTTCCGGGAGGAGGAGGTGGTCGAGGCCGGGGTGGCCGGTGAAGCTGACGCCGAACATCTCGTGGGTCTCGCGTTCGTGCCAGTGGGCTCCCGCGTAGACGCCCACTGCGGAGGGGAGTTGGGGAGCGGCGTGGGGCACGGTCGTGCGCAGCAGCAGACGGCGGACCGGGGCGAGGGCGGCGACGTGGGCACAGACGAGGAAGCCGGTGCCGGGCTCGTCGACCGCGCTCAGCCAGTCGAAGTAGGTGCAGGAAAGGGTCGTACGGGCGGTTTCGAGGGCGGTGAGCCAGGAGGAGGCGGGGACGTCGACCGTCAGGACCTCGTACGACTCCTCCGCGGTCGCGTCCGCGCCGAAGAGTTCCTCGACAGGGGCCGGCAGCCAGCCGGTGGTCGGGGCCGTCATCGCGCGTCCCCCTCTCCCGCGGGGGCCGGCGGGAGCACCAGGCCGCTCTGGAGGGCCGCGGTGGAGGGGCGGGTGGTGCCGTAGCGCTCGCTTAGGGACTCCGCCGCGATCTTCTCCTGGAGTTTGAGGATGCCCTGGAGGAGGGCTTCGGGGCGCGGCGGGCAGCCGGGGACGTAGACATCGACCGGGATGATCTGGTCGACGCCCTTGGTGACGGAGTAGGAGTCCCAGTAGGGGCCGCCGCAGTTGGAGCAGGCGCCGAAGGAGATGACGTACTTGGGTTCGGGCATCTGCTCGTAGAGGCGCTTGACGGCGGGGGCCATCTTGTCCGTGACCGTGCCGGAGACGACCATCAGGTCGGCCTGGCGGGGTCCTGGCGCGAAGGGGATCACGCCGAGGCGGATGAAGTCGTGGCGGGCCATCGACGCGGCGATGAACTCGATGGCGCAGCAGGCGAGGCCGAAGTTGAAGACCCAGAGCGAGTAGCGGCGGCCCCAGTTGAGGACGACCTTCATCGGTTCGGGGGCCAGGCGGGCGAGCGCGCCCAGCCTCTTCGGCTCCGGGAGCAGCACGGGCTCCGACGGCGTCACATCCGGCGTCACGTCCATGTCAGGACGCCCTTCTTGTATGCGTACAGCAGGCCGATGGCGAGGAAGCCGAGGAAGACGAACATCTCCACGAGCGTGGTGGCGCCGTAGCCGGGGGCGGCGAAGACCGTCGCCCAGGGGAACAGGAAGATCGAGTCGACCGCGAAGATGACGTAGAGGAAGGCGTAGACGTAGTAGCGGACCTGGGTGTGGGCCCAGCCCTCGCCGACGGGGTCGACACCGCACTCGTAGGTCAGGAGTTTCTCGGGGGTGGGGACCACGGGGCGCAGCAGCCGGCCGGCCCCGAAGGCGACGGCGACGAAGAGCACGCCGATCAGCGTCAGCAGTCCCACGACCGAGTAGGACGCGAAGTAGCCCGCCGCGACGGCCACGGTCGGTTCACCACCCACCGTCTCCCGCATCGTCCGTCCCTCACTCCCTCGACAGACAGCAGACCTGGCCCGGCCCGTTGTCGTGACCTCGGTCAACTCTTGATTCGACGATCTGTACGCACGGGAGTCTAGGCCCTGATAAAGACACGGTAAGCAGGCCGTCACACGGTGGGACCCGAGGCCGGGGGCAGGCGGTGGGGTTTTCCCCAGGGTGCCCCCGGCGGCGAACTCCATGGCGCGGCGCCACGGCACACGGCACGCTGGCGCATATGACCGCACCCGTACCCCGCTCCCCCAGCTTCGCCGACGGCAGAGAAGACCGCGAGCGGCTGCCGCCCGTCCGCCTCGCGTACGACGGTCACACCTGGAAGGAGATCGCGCACCTTCTGCTGAACCTGCCGGTATCGGTGCTCGGTTTCGTCTACGTCTTCGTCACGCTGTGGGTGTGCGGCCTGCTGACGCTCACGGTGGTCGGCGTCCCCCTGCTCGCGGCCTCGCTCCTGGGCACCCGGCGGCTGGGGAAGATGGAACGGGCACGCGCGCGTGCGTTGCTCGGGGTGCGGGTGGACGAGCCGAGTCCGATACCGAGGGCCAGGCGTGGTGCGGGTACCCAGCGACTGTGGATGGCGTTGAAGGATCCGGTGGGCTGGCGGACGCTGCTGTACTACTTGATCCGGCTGCCCTGGGGGGTCCTCACCTTCGCCCTCGTGCTGCCGTCGTTGTTCGTGCTGTGGCCGGTGCTGCCGTTCGTCGCGCGCGGGCTGGCGAACGCGGACCGGGCGATGGTGCGCGGGCTGCTGTCGCCTTCCGACGAGCTGGAGCGCCGGATCGCCGAACTGGAGTCGGACCGGGGGGTCGTGGTGGACACGGCCGCCGCCGACCTGCGCCGCATCGAACGGGATCTGCACGACGGCGCGCAGGCCCGGCTCGTCAACCTCGCGATGGGGCTCGGTCTGGCGAAGGAGAAGCTGCTGGAGGATCCCGACTCGGCCGCCGCGATGGTCGAGGAGGCGCACGGCGAGGTGAAACTGGCGCTGCAGGAGCTCAGGGACCTGGCCCGCGGGATCCATCCGGCGGTGCTGACCGACCGGGGGCTGGACGCGGCGCTGTCCTCGGTCGCCTCGCGGTGCACGGTGCCGGTGCAGGTGACCGCCGATCTGCGGTCCAGGCCGGCGCCGGCGATCGAGGGCATCGCCTACTTCACCGTCTCCGAGCTGCTGCAGAACATCAGCAAGCACAGCGGGGCGCGCAGCGCCTCGGTCGATGTGTGGCGGGCCGACGACCGGCTGCTGATCCAGGTGCAGGACGACGGACGCGGCGGCGCGAGCCTGGATCGCGGCACCGGGATGCAGGGGCTCGCGGACCGGCTGGGTGCGGTGGACGGGCTGTTCGTCGTCGACTCACCGGCCGGCGGTCCCACGACGGTCACCGCCGAGCTGCCCTGGCGCGACCGGTCGTAGCAGCGGACCGGGAACGGGGGGTGGGGAAAACCCCCCGTCCAAGACGCCGACGGTCTCCATGGTCCGCGGACCTGCGGCACAGCAGGGTGGAGACACGGCAGAACAGTGCCGATGAGACCGGGACAGGTCAGGACGGGACGGGACGGCGCGATGGCCACGGAGTACGGACGCGGGTACGGGCAGGACGACGGCTACGGACAGGACCGCGGCTACGAATACGGCCATGGCTACGGCTACGGGCCGCACGGTGAGCGTCGGCATCGTGTGCCGGCCGGGCTGCGAGCGCCGTTCGAGGCGCGCAGCTGGCGTGAGTTCGGCTATGTCCTGCTGGGCTTTCCGATCGGTCTCACGCTGTTCGTGTGGACGGTGACGATGCTGTCCCTCGGTGTCGGTCTGCTGGTGACCTTCATCGGGATCCCGCTGCTGGCTGTGGCCCTCGCCGGGTGCCGGGGCTTCGGGGCGCTGGAGCGGGCACGCGCGCGTGGGCTGCTGAGGCTGGAGGTGGCCGACCCGGAACCGTTGCGGATGCGCAAGCCGGGATTCTTCGCCTGGATGGGCGCGGTGCTGAAGAGCGGCACGTCCTGGCGGCATCTGTTGTACGCGGTCCTGCAGTTCCCGTGGTCGGCGTTCTCCTTCGTGGTCGCGCTGAACTTCTGGGCGTACGGCTGGGCCCTGCTGACGTACCCGCTGTGGTTCTGGGTCTTCCCGGTGTGGGCCGGCCAGGGCGGACTCCAGCTGTACGGCGACGCACACCACAGCGTCTACCTCGACAATCCGTTCGAGATCACCGTGACGGCGCTGGTAGGGCTGCTGTTCACGCTGGCGACGCCGTGGATCGTACGGGCGCTGACGTTGGTGGACCGGGTGATGGTGCACGGGCTGCTCGGGCCGTCGAAGCTGGCGTCCCGCGTGGTGGAGCTGGAGTCCGACCGGGGGGTGGTCGTCGACACGGCCGCCGCCGATCTGCGGCGGATCGAGCGGGATCTGCACGACGGGGCGCAGGCCCGGCTGGTGGCGCTGGCCATGGATCTGGGGCTGGCGAAGGAGAAGCTGCGGGAGGATCCGCAGGTCGCGGCGCGGATGGTGGACGAGGCGCACGGTGAGGTGAAGACCGCGCTGCAGGAGCTCAGGGACCTGGCCCGCGGGATCCATCCGGCGGTGCTGACCGACCGGGGGCTGGACGCGGCGCTGTCCTCGGTGGCCTCGCGGTGCACGGTGCCGGTGCGGGTGGACGTCGACCTGGCCGAGCGGCCGGCGGCGGCGATCGAGGGCATCGCGTACTTCACGGTGTCCGAACTGCTGCAGAACGTCAGCAAGCACGCGCGGGCGAGCGGGGCGACGGTGGATGTGTGGCGCAGCGAGGACCGGCTGATGCTGCAGGTCGAGGACGACGGGGTGGGGGGTGCGGACACGGCCGGGGGGTCGGGGCTGGCCGGGCTCGCCGAGCGGCTGGACGCGGTCGACGGGATCCTGGTGGTCGACTCGCCGGCGGGCGGGCCCACCCGGGTGACGGCGGAGCTGCCCTGGCGGGGCTGAGGCCGGGAGGATCCCGCCCCCGCCGCCCGCCGCCGCCCGGCCCCGTCCTCGAACTCCGGACGGGGCCGGGTCGTGGCGCCGGCCCCCCTCACGCCCGACGAACCGGGTCGCGGTACCGGCCGTCCTTCGGCCCCGCTCGCCGTAGGGGCTGATTTGGCTCGCCTCCTCTCCTTACCCCAGCGCACTCCGATCCGAATGCTGGAATGCTGGACTTTCGGACAGGGCAGGCATGTACGCCGGACGGGGTGTGGGGGGCCGGGAGATCGTGGAGGACAGGGTGCGGGTGGTCATCGCCGAGGATTCAGTGCTGCTCAGGGAGGGGCTGACCCGGCTGTTGACCGACCGGGGGCATGACGTCGTCGCGGGCGTCGGCGACGCGGAGGCGCTGGTCAAGACCATCTCCGATCTGGATGCTCAGGGGGCCCTCCCCGATGTCGTCGTGGCGGACGTGCGGATGCCGCCGACGCACACCGACGAAGGGGTGCGGGCGGCCGTACGGCTGCGGAAGGCTCATCCGGGGCTCGGGGTACTGGTGCTGTCACAGTACGTGGAGGAGCGCTACGCCACCGAACTGCTGGCCGGTTCCAGCCGGGGCGTGGGCTACCTGCTGAAGGACCGGGTCGCCGAGGTGCGGGAGTTCGTGGACGCCGTCGTACGGGTCGCCGAGGGCGGTACGGCGCTCGATCCCGAGGTGGTCGCGCAGCTGCTCGGACGCAGCCGCAAGCAGGACGTACTGGCCGGGCTGACCCCGCGCGAGCGGGAGGTGCTGGGGCTGATGGCCGAGGGACGGACGAACTCGGCGATCGCCCGGCAACTGGTCGTGAGCGACGGAGCCGTCGAGAAGCACGTCAGCAACATCTTCCTCAAGCTCGGGCTCGCCCAGAGCGACGGGGATCACCGGCGCGTTCTGGCCGTTCTGACCTATCTGAACTCCTGACGGGCCGACGACACCGTGTCGGCACCGCCAGGCAGCCAGGGGGAGGGAAAATCGTGACAAGTCAGGGCGACAGGTCGTCTCAGGACGCCGTCCATCATGCGAGCAGGCACGGGAAGGCGACCCTAACCGACGTAGGGTTGAATGTGGGATGGTCCGTGGGACGACCACTCCCGGGCAGCCGCCTCGAAGGAGGTCCAGTTCAGTGACCAGCCAGGTCAGCAGGACAACGGAACAGGCCGACGGAACCGTCGTTGGAGAACAGCGCAAGCCGGGCGGTGTGAAGGCCGTTCGGCGCCTTGATCGGGTGATCATCCGGTTCGCGGGGGACTCGGGTGACGGTATGCAGCTCACCGGCGACCGGTTCACGTCGGAGACCGCATCCTTCGGCAACGATCTGTCGACCCTGCCGAACTTCCCCGCCGAGATCCGCGCACCCGCCGGGACCCTGCCCGGCGTCTCCTCGTTCCAGTTGCATTTCGCCGACCACGACATCCTCACCCCGGGTGACGCGCCGAACGTGCTGGTCGCGATGAACCCGGCCGCACTGAAGGCGAACATCGGGGATCTGCCGCGCGGCGCGGAGATCATCGTCAACACCGACGAATTCACCAAACGGGCGATGCAGAAGGTCGGCTACGACGGCTCGCCCCTGGAGGACGGGTCACTCGACGGCTACAGCCTCCATCCGGTGCCGCTGACCACACTGACCGTGGAGGCACTGAAGGAATTCGACCTCACCCGCAAAGAGGCCGAGCGCAGCAAGAACATGTTCGCGCTCGGCCTCTTGTCATGGATGTACCACCGGCCGACCGAGGGCACGGAGAAGTTCCTGAAGCAGAAGTTCGCCCGCAAGCCCGAGGTGATGAACGCCAACCTGGCGGCCTTCCGGGCGGGCTGGAACTTCGGCGAGACGACCGAGGACTTCGCCGTTTCCTACGAGATCGCCCCGGCGACCACCGCGTTCCCGGTCGGCACGTACCGGAACATCTCCGGGAACCTGGCGCTGGCCTACGGCCTGGTCGCCGCGTCCCGGCAGGCAGATCTGCCCCTGTTCCTCGGCTCCTACCCGATCACGCCGGCCTCCGACATCCTGCACGAGTTGAGCAAGCACAAGAACTTCGGTGTGCGCACCTTCCAGGCCGAGGACGAGATCGCGGGGATCGGTGCGGCCCTGGGCGCGGCCTTCGGCGGCTCGCTGGCCGTGACGACGACGTCCGGTCCGGGTGTGGCGCTGAAGGCGGAGACGGTCGGGCTCGCCGTCTCGCTGGAGCTGCCGCTGCTGGTCGTCGACATCCAGCGCGGCGGCCCGTCCACGGGTCTGCCGACCAAGACCGAGCAGGCGGATCTGCTGCAGGCGATGTTCGGGCGCAACGGCGAGGCGCCGGTCCCGGTGATCGCGCCGCGGACCCCGGCCGACTGCTTCGACGCGGCGCTGGAGGCGGCGCGGATCGCGCTGACGTACCGGACCCCCGTGATGCTCCTGTCCGACGGGTATCTGGCCAACGGCAGCGAGCCCTGGCGCATCCCGGAGCTGGAGGAGCTCCCGGATCTGCGCGTGCAGTTCGCGAGCGGCCCCAACCACACCCTCGAGGACGGCACCGAGGTCTTCTGGCCGTACAAACGCGACCCGCAGACCCTGGCCCGGCCGTGGGCGGTCCCCGGCACACCCGGTCTCGAACACCGCATCGGCGGGATCGAGAAGCAGGACGGCACGGGCAACATCTCCTACGACCCCGCTAACCACGACTTCATGGTCCGCACCCGGCAGGCCAAGATCGACGGCATCGACGTGCCCGACATCGAGGTCGACGACCCGGACGGGGCGCGGGTCCTGGTGCTGGGCTGGGGCTCGACGTACGGGCCGATCACCGCGGCGGTACGGCGGCTGCGCGGGGCCGGTGAGGCGATCGCGCAGGCGCATCTGCGCCACCTCAACCCCTTCCCGAGGAATCTCGGCAGCGTCCTGGCGGGGTACGACAAGGTGGTGATCCCCGAGATGAACCTCGGTCAGCTCGCCCTGCTCATCCGGGCGAAGTACCTGGTGGACGCGCATTCGTACAACCAGGTCAACGGCATGCCGTTCAAGGCCGAGCAGCTCGCCGCGGCGCTCAAGGAGGCCATCCATGACTGATGCCATGACCGACGCCACCAACCAGCTGCTCCAGCTCGTGCCGAAGGCCGAGGGCAGGCAGTCCATGAAGGACTTCAAGTCCGACCAGGAGGTGCGCTGGTGCCCGGGCTGCGGCGACTACGCGATCCTCGCGGCCGTGCAGGGGTTCATGCCGGAACTGGGGCTGGCGAAGGAGAACATCGTCTTCGTCTCCGGGATCGGCTGCTCCTCCCGCTTCCCGTACTACATGAACACCTACGGGATGCACTCCATCCACGGGCGCGCCCCGGCGATCGCCACCGGGCTGGCGACCAGCAGGCGGGATCTGTCGGTGTGGGTGGTCACCGGTGACGGTGACGCCCTGTCCATCGGCGGCAACCACCTCATCCACGCCCTGCGCCGCAACGTCAACCTGAAGATCCTCCTCTTCAACAACCGCATCTACGGGTTGACGAAGGGGCAGTACTCACCGACCTCCGAGGTCGGGAAAATCACCAAGTCGACACCGATGGGATCGCTGGACGCCCCCTTCAACCCGGTGTCGCTGGCGATCGGCGCGGAGGCGTCCTTCGTCGCCCGCACCATCGACTCCGACCGCAAACACCTGACCGAGGTGCTGCGCCAGGCCGCCGCCCACCCGGGCACGGCCCTGATCGAGATCTACCAGAACTGCAACATCTTCAACGACGGTGCCTTCGACGCGCTCAAGGACAAGCAGACGGCGGAGGAGGCGATGATCCGCCTGGAGCACGGGCAGCCCATCCGCTTCGGCGCCGGCCTCGCCCGCGGTGTCGTACGCGACCGGCTCACCGGCGACCTGAAGGTGGTCGACGTGACACCGGACAACGAGTCCGAGATCGTCGTCCACGACGCCCACTCCCCCTCCCCCACCACGGCGTTCGCGCTGTCCCGGCTGGCGGACCCCGACACCCTGCACAACACGCCCGTCGGCGTCTTCCGCTCGGTGGAACGGCCCGTCTACGACACGCAGATGTCCGAACAGCTCGACACCGCGGTGGAACAGCAGGGCAAGGGCGACCTCGCGGCGCTGCTGGCCGGCGGGGACACCTGGACCGTCGTCGGCTGACCCCGGCAACCACGCGGCAGGGCCCGGACACCACGTCCGGGCCCCGCTTCGCGTTCCGGGCGTGCCCCGTGTCTCAGGCGCGCTTCGCCTCGTCGTAGGCCTCCCGGGCCCGTTCCACGTCCGTCATCCGCCGCTCGGTCCACAGCGCGAGGTCCCGCACCTGACAGGCCGCCTCACGGCCGATGCCGGTGAGGGAGTAGTCGACGCGGGGCGGGATGACCGGCTTGGCGTCGCGGTGGACGAGACCGTCGCGTTCGAGGGTCTGGAGGGTCTGGGTGAGCATCTTCTCGCTGACCCGGCCGATCGCGCGGCGCAGTTCACTGAAGCGGTGGGGGCGGTCGAGCAGCTGGATCAGGACCAGTACGCCCCAGCGGCTGGTGACGTGCTCCAGGACCAGGCGGTACGGGCACATCGCCTCACCGACGACGTAGTTGTTCCACTTCTCGCGCTTGTCGGCCGCCCCGGCATGGGTGTCGGGGCGCTCCTCGACCTCATGGGTACTTACTGGCATGCAAGTACCTTACTTCAAAGTGGGTACTTTCATTCAGTTAGCGCACCTCCTAGGGTTAGTGACATCGGAACCCCACAAGGAGATCGCACACCATGAGCATCGTTGTCACCGGAGCCACCGGACACCTCGGCCGTCACGTCGTGACGCAGTTGCTGGAGAAGGTCCCGGCCGAGCAGATCACCGCCGTCGTGCGCGACGAGACCAAGGCCGCCGACTTCGCCGCGAAGGGCGTGAAGATCGCCGTCGCGAACTACAACGCCCCCGAGACCTTCGACGGCCTGTTCGCCGCCGGCGACAAGGTGCTGCTGATCTCCGGCAACGAGTTCGACAAGGGCCGCCCCGCCCAGCACAAGGTCGTCATCGACGCCGCCAAGGCGGCCGGCGTGGCCCTGCTCGCCTACACCAGCGCCCCGGGCAGCCTGCACGCCTCGCTGGTGGACGACCACCGCGCCACCGAGGAGGCGCTGCTCGCCTCCGGCCTGCCCTACACCCTGCTGCGCAACGGCTGGTACCACGAGAACTACACCGAGAACCTCGCCCCGGTCCTGGAGCACAACGCCGTCGTCGCGGCCGCCGGTGAGGGCCGGGTCTCCTCGGCCTCCCGCGCCGACTACGCGGCCGCCGCGGTCGCCGTGCTGACCGGTGAGGGCCACGAGAACCAGACGTACGAGCTGGGCGGCGACGTCGCCTGGGGCTTCGCCGAGTACGCGGCCGAGATCGCCGCGCAGACCGGCAAGGACATCGCCTACAACTCCGTGCCCGGCGAGGTGCTCCAAGGCATCCTCACCGGCGCCGGCGTCCCCGAGATGTTCGCCGGGATCCTGGTCGAGGTCGACGCGTCGATCGCCAAGGGCGAGCTGGTCGTCGACTCCGGTGACCTCTCCCGGCTGACCGGCCGTCCGACCTCGCCGATCTCCGAGGCCGTCGCCGCCGCGCTCAAGGGCTGACCTGCGCGGACACCCCCACCCCTGTCTGTCATGACCGTATGCCGATACGGCCATGACAGACAGGGGTTCGCGGCGCTACCTTCGTCCCGAAGTGCTGAAACAGGGGACGAGGAGGGCCGATGGCCGACATATCGAAGGTCGAGCAGCGGGCAGGGCTGCTGAACGGCTTCGCGGCCTACGGCATGTGGGGCCTGGTCCCGCTCTTCTGGCCGCTGCTGAAGCCCGCCGGTTCGGTGGAGATCCTGGCCCACCGGATGGTGTGGTCCCTGGCCTTCGTCGCCGTCGCGCTGCTCTTCGTACGACGCTGGGCCTGGGCCGGCGAACTGCTTCGGCAGCCGCGCAGACTGGCTCTGGTGACGGTCGCCGCCGCCGTGATCACCGTCAACTGGGGCGTCTACATCTGGGCCGTGAACGCCGGGCACGTCGTCGAGGCCTCGCTCGGCTACTTCATCAACCCCCTGGTGACCATCGCCATGGGCGTGCTGCTGCTGAAGGAGCGGCTGCGGCCCGCGCAGTGGGCGGCGGTGGGCGTCGGTCTCGCCTCCGTGGTCGTACTGACCGTCGGCTACGGGCAGCCGCCGTGGATCTCCCTCACCCTCGCCTTCTCCTTCGCCACCTACGGACTCGTCAAGAAGAAGGTCAACCTCGGCGGCATCGAGTCACTCGCGGCGGAGACCGCGATCCAGTTCCTGCCCGCGCTCGGCTATCTGCTCTGGCTGACCACCCACGGCGAGTCCAGCTTCCTCGACCACGGCACCGGGCACGCGGCCCTGCTCGCCTCCACCGGCATCGTCACCGCCGTCCCGCTGGTCTGCTTCGGCGCCGCCGCGATCCGCGTCCCGCTCTCCACGCTCGGCCTGCTGCAGTACCTCGCGCCGGTCTTCCAGTTCCTCTGCGGCATCCTCTACTTCCACGAAGCCATGCCCGCTGAGCGCTGGGCCGGTTTCGCGCTGGTCTGGCTCGCCCTCTCCCTGCTCACCTGGGACGCGCTGCGCACCGCCCGCCGGTCGGCGCGTGCCCTGGCGACGGCGCCCGTACCACGTCCGGCCGCGCCCGCCACGGAGACTCCCGCAAGTCAGGTGTGAGGTCCCCGGCCGTCGGCTATAAGTGGGCGGCATGACGCAGACGCCCGCACCCCTGCACTGGAAGCTCGTCATCGACGCCCGCGATCCGCACGCACAGGCCGACTTCTGGGCCGCCGCGCTGCACTACGTGGCCGAGGACAACAGCGTGTTCGTCGAACGCCTGCTGGAGCTGGGCGCGCTGTCCGGCGCGGCCACCGTCGAGTACCACGGCCGTGCCGCCTTCCGTGACCTGATCGCCGTACGGCATCCGGACGATCCGTACGACGAGGAGCGCGGCATGGGCCTCGGGCGGCGGCTGCTGTTCCAGCGGGTGCCTGAGGCCAAGTCCGGCAAGAACCGGCTCCATGTCGACCTGCACGCCGGGGAGGGGCAGCGGGCGGACGAGGTGACACGCCTAGAGGGGCTGGGGGCGGCCGTGGTGCGGCATGTGTCCGAGCCGGCCGGCGCATGGACCGTGATGGCCGACCCGGAGGGCAACGAGTTCTGCGTGCAGTGAGCGCCTAACCGTTCTCGGCCGCGCGGCGGGCGCGTTCCGTGAGGCGGGTCATGCGGGCCCGGGCCGACTCCAGTTCGTCCATGTCACCGGCCGCCGGGCCGTCCTCGGTGGTGAGCTGCGTCCACAGGTCGATCAGGTCGCGGCCGAGCCGCAGCCCGTGCTCCGGGTCGCGCACCGCGCGCCAGGCGGTGGCCGCGCTGCGCACATTGCCGTACGCCCCCTCGCCGTCCCGCGCCTGCCGGCGCTGCCGGGCCAGGTCGAGGGAGAGATGGAAGGCGCGCAGCGGGTCGCCCGCCAGATAGGCGATGTACGCGGTCAGCTCACGCAGGTGCAGCACCTCGGTGTGGCGGTCGCCGAGGACCGCGGACGCCTCGGCGACGGTTCCTTCCGCGAGCTCGGCCGCCGCCTCGATACGGCCCGCCCGGACGGCCTCGTTGATCCGCGCCATCGGCTCGGTGAGCAGCGCGGCCCCCTCCGCCGTCACGGTGACGGGCTCGTCCCCGAGCACCTCCTCGGCGACCGCGTCGAACCCGCGGGCGGGGGTGGGCCTGGGGTCGGGGTCACGGTCGAGGACCGGCTCGTCGGGGGTGACGGGGGCTTGGGCCGGGACTGAGGCCGGAGCCGGGGCCGGGACTGAGGCCGGGATGCTCATGACAGGCGGCGGGCCGAAGACACCGGTGGGCACCTGGACGGTGCCTGGTGCGGGCGGGGCCGGCACGGGCGATACGGGCAGCGGGGCCGGCGGTCCCGGTACGGCCGGGACGGACGAGGCGGGCGGTGCCGGTACGGCCCGCAGGGGGAACGCCGGAGCGGGTTCCTTCGGTTCGGCCGGTGCGGCCATCCGTACCGGGTCACTGGTGAAGGTGCTGGAGCCGTCCAGGTTCACCTGAAGGGAGACGACATAGCCGATGCGGGTGTCGTGGACGGTGGCGAGGACCGGGCGGCCGGTGGTGCGGGCAAGGTGGTGGAGGTGGTTGAGGACCGCGTGCTGGGGTTCCTCACCGGGACCCGTCAGCAGCGGTACGCCGTCCACGGACGCGGCGCGGTCGGCCACCCGGACGTCGACCGGTACCGGGCACCCCGCTTCCTGGACTTCCCGCTGCTCCTTGCTGCTGAGTCGGGACATCGGCCCTCATTCCCCCGGCGTCGCCGTCCGGTCGTACCCGTGCGTACGCCCCAGTCTCTCCGCTCGGCGCGGCTCCCGCGTCACCGCGACGTCACAGCCTCGCACCAGGAACGAAGGAGGGTGAGTCGCAGACCCCCTTGGAGATTTAGTTGCACGCACATATAGTGCATGCGTATTCATTTGCGCACGTCGTTCACCGTGGGGGATTCATGACGCGCCGTTTCCTGTTCGTGCTGGGCAGCGCCCGGACGGACGGCAACACCGAACTCCTGGCCCGCAGAGCCGCCGAGCAACTGCCCGAGGACGTCGAACAGCGGTGGATCAGCCTCGCCGAGTATCCGCTGCCGGACTTCGCCGACCTGCGGCGCGACAGCGACCATGTGCGCGCCCCCTCGCACACCAACGCCGGTCTGCTGCTCGACGCCACGCTCGCGGCGACCGACATCGTGATCGCCTCGCCGGTGTACTGGTACTCGGTCTCCGGCCTCGCCAAGCGCTACCTGGACTACTGGTCGGGCTGGCTGCGCACCCCCGGCGTCGACTTCAAGGCGACCCTGGCCGGGCGCACCCTGTGGGGCGTGGCCGTACTGGCCGACCGCGAGCCGTCGGTCGCCGACCCGTACACCGGCCTCCTGAACAACTCCGCCGCGTACATGGGGATGCGATTCGGCGGGGTGTTGCTGGGCAACGGCAGCGCACGGGGGGACGTACTCAAGGACACCGAGGCGCTGGCGCGGGCCAAGGAGTTCTTCACCCAGGACGCGCCCCTGGCCCGCTTCCCCCACCAGCAGGCCGGCTCCGCTACGCGGTGATGTCCTTCGTCGTGAACCGCGCCCAGGCCGCCGAACCGAACACCGCCGCGTACAGGGCCTGCAGCTCCAGGTTCTTGACCAGGTCGTCCCAGTAGACGGGGTCGCGCATCAGGTCGGCGAAGGACAGCCAGTAGTGGGAGAAGAAATACGGCTGGAGCGCGTGCAGCTGGGGGATCTGGTCGAGGATCTGGACGGTGATGAGCAGACCGACAGTGGTCGCCATCGCCGCGATACCACTGTTGGTGAGGGTGGAGACGAACAGGCCGAGGGCGGCTATGCCCGTCAGGGACGCTGCGACCACCAGGGCGATCAGCAGGGCGCGGCCGAGGCCCTCGGTGAACGAGATCTGGGTGCCCGAGATCGTCGTCAGCCCGCCGAGCGGGAAGAGGAGCGCGCCGACGGCGAGGGCGGAGGCGGCCACCACCAGGGTGGCGAGCAGGCAGAAGGCCATCGTCGTCGCGTACTTGGTGAGCAGCAGGCGGGTGCGGCCCGCGGGGGCGACGAGCAGGTAGCGCAGGGTGCCCGCGTTGGCCTCGCCCGCGATCGCGTCCCCGGCCACCACGCCGACGGCCATCGGCAGGAAGAACGGGAGGGTCGCGGCCAGTGCCGTGAACACCAGGAACAGTCCGTTGTTGGTGATCTGCGAGATGAACGCCGGGCCCCCGCCGCCGCCCCGGCCCGCCTGGCCGTCACCGCTCGTCTCGATCTTCACGGAGATACCGACCAGGATCGGCACCGCCGCCAGCACACCCAGCAGTGCGAGGGTGCGCCAGCGTCGGAGGGTGGTGACCAGTTCGCTGCGCAGCAGACCGAGAGTCCACAGCGGGCTGGGCCGTACGGCCGTTCCTGCTGCTCCTGCCGCTCCTTCTGCGACCGCCACGTCAGCCTGCGACATCGAAGCCCTCCCCGGTCAGCGCCACGAACGCGTCCTCCAGCGAGGCCCGTTCGAGCACGAAGCCCCGGACCCGGACGCCGGCCGCGACGAGCGCCGCGTTCACCTCGGCGAGGTCGCGCTCGGGCGGCTCGCCGGTCACCCGGTCCTCGGCGGCGACGACGTCCGCGACGCCTTGTTCCTTGAGCACCCGGGCCGCCTCCCCGGTGTCCGGGGTGGTGACCACGAGCCGGCCGCGCGCCCCGGCCGCCAGGTCGGCCACCGCGCCCTGGGTGATCAGGCGGCCCTGGGCCATCACGGCCGCGTGGGTGCAGACCTGTTCGATCTCGTCGAGGAGGTGGGAGGAGAGGAAGACGGTGGTGCCGTCCGCGGCCAGCTCCCGCACCAGGGAACGGATCTCCCGCATGCCCTGGGGGTCGAGGCCGTTGGTCGGTTCGTCCAGGACCAGCAGCTTACGGGGCTGGAGCAGTGCGGCGGCCAGGCCCAGGCGCTGCTTCATGCCGAGGGAGTAGGCCCTGGCCTTCTTCGCGGCGGCCGCCGTCAGGCCCACCCTGTCCAGCGCGGTCTCGACGCGGGCGCGCCGGGTGCGCGGGTCGGCGGTCGGGTCGGCGGCGTCGTACCGGAGCAGGTTGTCGCGGCCGGAGAGAAAGCCGTACAGGGCCGGGCCCTCGATGAGGGCGCCGACGTGCGGCAGTACGGCACGGGAGGCGCGCGGCATGGGGCGGCCCAGGACGCGGGCCGTGCCCGAAGTGGGCTCGATCAGGCCCATCAGCATGCGGATGGTGGTGGTCTTGCCGGAGCCGTTGGGGCCGAGGAAGCCGAAGACGCTGCCCGCCGGGACGGTCAGGTCGAGACCGTCCACGGCGAGCTGTCCGCCGCGGTAGCGCTTGGTGAGGCCGCGGGTGTCGATGACGCTCGCGCTCGCCGCTGCGTCGTCCCCGGAGCCCCCGGATTGCTCCGAGTCCCCCGGTTCCTCCGGCTCCCGTTCCGTGGCGGACGGTTGGTCCATCGGCTCCCTCGATTCGTCCTGCGGCAAAGGGTACGTGCGGTACCCGCGCCGCCCTGCGCTACCCCGCGTTCGCCGCCTTGACCAGCGCGGCCTTGTCCACCGCGCCGACGTACACCTTGCCGTTGTCGGTGATCAGGGCGTTGATCAGCCGGGTGGAGAAGACGGTGCCCTTGCCGAACTTGCCGGAGACCGGGTCGCCGAGCGAGCCGAGGATGCCGCTCAGGTCGCCGCTGCCGGAGGCGGAGCCGGTGGGCAGGCCGCCCTTGCTGCCGCTGTCGAGGACGGCTATGGAGTTCCAGCCCTTGCCGAGGACGTCGAAGCCGTCCTTGCCGAGGCCCTTCGCGGAGCCGTGGTCGGGTGCTTCGGAGGGCTTGCCGCCCTTGTCCCACCCATCGGCCTTGCCGTTCCCGCCGGCCTTGCCGGTCTCGTCGCCCTCGGTCACCTTGGCGCCCTTGGGCGGGGTGAACTCGAAGGTCGAAGCTGCCGGCTCGGCGAAGCTGACCTGGGTGTAGCCGGCGTCGATCACGGCCGCACCGCCGCTCGACGGGGTGAGGGTGAACTTCAGCGGGGTGCCGGTCTTGGCGTCCACCGCGATGCTGATCGCGCCGACCGTCGTACCGGACTGCTTGGGCTTGATGACCAGGCGGTAGGCGTCGCGGCCGGCGACCTGGGCGGTGCCGTCGACCGTCACCGAGGTGGTGTCGTCGACCGACTTGAGGATCTCGTCGGCGAAGTCCTTGGGCGTGGCCGGGGGTTCGTGCCGCTCGGCCTTGCCGGAGTCGGCGACGGTGGAGTGGTAGACCTCGTTGGACTTGCTGTCGTAGCCCCACACGTTCGTGCCGTTGTGGATGAGGCTGTACTCGGCGCCGCTCTCCAGCAGCGACACCTTCTGCTTCTCGGGGCCGTCGGCGGCGACGCGCAGCGTGTGCGTGCCGGAGGCCAGCTCGGTGAGCTTGGCCGACGGGTCGGCGGACGAACCGTCGCCGCTGCCCTGCGTCGCGCCGGACAGCAGGCTGCTCTCCAGACCGCCCAGGTCGGGCAGGCCGAGGTCGGTGCTGATCTTCACCGTGCCGGACAGCTGCTGCACGTCCGACTTGGCGATCTTGTTGATGAGTTCCTGAGCGGTGATCTTCGGCAGGTTGGGGTCACCGGAGTCGGCGAGCGCCGGAACCAGGCCGATCGTCGCCGCGGCCACCCCCACTACCGCGACCGGGACGACGTACCGCGCGGCCTTGCGCCGCCGCTCGGCACGCAGCTCGTCGTCGGCCTGCGCGGCCCCCGTGCTGTCGTCGGATTCGTACGGTGCCATGTGTGCCTTACCTCCGTCGTCGGCGGCGGCCGTCCTCGCACGTGTCCCACCCTGAGCCGCCATTCTCACCCGAATCGGTGAGTGGTGGTGATTTCCGTGGTTTCCATCTCACCAAATCCGAGGCTCACAAGCGTCAGACCGGGGAGCCAACTCCACGTACGACTGCGGTATGACACGAGGGTGGAGACGCCCCCTCCGACCCGTAGGGGTCGTGCGGCGAAGGCGCCTCCTGCGGCTCGTCCGTTTGCTCAGTACTGCTGCACGAACACGTAGTCGGCGCGGTACGGAACGGCGGTGACGGCACCCGGGGTGCAGGAACCGGCCGGGGCGACGCCGCCGACGGTGTTCAGGCGCAGGATCTCGCCGGTGTGCGCGAGCAGTCCGTGCTTCTTGCCGGACCGGGTGGCCTTGAGGTCGAGCTCGGGGATGTTGCCGTCACCGTTCGGCGTCTTGGTCAGGACGGCTCCGGTGACCGCACTGCCGTCGGGTGCGTTCCACTGCGGGGTGCCGGAGTTGGGCGCGACGAAGGAGTGCCGGATACCGCCGCCGAGCTTGGCGCTGACGTCACGCTGGGCGAAGGCGTAGCTCCCGTCGGCGGCGGCCTTGCACTCGTAGATCTGCTTGCCCGTGACGACGGAGGCCTGGAAGGCGCCGTCCTTGAGGTCGGAGACGGTGGTGACGGCGTGCAGCTGGCCGCGGACGGCTCCGCCGGGGAACCCGGCGGTGTGCAGGTTGGCGTAGAAGGCACCGGGGTCGGTGGTGAGCTGCTTGAGCAGGGCCTTGTCGGTGACCTTGACGCTGCCGGTGACACTGTGGCCCTTGACCTTCTTCAGCAGCTTCCCGAAGTCGATCTTCACGCCGCCGTTGGTGCCCTTGGCGCCCTGATGGATGTGCAGGTCGGTCGGCCTGCCGGTGCCGCGCCAGGTCACGGCGACGGTCACCTTGTCCCCCTTGACCTGGATGAGCTCCAGCGCCGCGCCGTCCTTGTCCCCGACGGCGGGGCCGCCGGCGACGGGCACCTCGTTTGCGCCGCGCAGGCCGGCGGCGAGAACGACGGAGTCGGTGGAGCTGTGGCCGGCGTAGCTGTGGCCGGTTGCTGCGGATGCCGGGACGGCGACACCGCCGAGAGCGGTCACGGCGATGGCGGCGGCGACGAGGGACCTGCGACGCGTTGCGTTGACGACCATGATTCCGTTTTCTCCCCCTGTGGCAGCCGACGCCCCCTGCGTCGGCCTCTGCGGTGAGATACGGAACAGGTCCCAGATTGGACTCAGTCCAGGAATGTGACGTAGGTCACAAAACGCCCATCGTGTTCCAACTCGGCGAGGCGGGCGGCGGGCGGCGGGCGGCGGGCGGCGGGCGGCGGGCGGCGGGCGGCGGGCGGGATCAGCCTGCCCGGTGCACCACCGCGTCGCACAGTTCCAGGAGCGTCGCCTTCGCGTCGCACTCCGGCAGGGGCGCCAGCGCGGCCCGCGCCTCCTCCGCATAACGGACCGTGTCCCGGCGCGCATGCTCCAGTGCCGGGTGCACCCGCAGCGCCGCCAGGGCCTCCGCGTGCCGCGTGTCGTCCGTGAGGTCGGAGTCCAGCAGCTCGCACAGCGCGATGTCCTCGGCCAGCCCCAGCCGCGCCGCCTGCTCCCGCAGCCGTAGCACCGGAAGCGTGGGGACGCCCTCACGGAGGTCCGTGCCCGGGGTCTTGCCGGACTCGTGGGAGTCGGAGGCGATGTCCAGGACGTCGTCGGCGAGCTGGAAGGCGACGCCGAGTCGTTCGCCGTACTGGGTGAGGACGTCCACGACCGTCTCGTCGGCTCCGGACATCATCGCGCCGAAGCGGCAGGAGACCGCCACCAGCGAGCCGGTCTTGCCGCCTAGCACGTCGAGGTAGTGGTCGACCGGATCCCGGCCGTCCGACGGGCCGGCCGTCTCCAGGATCTGGCCGGTCACCAGCCGTTCGAACGCGAGGGCCTGGACCCGGACCGCCTCGGGCCCGAGGTCGGCGAGGATCTGCGAGGCCCGGGCGAAGAGGAAGTCACCGGTGAGGACGGCGACCGAGTTGCCCCAGCGCGTGTTGGCGCTGTCGACACCACGCCGCACGGAGGCCTCGTCCATGACATCGTCGTGGTACAGCGTGGCCAGGTGGGTGAGCTCGACGACGACGGCCGACGGCACGACGCCCTGCGCGTACGGGTCGCCGAACTGCGCGGCGAGCATCACGAGCAGCGGCCGGAACCGCTTCCCGCCGGCCCGCACGAGGTGCTGCGCGGCCTCCGTGATGAACGGGACCTCACTTTTGGTGGCTTCTAGCAAGCCTTCCTCGACAGCCGTCAATCCGGCCTGGACATCGGCTTCCAGAGCCTGGTCCCGCACGCTCAGCCCGAACGGCCCGACGGTCACGAGGGGTCTCCTGTCTGCTGGTGTCCACTGGCGCTTACACGGTTTGTCGATAGGTCGCTGCCATCACTCAAGTCAGCGTATCCGGTCAGGTTTCGATCACCGATAGCGCCCACGGTTACACCCCGGGCGCTATCGGATCACGACCGGTATGTTTCTGATCATCCGATATGACATGACATCCACTGACTTAACAGGAAGTGCTGATAGTTGTCTCGAACCGAGGCATAGGCCGTGTCCCGATCCGGTACCGGATCCGGCACCGGCACCGGCACCGGCAGGGGCACATGACACCCATCCGCACGTCCTTCCTCTACGGGATCACACACAACGACCTCCGCCCCCATTGGCCGACGGAACCTCGCCCCTACGCGCGCATGGCGCGCACGGACGGAGGAATCCGCATCCGCTCCGCTCCAGCACCTCCCCCGCCGACTCGCCGAGCACCGAGAGCCCCGCGGACGGGAGCACGGCCGCCGAGCGGCCGCCGGCACACCGGTCGCGCATCGGTGGCGCGACAGGACTGCCGGCATCCCCCGGGAAGGCCGCACCCCCTCCGGATTGCGGCGCCGACACCCGAAGCGGTCGAGCCCGTCGAGACGGTCGCCGCAGGCCGGTCCACGGGCGACCGCCATGAGAACGACCCGCACGACGACGGAGGTTCCGCCCTCACGGTGGACTTGCGAGGACGGGCAGCCACCCCGCCCGGCGGCCGTGCGAACGGAGGGGTCGACGAGCCCAGCCCCGAACGTGACCAGAATCACGCACGCATTCGAACTCCCTACACCCTTCCGGACCTTGGCCCCATCAGCCACCCCGAGAGCCGGCGCGGCCGAAGCCGTCGGGCCGGGCGACACGCGCGCGCACCGGAGAGCACGGTGTTCACGGAGGACGCGCTGGAGACGTAAGCGATCGACGAACGGCCATTCGTCACCGATCCGCACCCGAGCGAGGCGACCCACTCATCCCCATTGGTCCGAAATTCACCTTAAAATGACAATTCGGACAATAGGTGAACTCTCCCGCATCGCGGGCCACTTCGACACCCCGAGCGGGGTGACCCGCAGAGGGCGCGACAGGGATGACGGCGGGGCGCTTTTCTGTTGATGTCTGGAAAAACGGATTTCCAGAATCCGTCATGTCTGATTTGCCGTAATTGCGATTTAGTGAAGTGGGTCACGTGGGCCCAATGCCGCAGATATCGCAACTCGCCCCTTTCTTTCCTTCCCCCGTGGGTGAGTTGAGGCTTGGCAGCCGCAAAGGATCAAGCACCCCATACGCCTCAGAGGGAGGTCAATGGGTGTGTTGTGTGATTCCAGGGCTTGTTTCGGACATGTGCTCTCGCATACGTTCCGGCTCGCCGGGCGGACGCCTAATCCTGCCGCCGCCCGTCGTAACCCATCGACGAGTTCATTCGTACGGCAGGAGCGGGGGAACCAGGTAAGTCGCCGGACCGGGCGGCCGACGTCACTGACAGACGTCGTTCCGGAACGGCTAGGGGTGAAGTCGCATCGCCTTCGGGCGGCGCGGCCGGGCACTCCCCGAGCCCGAACCCGACAGCTCACCTCGCAGGCGACGGAGAGGAACTTCGACATGCCTGCTGCCGCCCAGTCCCGCCGCACCCGCATTGCCCGCACGCTCACCGTCGTGGGCACCGGCGCCGCCGTGCTCGCCCTCCCGCTCATGGGTGCGACCGCCGCCTCCGCCACCACCGCAACCTCCGGCACGACGGCCTCGACGACACTCGCCGGGTACCCGAACAACCTCGACGGCTGGATCCGCGAGTCGCTCGCGATCATGGCCGAGAAGCACATCCCCGGCTCCTACAACGGCATCTACCGCAACGTGATCCGCGAGTCGTCCGGCAACCCGCAGGCCATCAACCTCTGGGACTCCAACGCGGCCAAGGGCATCCCGTCCAAGGGCCTGCTCCAGGTGATCGACCCGACCTTCAACGCCTACCACGTGGCGGGCACGTCGTACGACATCTACGACCCGGTCGCGAACATCACCGCCGCCTGCAACTACGCCGCCGCGCGGTACGGCTCGATCGACAACGTCAACGGCGCCTACTGATCGAGGCCGAAGGGCCGCCGACGGCTCACGGCGGCTCGTTCGACGGCTCAATGGCCGTGAACGGCCTTACGGAAACAGTCTTTCGAGGACGACGGCGATGCCGTCGTCCTCGTTCGACAAGGTGATCTCATCGGCCACGGCCTTGAGTTCGGGGTGGGCGTTGGCCATCGCCACCCCGTAGGACGCCCAGTCGAACATGGGGATGTCGTTGGGCATGTCACCGAAGGCAAGGGCCTGTTGGGGGCTCAGCCCCAGCTGGTCGGCGGCCAGTGCGAGCCCGGTCGCCTTGGTCACCCCGCACGGCTGGAGCTCCACGGTTCCCGGCCCCGACATGGTGACCGTCGCCAGTGACCCCACCACCGAGCGCGCGGTCGTCGCCAGTTCGTCGTCGGACAGGGTGTGGTGGCGCAGCAGCACTTTGCTGATGGGCGCGCACCACAGGTCGTCACGCCGGTCGACGCGCAGCGCGGGCAGCGTGGGGTGGGGCATCAGATAGCCCGGCTCGATGAGCGTGAGCCCGTCCACGCCGTCCTGGTCGACGGCCGCGTACACCTGGCCGACCTCGGCCTCGATCTTGCCGAGCGCGGTCTCCGCCAGCTCCCGGTCCAGGGTGACCGACCACAGCAGCCGGTCAGCTCCGGCGTCGTACAGCTGCGCGCCCTGGCCGCAGACCGCGAGTCCCGTGCAGCCGAGGTCGTCGAGAAGCGGGCGCACTCTCGGCGCGGGGCGGCCGGTCACCACAAGGTGCCGGGCGCCGGCCCGGCCGGCCCGCGCGAGCGCCGCGAGCGACCGTTCCGAGAGGGTGTCGTCGCCGCGCAGCAGCGTGCCGTCCAGGTCGGTGGCGATCAGTGAGTACGGGGAGGGAGCGACCATGATCAGAGAATACGGACAGCACGCCCCTGGGACTCACTGTGCGTTTCAGCCTCAAGTGGCGCCCGCTGCTTCGGTGATGGGGATGTTGTCAGTGGGGCGCGTTACGTTTTCGGTGAGTTGATTGCACCGATCTGACGGGGGCGTGCGTGGTGACGGACGAGCGGGAGGACTTCCGGGCGCATCTGCTGGAGGCGGCGACCGGTGTGCTGGAGCGGTTCCCGCAGGAGCTGCGGTCCGAGATCTACGCGCTGTCGTTCCGTATCTGGCGTGTCGACGACGACTACCGCAGACCGTATGTGGCGATCGGCTACAACACCGAGACCCAGTACGAGGCCGAACTGTCTCCCGAGGATCCGGGCGAGGCCCGCTGGAACTACGCGTGCTGGCTCCTCGACGGCTTCGAGATGCTCGGCAACTGTCCCGAGGACCCGGTCGGCGGCACGCTGTACACCGAGGAGGTCCGGCGGCTCGGACTCTGGTTCGACGGGGACGGCGACGACGCCGAACTGGACGTCAGGACCGACCTGTTGGTGCTCCACTTCGCGGACACGTGCATACAGCTGGCCCGGGACCTGCACACCGGGGGCCGGATCGAGAGCGCCCTCGGGCGGCCGCTGCCGGTGGTGGTCTTCGACATGTACCGCCCGGGCTGGGAGGTCGAGGCCACGGAGGCGGCCAATCCGCCCGAGCCGATCGAGGAGTTCGTGGCCTGGCAGCGGGCGGCCGAGGAGGCCTAGGGAAAGCGCAGGGGCCGGGTGGCGGCCCGGCCCGGGGCGTCAGGCGTGGGCTGCCGCCAGGTGCTTGGCCAGGCGCGGTGAGGCGAACTCCGTACCGCACACGAACCGCATCACCGGACCGTACGACGCCGCCGCCGGCAGGCCGGTGAAGTACAGGCCGGGCACGGAGGAGACGTATCCGGCACCGAGTTTCGGGGCGCCGCGGCTGACCGCGACGCGGGTGCGCAGTTCGGGGCCGAGGAAGTCCATCGCCGCAATGTCGACGCGGTAGCCGGTGGCGGCGATGACATGGTCGGCGGTGAGGCGGTCGGTGCCGCCGTCGTGAGTGCGGACGGTGAGGACCGGGGCGCCGTCAAAGATGTCGGCGCCGGTCACGGCGGCGACCTCGTGCACCTGGACCTTGCCTTCGAAGCGGTCGCGCAGCCACCAGGCGCCGAGCGGGCCGAGGACCCGGCGGACCAGGTAGTGGCGGGTCTTTGCCGGGAGGTAGCGGTAGGGGTGCGGGTAGTAGCTGAGCGCCCACAGTGACCAGGCCCGGCCGAACGGCGACTCCGGGCGCAGCTTCGGCTGGTCCCAGGGCGGTGCGCCGAAGGCGACCTTGCCACGCCCGCGCGAGACCACCCGGACCTGGGCGCCCGCCTCGGCCGCCAGGGCTGCCGTCTCCAGCGCGGACTGCCCGGCGCCGACGACGATCAGTTCCCGGCCGGAGAAGCGGGTGAGGTCGTGGTGCTGGGAGCAGTGCGAGACCGGCCCCGCGGGGCCGTCCACCGCCGCCTTGCCGAGCTCCGCGGGGAGGCGGGCGAGACCCGACAGGCCGGTGGCGACGACGACCGCGCGGGCGGTGAACAACTCCCCCGAGTCCAGCTTGAGTTCGAAGCCGGTCGGCTTGTGCCGGCCGACGGAGACCACCCGGACCCGTTCCAGCTCGGGCACCAGCTTCTGCTGGTACCACTCGCCGTAGCCGATGAAGGTCTCCACCGGAATGATGTCCTCGTCGGTCACCAGTCTGCGGATGCCCGCCGCGTCGCAGTAGTCGGCGAGGGTGTGCCCGCGCTGCGGGCAGTCGAGGCTGGAGGCGGCCGGGGTGGACTTCAGGATCATCCCGGCGGGCATGTGGTCGCGCCAGCTGACCATGGGGTCGCCGAAGACCCGGACGGGGATGCCGCGCGCCCTCAGATGGGCGGCGGTGGACAGGCCGAAGGGTCCGGCACCTATGACTGCCACCGGTTCGATCACGAAGTCCCTCCCCAGGACGTGATGCCTACTTCGTGGAGGTGCTGGAGCCGCGGCGGTTGGTGCGCCACAGCTGGTAGAGGTGCTTCGCACCCGGACGCACGAAACGGGCGAGCATCGTGACGAACGGCAGCGGGTCGTCACCCGCGAGCCAGGCCAGCTCGGTCCCGCTCGGCCGCCGCGGCGCGTGCGGTGTCGTATAGCCGCTGCGGCGGTAGGCGAGGAGGGCGGGCAGGTCGATGTTCTCCACGACGTACCGGTGGCCGGCGCGCTGTTCCCCCTCCGGAACGCGGCGCCCGGTCAGGTCCAGGTGCATGGCGCGGACGACGTCCACCCCCGACTCGCTCTCGAAGAGCCGGAACTGGGCGCCCATGCGCGGGTTGAAGTCGAGCAGCTTGTACTGCCCGTCGCGCCGGTCGAAGCGCAGATCGAGGTCGATGATGCCGGTGAAGCCGATCTGTTTGATGAAACGTGCGGCGAGGTCGGCGAGTTCCGGGTTGTCGACGACGTATGCGTTCGCGGTCATGCCCGCGTGCGGCGGCCAGGAACGCACCTTGACGCCGGTGAACAGGGCGCGCGGGGTGGAGTCGGCGTCGAAGTAGGCGTGCACGATCCAGTCCTCGGCCTCCTCCCTCGGCAGGTACTCCTGGAGGATGACACCCGGATGGGTGCCCCAGTCACGGGCGAGCGTGAGCAGACCCTCGCGGGTGGCGATCCGCGTCGTGCCGTTGACGGCGGGCTGTTTGCGCCGGACGAACGCCTCACGGTTCTTGGCCACGATCGGGAAGCGGGCCTTCTCCGCGAAGTCGACGATCTCGTCGTACGACTCCGGGAAGGCCGCCGACGGGCTGGGGATGCCGTGCTCGACGCACAGTTCGTGCAGGCCCTGCTTGCTCGCCAGGCGGCGGGGCAGTTCCGGCTCCACGCGCGGGAAGAGGAAACGGTCGCCGAGCGCGTCCTGATGCTCGGCGATCAGGACGGCGGCCTCCTCGTCGGTGGGGATCAGCACGGTCGGACGGCCGATGCGGCGGCCGATCCGCAGCAGTCCCTCGACCAGGTGATCCGGTTCCTCGGCGCCTGTTGTCGGCCACACGAACGCCCGTTTGAGATAACGGGACGAGGCCGCCGGTGTGTACGGATCCTCCGTGATCGCGTACATGGGAATGCCCAGACGGCCCAGGCTGCGAATCGCGCCGACCCCGCCGTGGTGCAGCGGATAGTCGCCGAATTTGACGATCAGGCCGGGCACGTCGCGGTCCGCCTCGAACGGCACGCTGACGGTGTTCCTGGCCACGGGTCCCCCCACGTGTCCCCCTCTACGGACCGGACCCACCCCGTCCGTGTCCCCCAAAGGACGCTAAGCCGGAATTGCCCCCTCCGACAAGGCCTATTCGGACATTGCGAACTCTTTAGACACTGCCACGACAGCCAACTCACCCGTAACGTGTGGCGCGACCACATGGAACGCCGCGCAACGCCATGGCAATGCCGCCACATGGGCGGCCCTGCGCGGCACGGATGAGAGCGAGGCAGCCACCCCATGCCCCCCTTGCCCCCCTTCGAGGTCCCCGAGGACGACCCCTTCGGCCCGCACAACCTTCCGTATGGCGTGTTCTCGACCTCCGAGAGCACCGACCGGAGGGTCGGCGTCCGCCTCGGCGACCACATCCTCGACGCCGGCGCCGCAGCCCTCTCGCTCGGCTCCCCGTACGCCTCCCTGCTGGCCCGGCCCACCCTCAACCCGCTGCTGGCCGCGGGCCGCACCACCTGGTCGGACGTACGGCGTGCCCTGACCGCCTGGGTGACGGTGCCCGCGCACCGCGAGGCCCTCGAGCCCCTCTTCCACCCGCTGTCGTCGGTGGCCCTGCACCTCCCCTTCGAGGTCGCCGACTACGTCGACTTCTACGCCTCCGAGAACCACGCCCGGAACGCCGGCCGCATCTTCCGCCCCGACGCCGCCGAACCGCTCACCCCCAACTGGAAGCATCTGCCGATCGGCTACCACGGCCGCGCGGGCACGGTCGTGGTGTCGGGCACGGACGTCGTACGGCCGTCGGGGCAGCGCAAGGCGCCCTCGGATCCGGCGCCGGTGTTCGGCCCGTCGGCGCGGCTGGACATCGAGGCCGAGGTCGGCTTCGTCGTGGGCACGCCGTCGCAGCAGGGGCGGCCGGTCGCACTCGGCGACTTCAGGGATCACGTCTTCGGGCTCACGCTCCTGAACGACTGGTCCGCGCGGGACATTCAGGCCTGGGAGTACGTCCCCCTCGGCCCGTTCCTCGGCAAGTCGTTCGCCACCTCGGTCTCGGCGTGGGTCACCCCGCTGGAGGCGCTGGAGGACGCGCGGGTCGCCCCGCCGAAGCGGACCCACCCGCTGCTGCCGTACCTCGACGACTCGGCGGAGGAGCCCTCGGGTTACGACCTGCGGATGTCGATCGCGATCAACGGTGAGGTGGTGTCCGAGCCGCCGTTCTCCACCATGTACTGGACCGCCGCCCAGCAACTCGCCCACATGACCGTCAACGGCGCCTCGCTGCGCACCGGCGACCTGTACGGCTCCGGCACGGTGAGCGGCGCGGAGCCCGGACAGCGCGGGTCGCTGCTGGAGCTGACCTGGAACGGGCGGGATCCCCTCGAACTCCCTAACGGGAAGCGGGCCTACCTGGAGGACGACGACGTGGTGACGCTGTCGGCGTGGGCACCGGGGCCGGGCGGGAGCCGGGTGGGACTCGGCGAGGTCAGCGGGCGGATCGTGGCGGGGTGACGACGGTGGGATCCAGGGCCGAGGAGGTGCACGCGACGGTACGACAGTCGTTGCGGAGGCAGGGACGGGCGAGTTCGCCGGGGCCGGAGGACAAGGGCGCCCGGATCGTCGTCGACACCTGACTCACAGCGCCCCGCGCCGTCATACTGACGGGACACGCACCATGCGATGTGCCCGCACGCGCACCGCGTGATGCGTCGGCGCCCGCACCTTCTGGCGCAACGGCGCATCACCCCGCACCACGCATCGCCCGCACGCCTCTCCGATCAGGAAACGGAGCCCCGGCATGACCGTCTGCCTGCTCCTGCTGAGCGCCGTCGCTCTGACGGCCGCGGTGCCCGCGCCGCGTGCGCTGGTGCGTGCCCTGTGGCCCGAGCGGGAACCGGTGGTCGCGCTGTGGGTGTGGCAGTGTCTGGTCGCGACCGTGCTGATGTGCTGCCTGGCCGCGCTGGTCCTGGGCGCGGCAGCCGTCTTCCACACCGTGCGCGACCGGGTGTTCGCGCCGGCGCCGCCGGCGGTCACCGCCGCGTACGACCTCTCCGTCGCACCCGCCTGGGCGGTCGCCCTCACGGTCCTGCTGGCCTGCGGGGCCGCATGGACGACGGCGATGCTCGCCCGGGAACTGGTCGAGGCCCGGCGGCGCCGCGACCGGACCCGCGCCCACCTGCGTGAGCGGGCACCGGAGCTGCCGGCCGGGCTGCCGGCGACCCGCGGGCCCATGCTGGTACTGGAGGACGAGTACCCGGACGCCTGGTGGATGCCCGGACACCCTCCGCAGCTGGTCGTGACGACGGGGGCGCTGCACCGCCTCACCGACCACCAGCTCGACGCCGTGCTCACCCACGAGCGGGGCCACGCCCGTGCTCACCACAACTGGCTGCTCCACCTGTCCACCGCACTGGCCACCGGCTTTCCGCGCGTGCCGCTCTTCTCCCACTTCTGCGACCAGACCCATCGGCTCGTCGAACTCGCCGCGGACGACACGGCATCCCGGCGCTGCGGCCACCTCACGACCGCACTGGCCCTGATCGAACTGAACCAGCACCGCGGTGTGCTGTCCTGTGCGTCGAGCCGCCGGCTGCTCGGTGAGCGGGTCGACCGACTGCTGGAGCCGCCACCACGACTGCTGCGCCACCAGCGGGCCCTGACGACGACGGTGGCCGCGCTGGTGCCCCTGCTGCCGCTGCTGATCACGTTCGCGCCGGGACTGACGGCGCTCGGCTAGACCCCTCCCGGCTCGCAGGCGGCGGGCCGGAGGGCCGACTGCGTAATTGTTCAACTCCGGTCGAAGGCAGGGGGATAGCCTCGGCACTGCCATCGTCCGACGGGGAGGGGTAGCGGATGCACGGGCAGGAGTGGGCCGAGCACGCGGGGGAGCTGTTCGAAGCGGCGATGTTCGGCGGGGACACCTCTGCGCTGAACCGGTCCGATGATGTGCTGGACGCGGTCGAGGCGCCGCTTTCCATGGCGCGGGGCAAGGTACTGCACGTGCGCTTCCTGAACGACCGCGAAGAGAACAGCCGGGAACTGACCCTGTTCGAACACGCGGCCGAGTTGTACCGGCGGCTGGGCGACGTGTCGGGCGAGGCGGACGCCCTGTTCTGGATCGGCTGCTGGCACCAGGTGGTGAAGGGCGACGGCCCCACCGGCAGGCCGTACTTCGAGCGGTCGTACGCGCTGGCGAAATCCGTCGACGACCGGAGGACGATGTCCTACGCGGTACGCCATCTCGGTTTCGCCGACAAGGACGCGGGCGACTTCGATCAGGCCCGTGAGCGGTTGACCGAGTCGGTGTCGTTGCGCCGGGAGATCGGCTTCAGGCCCGGGGAAGCGGCCGGCCTGGTGGCCCTGGCCTACCTCGCGGCCGAGACCGGGAACCTACCGACGGCACTCCACCACCTCGACGAGGCCCAAGCGGTCGCCGAGAGCTGCGGCGCCAAGGCGGTGTCGGGGTGGATCGAGCAGGCCCGCACGTTCATGCGCTCCTAGCCCCGCCTGCGGGCAAGGCCCCGGCCACGACAACTCGATCGCCACACGGACCGAGCACGAACATCCGAAACCGGCTCCCGTGACAGACCGCGGGGGCGCGGGTGAACAAACCCGCCCCCGGTGGCAGATCTTCCCCGCACCGCCCCGAAGCCCCAGCTCAGCTGCTTGTCCGACGAAGCCTCAAGTGGCGCAACAATCCCGCAACACCCCATTCCCTACCCCATGGGTATGGTTCGAGCCATGCCAGCCGCCGACCGCATCCGAGACCACGCCGGACAGGGCGCCGCCACCACGGTCGCCGCCCACCGGACGCGTCGCCGGCTGCGCGCGGACCAGGCCCGGCAGCTCGCCGACCTCCTGCGCCACCAGATCCTCACCGGCGCCTGCCCGGACGGCACCCTCCCCCACGAAACCAACCTCGCCACCGACTACCGCGCCTCCCGCAACACCGTCCGCCAAGCCCTGGACCTGCTACGGGCCGAAGGTCTGGTGGACCGGCTGCCCGGCGTGGGCACCGTGGTCGTCGCCCGGAAATACCCCCACGGGCTCGACCGTCTGATGGGCCTCGCGGAAACCCTCCACGAACACGGCCAGGTCACCAACGAGGTCCGCACCATGGGCCCCGCCCCGGCGCCCACCCCTGTCGCCGAACGCCTCCGCGTCCCGTCCGGCGCGGACGTCCTCTACATCGAACGCCTGCGCCGCCTGAACGGCCTCCCGCTCTCCCTCGACCTCACCTACGTCCCCCTCGACATCGGCACCGCTCTCCTCGGCGCCGACCTGGAGAACAACGACGTCTTCAGGCTCCTGGAGTCGATCACCGGACAGCCCCTGGGCCACGCCGAGATCACCCTGGAAGCGGTGAACGCGGACGCCCACTCCGCCGCCGTACTCCAAGCCCCACGGGGCGCGGCCGTCCTGATGCTGGAACGACTCACGCACCTCGCCGACGGCCGGCCCGTCGACCTGGAGTTCATCCGCTTCCGCGGCGACCGCATCACCATGAGCGGCCTGCTGCACCGCTCCCTCTGACCTCTGCTGACCCGTTTCCTGGAGACAGCCATGCCCTTGGCGCCCCAGCGGGCCGACGTGCCCGTGACCATCGACGAGTCGAAGTGCATCGACGGCTGCACCCTCTGCGTGGACATGTGCCCGCTGGACTCCCTCGCCATCGACGAGAGCAACGGCAAGGCCTACATGCACGTCGACGAATGCTGGTACTGCGGCCCGTGCGCGGCCCGCTGTCCCACCGGAGCCGTCACGGTCAACATGCCCTATCTGCTCCGGTGAGAGGCCCACAACTCCCATGAAACGCACGGCAATCGCCGCATCCGCAGCTCTCCTCCTGCTGTCCCTGTCCGCCTGCGGCGGCAGCGCCCAGGCAGGGGACGGCAACACGGTCACCATCACCGTCGGCTACCAGTCCAAGACCATCAACACCGTCACGGCAGGCACCCTGCTGTGCTCCCTCGGCTACTTCGAGAAGCAGCTCAACGCCCTCCACGACGGTCACACCTACAAGGTCGACTGGCAGGACTACGCCACGGGCGCCCCGATCACCGCCCAGATGACCGCCGGGAAGATCGACATCGGCTCCATGGGCGACTTCCCACTGCTGCTCAACGCCGCCCGCGGCAGACAGCTCGGCCAGCCGACCCATCTGGTCTCCGTCACCGGCTACAACCTGCGCGGCGGCCTGAACACCGTGGTCACCGCGTCCGACTCCAAGCTCACCTCGCTGGCGGACCTGAAGGGCAAGAAGGTCTCGACGAGCATCGGCTCCGCCGCCGACGGCACCCTCGTCCGCGCCCTCCAGCGTGCCGGCATCGATCCGGACAAGGGCATCTCCAAGCTCAACCAGCAGCCCGCGGTGGGCGCGTCGGCGCTGTCGGCGGGCAGCGTGGACGCACTGTCGCAGTTCGTGGCCTGGCCGGGTCTGCTCGCCTATCAGGGCAAGGCGAAGGCGCTGTACGACGGCGCCCAGCTGAACCTGCCCACCTTCCACGGTGTCACCGCCCGCGAGGCCTTCGCCAAACAGCGGCCCGCCGTCCTGGGGGCCTTCCTCAAGGCGCAGGCGGAGGCCACCGACTACCTGAACGCCCACCCGGTGACAGCTGCCGAGAAGGTCGCCGAGGCCACCGGGCTGCCCGCCGAGGTCGTCTACCTCTACAACGGCGCCCATGGCATCGCCACCTTCGACCCCGCCGTCAAGCCCGCGCTCGTCTCCGCACTCAAGCAGGACGTGTCGGTCCTGAAGGCCGCCAAGCTGACCGGCGATGTCGACGTGGACTCGTTCGTCGACGACCAGTACGTGAAGAGGGCCCTGGGCAGCTCCGGCTACGCCAAGCGGCTCGCCGCCTCGCCGGCGGCGTCCGCGAGCGAGGTGTGGCCCAAGGGGAGCGAGAAGACGACGAGCTTCAGCTCGCCCAAGGAACTGCTCGCGTTCGTCGCCGAGCACACCGGCGACGTGCGCGCCGCGTATGTACCCGACGCCACCACCGGCACGCTCTGGTTCGCCGACAAGGCGGTGTGGGTGGCCGATGGTGGGCAGTTGCTGCCGTTCGTGACTCGGGCGACCGCGCAGGCGTACGTCGGCGCCCACGCCGGCGCGCAAGTCGTCAGCTACGCCGACGCGCTGCGACGGGCGTCGTGAGCCGGTATGTCCTGCGGGTGGCTTCGCTGGCCGCCGCCCTCGGGGCATGGCAGTTGCTGACCAGCCTGAAGGTAGACCTGTGGCTGCGCTTCTCGCAGTTCCCAACGGTCATCGACGTCGCCCGTGCCTTCGCCGGCCGGGTGTCCGGCAGCGACTACTGGACTGACCTCACCGACAGCGTCACCCGCATCCTCACCGGTTTCGCGCTGGCTGCCGTTCTGGGTGTGGCGACAGGCGTGCTCGTGGCCCGCTCGCGCCTCGCCGAGGATCTGCTCGGCCCGGTCCTGGAGGTGATCCGGCCGATCCCGGCGATCGCTCTCGTGCCTGTCGCGATCCTCCTGTTCCCGTCCGATGAACAGGGCATCGTCTTCATCACCTGCACAGCGGCCTTCTTCCCGGTGATGGTCTCCACCCGGCACGCGGTGCGTGCTCTCACCCCCGTGTGGGAGGAGGCGGTGCTCACCATGGGCGGTGGCCGGTGGCGGATCCTGGGGTCGGTCGTGCTGCCGGGGGCGCTGCCGGGCATCTTCGGCGGCCTGTCGGTCGGTATCGGTGTCTCGTGGATCTGTGTGATCTCCGCCGAGATGATCTCCGGCCAGTACGGCGTCGGTTACCGCACCTGGCAGGACTACACGATCGTCAATTACCCGGGGGTGTTCGTCGGGATGGTGACGATCGGTGTGCTCGGCTGGGTCACCTCCACGGCTGTGGAGCTTCTCGGCCGGTGGCTGACCCGGTGGCTGCCCCGCACGTCGTACGTCCCCGGCGGTCGGGCCCGCCCTGTGGTGCCCGGCGTCGCCGCCCCGGTCGCAGTAAGTGCCGAGGGCGAGTCCCAGAAGCAGTCCGATGCCCAGCAGCAGAGCCGCGGTGGCACCGAGCAGGAGGCGCGCGATGAGCATTTCGTCTGAGGTCGCCGCACCGGAGATCGCTCGCGGCGCCCGGCTCACGCTCGGTGAGGCCGTGCTCGGCCGTGCGGACGCGCCGGTGCTGCACGATGTGGTGCTGGACGTGCGGCCGGGCGAGATCCTGACCGTTGTCGGCCCGTCGGGGTGCGGCAAGTCGACGTTGCTGCGGACGTTCGCCGGGCTGTTGTCCCCGTTGGCGGGGTCGGTGGAGCAGGACGGGAGCCCGTTGACGGGGCCGTCGGCCGATCGGGCGCTGGTCTTCCAGGAGGATGCGCTGCTGCCCTGGCGGACGTTGCGCGGCAATGTCGAACTGCCGCTCGCGATCAGGGGAGTTGCGCGTTCCGAGCGTCGTTCCCAGGCCGGGTCCTGGCTGGATCGGGTCGGGCTGGCCGCGCAGGCCGGGCAGTTGCCGCACCGGGTGTCCGGCGGGCAGCGCCAGCGCGCGCAGCTGGCCCGGGCGCTGGCCGGTTCACCGCGGGCGGTGCTCATGGACGAGCCGTTCGGGGCGCTGGACGCCCAGACCCGTTCCGGCATGCAGGACCTGTTGGTGGAGGTGTTGCGCGGTACGGGTGCGACCGTCGTCTTCGTCACCCATGACGTGGACGAGGCGCTCTTCCTCGGCGACCGGGTCGCCCTGCTCGCCGCCGGCCGGGTGGCGTCCGTGCGGGATGTTCCGCGTCCGCGTGAGCGCTGTGCCCTCGACGACCCGGCCCGCGTGGCCCTGCGCCGCGCCGTCCTCTCCTCGCTCGGCATCTGAAAGGCATCCCGGTGACCGCCCCCGCGCCCACTCCCCTGGAGATTCCCGCCCTCGCCGACGCCGAGGAGCTGACCTGCGACGTGCTTGTCGTCGGTGGCGGTACCGCCGGCACCATGGCGGCTCTGACGGCCGCCGAGCGCGGTGCGAACGTGCTGCTTCTGGAGAAGGCCCACGTCCGTCACTCCGGCGCGCTCGCCATGGGTATGGACGGTGTCAACAACGCCGTCGTCCCGGGCCGGGCCGAGCCCGACGACTACGTCGCCGAGATCACCCGTGCCAACGACGGGATCGTCGACCAGTCCACGGTCCGGCAGACGGCAACGCGTGGCTTTGCCATGGTCCAGCGCTTGGAGTCGTACGGGGTCAAGTTCGAGAAGGACGAGCATGGCGCGTACGCGGTCCGCCAGGTGCATCGCTCCGGTTCGTACGTACTGCCGATGCCGGAAGGCAAGGATGTCAAGAAGGTCCTGTACCGGCAGTTGCGGCGTCGTGAGATGCGGGAGCGGATCCGTATCGAGAACCGGGTGATGCCGGTTCGGGTGCTGACGGCGGACGGGCGTGCGATGGGGGCGGCGGGTTTCAACACCCGTACGGGGGCCTTTGTCGTCGTCCGCGCGGGCGCGGTGGTTCTTGCGACCGGTGCGGCCGGGCGGCTGGGGCTGCCCGCCTCCGGGTACCTGTACGGGACGTACGAGAACCCGACCAACGCCGGTGACGGTTACGCCATGGCCTACCACGCGGGTGCGGAGCTGACCGGGATCGAGTGCTTCCAGATCAATCCCCTGATCAAGGACTACAACGGGCCCGCCTGCGCGTACGTCGCCAACCCTTTCGGCGGTTACCAGGTCAACCGGCACGGTGAGCGGTTCGTCGACTCCGACTACTGGTCCGGGCAGATGATGGCCGAGTTCGCCGCCGAGGTCGCCTCCGACCGGGGCCCGGTCTACCTGAAGCTGAGCCATCTGCCCGAGGAGTCGGTCTCCGCCCTGGAGTCGATCCTGCATTCCACCGAGCGGCCCACCCGGGGCACGTTCCACTCCGGGCGGGGGCACGACTACCGGACTCACGACGTCGAGATGCACATCTCCGAGATCGGTCTGTGCGGTGGCCACTCCGCCTCCGGGGTCCGGGTCGACGACCATGCCCGGACGACCGTCCCCCGCCTGTACGCCGCCGGTGATCTGGCCTGTGTCCCGCACAACTACATGATCGGCGCGTTCGTGTTCGGTGACCTGGCGGGTGCGGACGCCGCGCAGTACACGGCGTACGAAGGGGAGTTGCCGGTCGGCCAGGTGCGTGAGGCGCACGAGTTGATCTACCGTCCGCTGCGCAACCCGGACGGCCCGCCGCAGCCCCAGGTGGAGTACAAGCTGCGCCGCTTCGTGAACGACTACGTGGCCCCGCCGAAGTCCGGTGCCCGGCTCTCCCTCGCCCTGGAGTCCTTCGAGCGGATGCGTGACGACATCGCCGCGATGGGTGCCCGGACCCCGCACGAACTGATGCGCTGCGCCGAGGTGAGCTTCATCCGTGACTGTGCGGAGATGGCCGCCCGCGCCTCCCTGGCCCGTACGGAGTCCCGCTGGGGTCTCTATCACGACCGGCTCGATCACCCCGAGCGGGACGACGCCTCCTGGTTCCACCATCTCGATCTGCACAAGTCCCCCTCTGGTGCGATGGAGTTCACGGCTCGTCCCGTGGCTCCTTATCTGGTTCCGGTCGAGGAGTTCACCCCGGTCGGCGGCCCCTCCCGGCATATCGGGGAGGTTCGTCCGCTGGACGTGGCGACGGCGGGTGCTCGTGATGTGCCGCCGGTCGCCGCCGGGCCTGTGACGGCTGTCGTACGGCCCGTCGAGCTCGACCGGACCGAGCCGGCCTCACCCCGTCTGCTGAAGCTCCTCGCCCTCGCCGAGGAGGAGCCCGAACTCTCCGCCCTCGAGCCCTATTTGGCGGACGGAGACCCCGCGGTTCGCCGTACCGCCGTGTCGGTTCTCACGGAGACGGCTCCGGCGGGTACCGGGCAGGCGCTGGCCGGTGCGCTGGCCGACCCCGATGCCGGGGTGCGTTCGGCTGCGGCTGCTTCACTGCGGGAGCTGGTCGAGACGCTTCCGCCCGAACCGGCGCTGCGCGTCGCCCTTGCCGGTGCGCTCGCCGTGGCCGACCCGGTTGTCCGGGCCGCCGCGCTCGACGTGCTGCGGGCGCTGCGTCTGGGCGACGTCGGCCTGTTCGCCGCATCCCTGTCCGATGCCGATCCGGCGGTGCGGATCGAGGCGGTACGGGCGCTGGTCTCGGTGGATGCCGGCGACGCCCTGGCCCGTGCCGTCACCGACCCGTCCCGGGAGGTACGGGTGACGGTGGCGAAGGCCCTGGGGACGGTGGGGACCTCCGGAGCCGCCCTTCAGGAGGACGGCGTCCTGGATGCCCTCGCCGCTCTCACCGCTGACGCCGATGTGCTGGTCCGAGGCGCCGCGTACGAAGCCCTCGCCGGTGTCGGCTGCCCAGCGCCGCTGGCCGGTAGTGCCGTGGCAGCGCTGGCTGACACCGCCTGGCAGGTGCGTGCCGGTGCCGCGAGGGCGCTGGGTGCCGCCGAGGCCGCCGTCGCGGTGCCCGCCCTGGCCATGTCCCTCGCCGACCCGAACGCCGACGTCCGCAAGGCGACCGTCCTCGCCCTGACCCGGCATACCGGCGTCGAGGAGGCCCGCGCGGCCCTGGCCACGGCGACGGCGGACTCGGACGCGGATGTCAGGGCCTATGCGGCGAGGGGGTTGTAGTCGGCTGCCCAGCCGTCCCCCTCATAACCGGTCCTCTATATCCAGTCCTCGGGCTCCGGCTCCGCGTCCATCTCGGGCCAGTGGTCCTCGTCCCCGGACCCTGACGCCGCAGAGGCCGGGGCCGGGGTGTTCAGGGAAGCCAGCACTCCGAGTACGCCTTCCCCGTACGTCATCAGCTTCTTCTCACCGACGCCGCCGACCGTGCCCAGTTCGGCGACCGACTCCGGCCATCGGCTGACGATCTCCCGCAGCGTGGCGTCGTGGAAGATGACGTACGCGGGGACGCCCTGCTCGCGGGCCTGTTCGGCGCGCCAGGCACGGAGTGCCTCGAACGCGGGGAGCAGGTTCTCGGGCAGCTCTGCCACAGCCGCCTTCGTCTTCCCCTTGCCGGAGGACCCTGACGTCCCGGAGGACGCGGACCGCGAGACCGCGGGCTTCTTCGGCTCTTTCCGGAGCGGGACTTCCCGTTCCCTGCGCAGTACCGTCCCGCTGGTCTCGGTGATGACCAGCGTGCCGTACTCGCCCTCGACCGCGAGCAGCCCCTGGGCGAGCAGCTGCCTGACGACGCCTCGCCATTCGCCTTCGTCGAGGTCGGTGCCGATTCCGAAGACGGACAGCTGGTCGTGGTCGAACTGTATGACCTTGCCGGTGCGCTTGCCGAGCAGGATGTCGACGATCTGGACGGCGCCGAACTTCTGGCCGCGCTCGCGCTGCAGGCGCACCACTGTGGAGAGCACCTTCTGGGCGGCGACGGTGCCGTCCCAGGTCTCCGGCGGGGTGAGGCAGGTGTCACAGTTGCCGCAGCCCACCGGGTCGGGGTCCTGGCCGAAGTAGTTCAGCAGCTGTCCGCGCCGGCACTGGGCGGTCTCGCACAGGGCGAGCATGGAGTCGAGGTGGGCCTGGGCACGGCGGCGGAAGGCCTCGTCGCCCTCACCGGTCTGGATGAGTTTGCGCTGTTGTATGACGTCGTTGAGGCCGTAGGCCATCCAGGCGGTGGAGGGCCGGCCGTCGCGGCCGGCGCGGCCGGTCTCCTGGTAGTAGCCCTCGACGGACTTGGGCAGGTCGAGGTGGGCGACGAAGCGGACGTCGGGTTTGTCGATGCCCATGCCGAAGGCGATGGTGGCGACCACGACCAGGCCGTCCTCGCGCAGGAAGCGGGACTGGTGGGCGGCGCGGGTGCCCGCGTCGAGGCCGGCGTGGTAGGGGACGGCCTCGACGCCGTTGCGCGAGAGGAATTCCGCCGTCGACTCGACCGACTTGCGGGACAGGCAGTAGACGATGCCCGCGTCGCCCTCGTGTTCCTGGCGGAGGAAGGTGAGCAGCTGTTTCTTGGGGTCGGCCTTGGGGACGATCCGGTACTGGATGTTGGGCCGGTCGAAGCTGGCCACGAAGTGCCGGGCCGTCGGCATGTGCAGCCGCTGGGTGATCTCCTGGTGGGTGGCGTGGGTGGCGGTGGCCGTGAGCGCGATGCGCGGAACGTCCGGCCAGCGCTCGCCGAGGAGGGAGAGGGCGAGGTAGTCGGGGCGGAAGTCGTGTCCCCACTGGGAGACGCAGTGCGCCTCGTCGATCGCGAAGACGGCGATCTTTCCGCGGGCGAGCAGGTCCAGGGTGGAGTTCAGACGGAGCCGTTCCGGAGCCAGGTAGAGCAGGTCGAGCTCTCCGGCCAGGAACTGGGCTTCGACCACGCGCCGCTCGTCGAAGTCCTGGGTGGAGTTGACGAACCCGGCGTTCACGCCGAGGGCGCGCAGGGCGTCCACCTGGTCCTGCATGAGGGCGATGAGAGGTGAGATCACGACGCCTGTACCGGGTCTGACCAGGGCGGGGATCTGGTAGCACAGCGACTTTCCGCCGCCGGTCGGCATGAGGACGACGGCGTCGCCGCCCGCCACCACATGCTCGATGATCGCTTCCTGCTCGCCCCGGAAGGCGTCGTATCCGAAGACCCGGTGCAGTGTGCCCAGTGCCTCGCTGCCCGCCGGTCCGGGTGGCTGCGGTGCCCCTGGCGTCTCGGTCGTCCCTGCCATCTCGTCGGTCCCGCCCGTCCCGCCCATCGTCGTGTCCCCCGTACGTCGTCCCTCGACCACTGCCTCCACGATAGAGGTCCGGACCGACAGCGCCGGAGTTATCCACAGGCTGCCGTCCGAGCGAGGCGGCTAGGGTGCGGGTCCCCCTCCCGTCCGGCAGGGGGATGCGGGTGCAGCGTCCCCCGTTCGACGGTGTTCACGCGTTCGGCGGTGTCCCCGCGTTCGACGGTGTCCTCAGTCCTTTGGCCGACTCCGCGTGGCGGCCCGGACACGGTGCGGGCCATGCTGCACGGGCGGGACCGGGGAGGCCCGCGTCGTACGGAGGTGCCGCACTCACGGGCCTCTTCCCCCCCCCAAGGAGCACCAGGATGTCTCTCAGGTCCCGCACCGCCGGCGCCGTTCTGGCGCTGGCAGTGCCGTTCGCTCTGGCAGAGGTTCCCGCCGGTGCGGCTCCCGTCCCCGATGTCGACCCTTTCGTGTGGACGGATCTGACCCCGGCGTACACGGCGACGGCGGACTACCGGTACGAGCCGTTCGCGATCACGGACGGGTACACCCGCACCGACGCGTGTGACGCCCAGGCCAGCCAGGGAGGCGCGGGCCATCACTACGTCAGGTCCGCCGATGTCGGCAGCCTCGACCCGGCCGAGCCCGCGGGTCTCCTCTACGAGACGGACACCGGCGGCAACCGCGCCCTGGTCGCGGTGGAGTGGATCGTGCCCGCCGGGACCGGTTCCACCGCGCCGACGTTGTTCGGGCAGACGTTCCAGGGGCCGACGACGGTTCCCGGTGTCATGGGGGCCGTGTACACGCTGCACGCGTGGATCTGGAAGGACAATCCGAGTGGTCTGTTCGCACGGTGGAACCCGACGGTGAAGTGCCCGTAGCCGTGACCGGCACGGTGGCGTGACCGGCACAGTGGCATGTCCGCGGCCCTGAACTGCGCACGTTCATGGCCCTGGGCTGCGGACCCACACGCGTCGGCCCCGGTTCCTCGCGAGGAACCGGGGCCGACGGCGGGACGGACGACTCAGCGCACGAACACGCCCGCCTGGCTCGCCAGGTTCAGGAAGTACTGCGGTGCCACACCGAGCACCAGCGTGACCGCGACGCCCACGCCGATCGCCGCCATGGTCAGCGGTGACGGCACGGCGACCGTGGGGCCCTCGGGCTTCGGCTCGCTGAAGAACATCAGGACGATCACACGGATGTAGAAGAACGCGGCGATCGCCGACGAGATCACACCGATCACGACCAGCGGGGCCGCTCCGCCTTCCGCCGCCGCCTTGAACACGGCGAACTTACCGGCGAAGCCGGAGGTCAGCGGGATGCCGGCGAAGGCCAGCAGGAACACCGCGAAGACGGCCGCGACCAGCGGTGAGCGGCGGCCGAGACCGGCCCACTTGGACAGGTGTGTGGCCTCGCCGCCCGCGTCGCGGACCAGGGTGACCACGGCGAAGGCGCCGATGGTCACGAAGGAGTACGCGGCCAAGTAGAAGAGCACGGACGACACGCCGTCCTTCGAGGTCGCGATGACACCCGCGAGGATGAATCCGGCGTGGGCGATCGACGAGTACGCGAGGAGCCGCTTGATGTCGGTCTGGGTGATCGCGACGATCGCACCGCCGAGCATGGTGATGATCGCGACGCCCCACATGACCGGCCGCCAGTCCCAGCGCATGCCGGGCAGGACGACGTAGAGCAGTCGCAGCAGTGCGCCGAAGGCGGCGACCTTGGTGGCGGCGGCCATGAAGCCGGTCACCGGGGTGGGTGCGCCCTGGTAGACGTCGGGCGTCCACATGTGGAAGGGGACCGCGCCGACCTTGAAGAGCAGGCCCATGACGACCATCGCGGCGCCGATGAGGAGCAGGGCGTCGTTGCCCGTGGTGTTGGCGAGGGCCGGGTCGATGTTGGCGACCCTGCCGTCGACGACCTGGGCGATCGTGGCGTACGACACCGAGCCGGCGTAGCCGTAGAGCAGGGCGATGCCGAACAGGGTGAACGCGGAGGCGAAGGCGCCGAGCAGGAAGTACTTGACGGCGGCTTCCTGCGACATGAGGCGCTTGCGGCGGGCCAGGGCGCACATCAGGTAGAGCGGGAGGGAGAAGACCTCCAGGGCCACGAAGAGCGTCAGCAGGTCGTTGGCCGAGGGGAACACCAGCATGCCCGCGACCGCGAAGAGCAGGAGCGGGAAGACCTCGGTGGTGGTGAAGCCGGCCTTGACGGCGGCCTTCTCGGTGTCGCTGCCGGGGACCGCCGCGGCCTGGGCGGCGAAGGAGTCGACGCGGTTGCCGTGGGCCTCCGGGTCGAGGCGGCGTTCGGCGAAGGTGAACAGGGCGAGGAGGCCGGCCAGCAGGATCGTGCCCTGCAGGAACAGGGACGGTCCGTCGACGGCGATGGCGCCCATGGCGGCGATGTGCGCCTTCGTCGTGCCGTAGCCGTCCGCGGCCAGCGCGACGACCGCCGCGAAGGCCGCGCACAGCGCCACGGCGGAGACGAACACCTGTGCGTAGTAGCGGGATTTGCGGGGGACGAACGCCTCGACCAGGATCCCGACGAGCGCCGCGCCGACGACGATCAGGGTGGGTGACAGCTGTCCGTATTCGATCTTCGGCGTCGGGATCTTCGAGATCGGCTCGGCCGCGGTTGTCCACAGGCTGTGGACGGCTGTTGCGCTCACTTGGCCGCCTCCACCTCGGGCTTGGGGTCGGTCTTGTGTACGTCAGACATGGTCTGTTTGACCGCCGGGTTGACGATGTCCGTGACGGGCTTCGGGTAGACGCCCAGGAAGATCAGCAGAACGATCAGCGGGGCGACCACGACCAGTTCGCGCGCCTTCAGGTCGGGCATCGCGGAGACCTCCGGCTTCACCGGGCCGGTCATCGTCCGCTGGTAGAGGACGAGGGTGTACAGCGCGGCGAGGACGATGCCGAAGGTGGCGACGATCCCGACGGCCGGGTAGCGCGTGAACGTGCCGACCAGGACGAGGAACTCGCTCACGAAGGGTGCGAGACCCGGCAGGGACAGCGTGGCCAGGCCACCGATCAGGAAGGTGCCGGCGAGCACCGGGGCGACCTTCTGCACACCGCCGTAGTCGGCGATGAGCCGGGAGCCGCGCCGGGAGATCAGGAAGCCGGCGACCAGCATCAGCGCGGCCGTGGAGATGCCGTGGTTGACCATGTAGAGGGTGGCGCCGGACTGGCCCTGGCTGGTCATCGCGAAGATGCCCAGGATGATGAAGCCGAAGTGCGAGATCGACGCGTAGGCGACCAGGCGCTTGATGTCGCGCTGGCCCACGGCGAGCAGTGCGCCGTAGATGATGCTGATCAGGGCGAGGACGAGGATGACGGGCGTTGCCCACTTCGACGCCTCCGGGAAGAGCTGGAGGCAGAAGCGGAGCATCGCGAACGTGCCGACCTTGTCGACGACCGCGGTGATGAGGACGGCGACGGGGGCGGTGGACTCCTGCATGGCGTTGGGCAGCCAGGTGTGCAGCGGCCACAGCGGCGCCTTCACCGCGAAGGCGAAGAAGAAGCCGAGGAACAGCCAGCGTTCGGTGCTGGTCGCCATGTGCAGTGAGCCGTTCGCGCGGGCCTGTCCGATCTCCTGGAGGGAGAAGTTCCCGGCGACCACGTAGAGGCCGATCACGGCGGCCAGCATGATGAGGCCGCCGACCAGGTTGTAGAGGAGGAACTTCACCGCGGCGTACGACCGTTGCGTCGACGCCGCTTCCTCGCCCTGCGCGTGGGCGCGGTCGCCGAAGCCGCCGATGAGGAAGTACATCGGGATCAGCATGGCTTCGAAGAAGATGTAGAAGAGGAAGACGTCGGTGGCTTCGAAGGAGATGATCACCATCGCCTCGACAGCCAGGATCAGGGCGAAGAAACCCTGGGTCGGCCGCCACCGCCTGCTGCCGGTCTCCAGGGGGTCGGCGTCGTGCCAGCCCGCCAGGATGATGAACGGGATCAGCAGGGCGGTCAGCGCGAGCAGGGCGACCGCGATGCCGTCGACGCCCAGCTCGTACCTGACCCCGAAGTCCGCGATCCAGGGATGCGATTCGGTGAGCTGGTAGCGGGCGCCGCCCGGGTCGAAGCGGACCAGGACGACGATCGCCAGCACCAGGGTGGCGAGCGAGACCAGCAGCGCGAGCCATTTGGCGGCGGTGCGCCGGGCGGCCGGTACGGCGGCCGTGGCGACCGCCCCGACGGCAGGGAGTGCCGCCGTCGCTGTCAGCAGAGGAAAGGACATCGGTATCAGACCGCCCTCATCAGCAGGGTCGCGGCGACCAGGAGGGCCGCGCCGCCGAACATCGAGACCGCGTACGAGCGTGCGTAGCCGTTCTGGAGCTTGCGCAGCCGGCCGGACAGTCCGCCGAAGCCCGCCGCCGTGCCGTTGACGACGCCGTCGACCAGGGTGTGGTCGACGTACACCAGGGAGCGTGTGAGGTGTTCGCCGCCGCGGACCAGGACGACGTGGTTGAAGTCGTCCTGGAGGAGGTCACGGCGGGCCGCGCGGGTGAGCAGCGAGCCGCGCGGGGCGACGGCCGGGACGGGTCGGCGGCCGTACTGGAGGTAGGCGATGCCGACGCCGATGATCAGGCAGACCATCGTGGCGCCGGTGACGACGCCCGCGCTGATCGGGGAATTGCCCTCGCTGTGGCCGGTGATCGGCTCCAGCCAGTGCAGGAAGCGGTCGCCGATGCTGAAGAAGCCACCGGCGAAGACCGAGCCGACCGCCAGGACGATCATCGGGATGGTCATGACCTTCGGGGACTCGTGCGGGTGCGGCTCATGACCGTGCTCGTCGGGCTGCCAGCGCTTCTCGCCGAAGAACGTCATCAGCATCACGCGCGTCATGTAGAAGGCGGTGATGGCCGCACCGACCAGGGCGCAGGTGCCGAGGATCCAGCCCTCGGTGCCGCCCTTGGCGAACGCCGCCTCGATGATCTTGTCCTTGGAGAAGAAGCCGGACAGACCGGGGAAGCCGATGATGGCGAGGTAGCCGAGGCCGAAGGTGATGAAGGTGACCGGCATGTACGTGCGCAGGCCGCCGTACTTGCGCATGTCGACCTCGTCGTTCATGCCGTGCATGACGGAACCGGCACCGAGGAACAGGCCGGCCTTGAAGAAGCCGTGCGTCACCAGGTGCATGATCGCGAAGACGTAGCCGATCGGGCCGAGGCCGGCCGCGAGGACCATGTAGCCGATCTGCGACATGGTCGAGCCGGCGAGGGCCTTCTTGATGTCGTCCTTCGCGCAACCGACGATCGCACCGAAGAGGAGGGTGACGGCGCCGACCACGGTGACGACGAGTTGTGCGTCCGGGGCGGCGTTGAAGATGGCTCCGGAGCGGACGATGAGGTACACGCCCGCGGTCACCATGGTCGCCGCGTGGATGAGGGCCGAGACCGGGGTCGGGCCCTCCATGGCGTCCCCGAGCCAGGACTGCAGCGGGACCTGGGCGGACTTGCCGCAGGCGGCGAGCAGCAGCATCAGGCCGATCGCGGTGAGCTTGCCCTCGGAGGCGCCGGTCGCGTGAGCGAACACCGGGCCGAAGGCGAACGTCCCGAACGTCGCGAACATCAGCATGATCGCGATCGACAGGCCCATGTCGCCGACACGGTTGACGATGAAGGCCTTCTTCGCCGCCGTCGCCGCGCTGGGCTTGTGCTGCCAGAAGCCGATCAGCAGGTACGAGGCGAGGCCGACGCCCTCCCAGCCGACGTACAGCAGCAGGTAGTTGTCGGCGAGGACGAGCAGCAGCATCGCCGCGAGGAAGAGGTTGAGGTAGCCGAAGAAGCGGCGGCGGCGCTCGTCGTGCTCCATGTACCCGATCGAGTACAGGTGGATGAGCGAGCCGACGCCGGTGATCAGCAGGACGAACGTCATCGACAGCTGGTCGAGGCGGAAGGTGACGTCCGCCTGGAAGCCGCCCACCGGCACCCAGGTGTACAGGTGCTGCATCAGGGTGCGGTGTTCGGGGTTCTTGCCCAGCAGGTCGGCGAAGAGGATCACGCCGAACACGAACGAGGTCGTCGACAGGAGCGTGCCGATCCAGTGGCCCACGCCGTCCAGCCGGCGGCCGCCGACCAGGAGAACGGCCGCTCCGAGCAGGGGCGCCGCGATCAGCAGCGCAATCAAATTCTCCACGATTCAGCGACCCCTTACAGCTTCATCAGGCTGGCGTCGTCGACCGAGGCCGAGTGGCGGGTACGGAACAGCGACACGATGATCGCGAGCCCGACCACGACCTCCGCGGCGGCGACGACCATCGTGAAGAAGGCGATGATCTGGCCGTCGAGATTGCCGTGCATGCGGGAGAAGACGACGAACGCGAGGTTGCAGGCGTTGAGCATGAGCTCGATGCACATGAAGACGACGATCGCGTTCCGTCTGATCAGCACACCGGTGGCGCCGATCGTGAACAACAGGGCGGCGAGATAGAGGTAGTAGACGGGGTTCACTTCGACGCCTCCTCGGACCGCTTGAAGTCCACCGGCTCGATCGGGGTCCGCTCCAGGCGTTCCTCGGCCCGCTGTTCCAGGGCCCGCAGGTCGCTCAGCGCCTCCGCGGACACGTCACGGAGCTGACCGCGGTCGCGGAGCGTCTTGCTGACCGTGAGCTCGGACGGGGTGCCGTCGGGCAGCAGGCCGGCGATGTCCACGGCGTTGTGCCGGGCGTAGACGCCGGGAGCGGGCAGCGGCGGTACGTGCTTGCCCTCGCGGACGCGCTGTTCGGACTGTTCGCGCTGGGTCTTGGGGCGCTCGGTGCGCTCGCGGTGGGTGAGCACCATGGCGCCGACGGCGGCGGTGATGAGCAGGGCGCCGGTGATTTCGAAGGCGAAGACGTACTTGGTGAAGATGAGGGCGGCGAGGCCCTGCACATTGCCGTTGGCGTTGGCCTGGCCGGTGCCGTCGAAGTCCTTGAGGGAGGCGTTGGCGATGCCCGCGAGGAGCAGGACGCCGAAGCCGGCCCCGCAGAGAAGGGCCAGCCAGCGCTGGCCCTTGATGGTTTCCTTCAGGGAGTCGGCGGCGGTCACGCCGACCAGCATCACCACGAAGAGGAACAGCATCATGATCGCGCCGGTGTAGACGACGATCTGCACGATCCCGAGGAAGTAGGCACCGTTGGCGAGGTAGAACACCGCCAGGACGATCATGGTTCCGGCGAGGGAGAGGGCGCTGTGCACGGCCTTCTTCATGAAGACGGTGCTCAGGGCGCCGAGCACGGCGACGGTGCCGAGGACCCAGAACTGGAAGGCCTCACCGGTGGAGGTGGCGTAGGCGGCGAGTTGCGGGCTCATGCCTCCACCTCCTCTTCCTCCGGCGTCTCGCCCTTGGAGACGGCGACCTGGCGTACGGTCCCGGGCGCGGCCTCGGTGACCAGGCCCCGGTAGTAGTCCTGTTCGTCGGTCCCCGGGAAGATCGAGTGGGGCGTGTCGACCATGCCCTCTTCGAGGCCGGCGAGCAGTTGTTCCTTGGTGTAGATGAGGTTGGCGCGGCTGCTGTCGGCCAGTTCGAACTCGTTGGTCATCGTGAGCGCGCGCGTGGGGCACGCCTCGATGCACAGGCCGCACAGGATGCAGCGGGCGTAGTTGATCTGGTAGACGCGGCCGTAGCGCTCGCCCGGCGAGTAACGCTCCTCGTCGGTGTTGTCGGCGCCCTCCACGTAGATGGCGTCCGCGGGGCAGGCCCAGGCGCACAGTTCGCAGCCGACGCACTTCTCCAGGCCGTCCGGATGGCGGTTGAGCTGGTGCCGTCCGTGGAACCGCGGAGCCGTGGTCTTCTTCTGCTCCGGGTACTGCTCGGTCAGCCGCTTCTTGAACATGGCCTTGAAGGTCACGCCGAAGCCGGCCACCGGGTTCTGGAAACCGGGTTTGGTCTCCTTGGGCTCCTCAGCCATCGGACGCCTCCTTTCCATCCGTAGATCCGTCACTGACAGTGTCCGGTCCGCCACTGACAATCAGCTCCCGTTCCCGGCGCGAGCTGCGTCGGGGCACCGGTGGCAGTTCCTGTCCGGGCAGCGGCGGTACGGGGAATCCGCCCGCCATCGGGTCGAATCCGGCCGGCTCCGCGGCGGGCTGCGCGGCCTCCTTGCCCTTGTCGCGGAAGATGTCGGCGACGAAGGACAGGAGCAGCAGGGCGAGGACTCCGCCGCCGACGTAGAGGGCGATGTCGGCGAAGTCGTAGTTCTGGTTGCGCAGGGTCCGTACGGTCGCGACGAGCATCAGCCAGACGACGGAGACCGGGATGAGGACCTTCCAGCCGAGCTTCATCAGCTGGTCGTAGCGCACGCGCGGGAGCGTGCCGCGCAGCCAGATGAAGAAGAACAGGAGCAGCTGGACCTTGATGACGAACCAGAGCAGCGGCCACCAGCCGTGGTTGGCGCCCTCCCAGAAGGCGCTGATCGGCCAGGGGGCGCGCCAGCCGCCGAGGAAGAGGGTGGTCGACACGGCGGAGACGGTGACCATGTTGACGTACTCGGCGAGCATGAACATCGCGAACTTGATCGACGAGTACTCGGTGTTGAAGCCGCCGACGAGGTCGCCCTCGGACTCGGGCATGTCGAAGGGGGCGCGGTTGGTCTCGCCGACCATGGTGACGACGTAGATGATGAAGGAGACCGGCAGCAGCAGGATGTACCAGCGGCCCTGCTGCTGTTCGACGATCGTCGATGTCGACATGGACCCCGAGTAGAGGAACACGGAGGCGAACGCGGCGCCCATGGCGATCTCGTAGGAGATCATCTGTGCGCAGGAGCGGAGGCCGCCGAGGAGCGGGTACGTCGATCCGGAGCTCCAGCCGGCCAGCACGATGCCGTAGATGCCGACGGAGGCGACCGCGAGGATGTAGAGCATCGCGATCGGCAGGTCGGTGAGCTGCATCGTGGTGCGGGTGCCGAAGATGGAGATCTCGTTGTCGGCCGGGCCGAAGGGGATCACCGCGATCGCCATGAAGGCCGGGATGGCCGCGACGATCGGTGCGAGGACGTAGACGACCTTGTCCGCGCGTTTGACGATGACGTCTTCCTTGAGCATCAGTTTGATGCCGTCGGCGAGCGACTGGAGCATGCCCCAGGGGCCGTGCCGGTTGGGGCCGATGCGCAGCTGCATCCAGGCGACGACCTTGCGCTCCCAGACGATGGAGAACAGGACCGTCACCATCAGGAAGGCGAAGCAGAACACCGCCTTGACGACGACCAGCCACCAGGGGTCGCGGCCGAACATCGAGAGGTCTTCTGCGGCAAGGTACGGGCTCATGCCTCCACCTCCTTGGGGGCCTCACCGGCGGTGGCCGCCGGGCCGATGCGGACGAGGGAGCCGGGCAGGGTTCTGGTGTCGGAGGCGACGCCGCCGCCCACGGAGTTCAGCGGGAGCCAGACCACACGGTCGGGCATCTCGGTGATCCGGAGCGGGATTTCGACCGTGCCGGAGCCTGCGGTGACGGCGATGAGGTCGCCGTCGGCGACGCCGGCCTCGGCGGCCGTCGCGGCGGACACGCGCGCGTGGGCCGCGTGCCGGGTGCCGGCCAGGGCCTCGTCGCCCTCCTGGAGGACGCCCTGGTCGAGGAGGAGCCGGTGCCCCGCCAGTACTGCCTCGCCGGCCGCGGGCCTGGGCAGCGACACCGCCGTCTCCGTCGGTTCGGAGGCCTTCGGCCCGTCCCAGGCGCCGAGCCGGTCCAGCTCCGCGCGCGCGGTGCGCAGATCGGGCAGGCCCAGATGGATGTCCATGGCGTCGGCGAGCATCTGCAGCACGCGCGCGTCGGTGGGTGCGAGCCGCCTGGTCATCTGGTCGGGCTTGAGCGCGGCCTCGAACATGCGCGCCCGGCCTTCCCAGTTGAGGAACGTGCCGGCCTTCTCGGCGACGGCGGCGACCGGGAGGACGACGTCGGCGTGCTCGGTGACCTCGCTGGGCCGCAGCTCCAGGGAGACCAGGAAGCCGACGGCTTCGAGTGCCGCACGCGCGCGTGCCGGGTCGGGCAGGTCGGCGACCTCGACGCCGGCGACCACCAGGGCGGACAGTTCGCCCCGGACGGCGGCCTCGACGATCTGGCCGGTGTCGCGGCCGTAGCGGAGCGGGAGTTCGGCCACGCCCCAGACGGCGGCGACCTCTTCACGCGCGCGTGGATCGGTGGCCGGGCGGCCGCCGGGCAGCAGCGACGGCAGCGCGCCCGCCTCGATCGCGCCGCGCTCCCCGGCCCGGCGCGGGATCCACACCAGCCGGGCTCCGGTGGCGGTGGCGGCCCGTACGGCGGCGGTGAGGCCGCCGGCGACCGACGCCAGCCTCTCCCCTACGACGATGACGGCACCGTCGGCGCGCAGTGCCTCGGCGGCCAGGGTGCCGGGCTCCTCCAGGCCGACGCCGCTCGCGAGGGCGTCCAGCCACTCGGTCTCGGTGCCGGGTGCGGCCGGCAGCAGGGTGCCGCCGGTCTTCTCCAGACCGCGCGTGGCGTACGTGGCGAGCGAGAACACCTTCTGCTTGCGTTTGCGCCAGGCCCTGCGCAGCCGCAGGAAGACGCCGGGGGCCTCCTCCTCCGACTCGAACCCGACCAGGAGGACGGCGGGCGCCTTCTCCAGGGAGGTGTAGGTGACGCCCGTACCGTCGAGGTCGCGGCCGCGGCCGGCGATCCGGGCGGCCAGGAAGTCGGCCTCCTCGCTGCTGTGCACGCGCGCGCGGAAGTCGATGTCGTTGGTGTCGAGGGCCACGCGCGCGAACTTGCTGTACGCGTAGGCGTCCTCGACGGTGAGCCGGCCGCCGGTGAGGACGCCCGCCCGGGAGCGGGCGGCGGCCAGGCCCCGCGCGGCGGCGTCGAGGGCCTCCGGCCAGGAGGCGGGTTCGAGGACGCCCTGTGCGCCTCGGACCAGCGGTGTCTCCAGGCGGTCCTTCTGCTGCGCGTACCGGAACGCGAAGCGTCCCTTGTCGCAGATCCACTCCTCGTTGACCTCGGGGTCGTTGGCGGCGAGCCGCCGCATGACCTTGCCGCGCCGGTGGTCGGTGCGGGTGGCGCAGCCGCCCGAGCAGTGCTCGCACACGGACGGCGAGGAGATCAGGTCGAAGGGGCGGGAGCGGAAGCGGTACGCCGCCGAGGTCAGCGCGCCGACCGGGCAGATCTGGATGGTGTTCCCGGAGAAGTACGACTCGAACGGGTCGCCCTCGCCGGTGCCGACCTGCTGGAGCGCGCCGCGTTCCAGGAGTTCGATCATCGGGTCGCCGGCGACCTGGTTGGAGAACCGGGTGCAGCGGGCGCAGAGCACGCACCGTTCGCGGTCGAGGAGCACCTGGGTGGAGATCGGGAGGGGCTTCTCGTAGGTGCGCTTCCTGCCGTCGAAGCGGGACTCGGCGTTGCCGTGCGACATCGCCTGGTTCTGCAGCGGGCACTCGCCGCCCTTGTCGCAGACCGGGCAGTCCAGGGGGTGGTTGATGAGCAGCAGCTCCATCACACCGTGCTGGGCCTTCTCGGCGACGGGCGAGGTGAGGTGAGTCTTCACCACCATTCCGTCCGTACACGTGATCGTGCAGGACGCCATGGGCTTGCGCTGGCCCTCGACCTCGACGATGCACTGGCGGCAGGCGCCGACCGGGTCGAGCAGGGGGTGGTCGCAGAAGCGCGGGATCTCGATGCCGAGTTGTTCGGCGGCGCGGATGACCAGGGTGCCCTTGGGCACGCTGATCTCGGCGCCGTCGATCGTCAGCGTGACGAGGTCCTCCGGCGGGACCGCCGCCGTTCCCCCCGAGGAGGGGGAACTCGTGGTCACGGTCATGCGTTCACCTCCGGGCGGTCCGCCCAGGCCGTCGACTTTGCCGGGTCGAAGGGGCAGCCCCGGCCCGTGATGTGCTGCTCGTACTCCTCGCGGAAGTACTTCAGCGAGGAGAAGATCGGGGACGCTGCGCCGTCACCGAGGGCGCAGAAGGACTTGCCGTTGATGTTGTCGGCGATGTCGTTGAGCTTGTCGAGGTCGGACATGACGCCCTTGCCGGCCTCGATGTCGCGGAGCAACTGCACCAGCCAGTAGGTGCCTTCGCGGCAGGGGGTGCACTTGCCGCAGGACTCGTGGGCGTAGAACTCGGTCCAGCGGGTGACCGCGCGGACGACACAGGTGGTCTCGTCGAAGCACTGCAGGGCCTTGGTGCCCAGCATGGAACCGGCGGCGCCCACCCCTTCGTAGTCGAGGGGGACGTCGAGGTGCTCGTCGGTGAACATGGGCGTCGAGGAGCCGCCGGGCGTCCAGAACTTGAGGCGGTGGCCGGTGCGCATTCCGCCGCTCATGTCGAGGAGCTGGCGCAGGGTGATGCCGAGCGGTGCCTCGTACTGGCCGGGGCTGGCGACATGGCCGCTGAGGGAGTAGAGCGTGAAGCCGGGTGACTTCTCGCTCCCCATCGCCCTGAACCATTCCTTGCCCTTTTGCAGGATGGCGGGAACCGAGGCGATGGACTCGACGTTGTTCACAACAGTCGGGCAGGCATAGAGCCCTTCGACAGCCGGGAAGGGGGGACGGAGCCGCGGTTGACCGCGGCGGCCTTCGAGCGAGTCGAGCAGTGCGGTCTCCTCACCGCAGATGTACGCGCCGGCGCCGGCGTGCACGGTGAGGGTGAGGTCCAGTCCGCTGCCGAGGATGTTCTCGCCGAGGTAGCCGGCCGCGTAGGCCTCGCGCACGGCCTCGTGCAACCGCCGCAGGACGGGGACGACTTCACCCCGCAGATAGATGAAGGCATGCGACGACCGGATGGCGTAGCACGCGATCACGATGCCCTCGATGAGGCTGTGCGGGTTCGCGAAGAGGAGCGGGATGTCCTTGCAGGTCCCGGGCTCCGATTCGTCGGCGTTGACAACCAGATAGTGCGGTTTGCCGTCTCCCTGCGGGATGAACTGCCACTTCATCCCGGTCGGGAACCCTGCGCCGCCGCGGCCGCGCAGCCCGGACTCCTTCACATAGGCGATCAGATCGTCCGGTGACATCGCGAGCGCCTTGCGGAGCCCCTCGTACCCTTCGTGCCTTCGGTAGACGTCCAGCGTCCAGGACCGGTCCTCGTCCCAGAAGGCGGACAGCACGGGTGCGAGCAGCTTCTCGGGGCTGGTGTCCTTGAGGTCGGGTACCACCGTCATCACTCCCCCTCCTCTGCGGACGGCGCGTCCTGGGATCCCTGGGCGCGCGGATGGACCACGCGCGCGGGTGCGGTCTCTCCCTTGGCCAGGCGGAGGCCCACCAGCGATGCCGGTCCCGCGCTGCCGCTCTCCTCGACGGCTCCTGGCCGTTCGTCGGGGAAGCCGGCGAGGATCCGCGCGGTCTCCTTGAAGGTGCACAGTCGCGCCCCGCGGGTGGGCTCGACGTCCCGGCCCGCGCGCAGGTCGTCGACCAGTCGTGTGGCGCTCGCCGGGGTCTGGTTGTCGAAGAACTCCCAGTTGACCATCACGACCGGGGCGAAGTCGCAGGCCGCGTTGCACTCGATGTGCTCCAGGGTGACCTTGCCGTCGTCGGTGGTCCCGCCGTTGCCGACGCCCAGGTGCTCCTGGAGGGTCTCGAAGATCGCGTCACCGCCCATGACCGCGCAGAGGGTGTTGGTGCAGACACCCACCTGGTAGTCGCCGGAGGGCCTGCGGCGGTACATGGTGTAGAAGGTGGCGACGGCGGTGACCTCGGCCGTGGTCAGCTCCAGGATGTCCGCGCAGAACTGCATTCCGGTGCGCGTGACGTGCCCCTCCTCCGACTGCACGAGATGCAGCAGCGGCAGCAGGGCGGACCGGGAGTCGGGGTAGCGCGCGATGACGTCGCGCGCGTCCGCTTCCAGACGGGCCCGGACGTCGTCCGGGTACGCGGGTGCGGGCAGCTCGGGCATGCCCAGGCTGATACCGCGCTCCGAAGAAGAGGTGGTCACCGGTCGACGCCTCCCATCACGGGGTCGATGGACGCGACGGCGACGATGACGTCGGCGACCTGGCCGCCCTCGCACATCGCCGCCATGGCCTGCAGGTTGGTGAAGGACGGGTCGCGGAAGTGGACCCGGTAGGGGCGGGTGCCGCCGTCGGAGACGGCGTGCACACCGAGCTCGCCCTTGGGTGACTCGACGGCCGCGTAGACCTGGCCGGGCGGGACCCGGAAGCCTTCGGTGACGAGTTTGAAGTGGTGGATCAGGGCCTCCATGGAGGTGCCCATGATCTTCTTGATGTGGTCGAGGGAGTTGCCGAGCCCGTCGGGGCCCAGGGCGAGCTGGGCGGGCCAGGCGATCTTCTTGTCGGCGACCATGACCGGGCCGGGCTGCAGCCGGTCCAGGCACTGCTCGACGATCCTGAGCGACTGGCGCATCTCCTCCAGGCGGATCAGGAAACGGCCGTAGGAGTCGCAGGTGTCGGCCGTCGGGACGTCGAAGTCGTACGTCTCGTAGTCGCAGTACGGCTGGGCCTTGCGCAGGTCGTGCGGGAGGCCGGTGGAGCGCAGGATCGGCCCGGTGGCGCCGAGGGCCATGCAGCCGGCCAGGTCGAGGTAGCCGATGTCCTGCATACGGGCCTTGAAGATGGGGTTCCCGGTGGCGAGCTTGTCGTACTCCGGGAGGTTCTTCTTCATCTTCTTCACGAACTCGCGGATCTGGTCGACCGCGCCGGGCGGCAGGTCCTGGGCGAGTCCGCCGGGGCGGATGTACGCGTGGTTCATGCGCAGGCCGGTGATGAGCTCGTAGAGGTCGAGGATCATCTCGCGGTCGCGGAAGCCGTAGATCATGATCGTGGTGGCACCGAGCTCCATGCCGCCGGTGGCGATGCACACCAGGTGGGAGGACATACGGTTCAGCTCCATCAGGAGCACCCGGATGATCTTGGCTCGTTCGGTGATCTGGTCCTCGATGCCGAGGAGTTTCTCGACGGCGAGACAGTAGGCGGTCTCGTTGAAGAACGACGTCAGGTAATCCATGCGGGTCACGAACGTGGTGCCCTGTGTCCACGTGCGGAACTCGATGTTCTTCTCGATGCCGGTGTGGAGGTAGCCGATGCCGCAGCGGGCCTCGGTGACCGTCTCGCCGTCGATCTCCAGGATGAGCCGGAGCACTCCATGGGTGGAGGGGTGCTGAGGCCCCATGTTGACGACGATGCGTTCGTCGTCCGCGCGGGCCGCGGACTGGACGACCTCGTCCCAGTCGCCACCGGTGACCGTGTATACGGTGCCCTCGGTGGTTTCGCGGGCGGCTGCTGACTGCGTGCTCACGAGTACGACCTCCGCTGGTCCGGAGCCGGGATCTGGGCGCCCTTGTACTCGACGGCGATGCCGCCGAGCGGGTAGTCCTTGCGCTGCGGATGGCCCTGCCAGTCGTCCGGCATCATGATCCGCGTCAGGGCCGGGTGACCGTCGAAGACGATCCCGAAGAAGTCGTAGGTCTCGCGCTCGTGCCAGTCGTTGGTCGGATAGACGGAGACCAGGGACGGGATGTGCGGGTCGGCGTCCGGGGCGCTGACCTCCAGGCGGATCAGCCGGTTGTGGGTGATCGAGCGCAGGTGGTAGACGGCGTGCAGCTCGCGGCCCTTGTCGTGGAGGTAGTGGACGCCGCTGACACCGGTGCACAGTTCGAAGCGCAGGGCGGGGTCGTCGCGCAGGGTGCGGGCGACGCGCGGCAGGTGCTCACGCTCGATGTGGAAGGTGATCTCGCCGCGGTCGACGACCGTCTTCTCGATCGCGTTGTCCGGGAGGAGTCCTTGTTCCTCCAGGGCGCCCTCCAGCTCGTCGGCGACCTCGTCGAACCAGCCGCCGTAGGGGCGGGTCGCCGGTCCCGGGAGTCGGACCGAGCGGACGAGGCCGCCGTAGCCGGAGGTGTCGCCGCCGTTGTCGGCGCCGAACATGCCGCGCTGGACGCGGATCTCCTCACCGCCCTGGCCGCGCTGGCCGGGGAGGTTGTCGGCGGCGAGGTCCTTCTCGGGGTTGACCCCGTTGTGGCCGTTCGCGTCGCTCACCGCAGCAGCCCCTTCATCTCGATCGTGGGCAGGGCCTTGAGCGCTGCCTCCTCCGCCTCGCGGGCCGCTTCCTCGGCGTTGACGCCGAGCTTGGAGGACTGGATCTTCTGGTGGAGCTTGAGGATCGCGTCCATCAGCATCTCGGGGCGGGGCGGGCAGCCGGGGAGATAGATGTCCACGGGGACGATGTGGTCGACGCCCTGGACGATCGCGTAGTTGTTGAACATGCCGCCCGAGGACGCGCAGACACCCATGGAGATCACCCACTTGGGATTGGGCATCTGGTCGTAGACCTGCCTGAGCACCGGTGCCATCTTCTGGCTGACCCGGCCGGCGACGATCATGAGGTCGGCCTGGCGGGGTGAGCCGCGGAAGACCTCCATGCCGAAGCGGGCCAGGTCGTAGCGGCCGGCGCCGGTGGTCATCATCTCGATGGCGCAGCAGGCGAGGCCGAAGGTGGCGGGGAAGACGGACGCCTTGCGCACCCAGCCCGCGGCCTGCTCGACGGTGGTCAGCAGGAATCCGCTCGGCAGCTTTTCTTCGAGTCCCATGTCAAAAAGCCCCTCAGTCCCATTCCAGGCCGCCGCGCCGCCATACGTACGCGTAGGCGACGAAGACGGTGAGCACGAAGAGCAACATCTCCACGAGCCCGAAAACACCCAGGGCGTCGAAGGTGACGGCCCAGGGGTAGAGGAAGACGATCTCGATGTCGAAGACGATGAAGAGCATCGCCGTCAGGTAGTACTTGATCGGGAAACGCCCGCCGCCGGCCGGCGTGGGGGTCGGCTCGATTCCGCACTCGTAGGCTTCGAGTTTGGCGCGGTTGTACCGCTTCGGACCGATCAGCGTGGCCATGACCACGGAGAAGATCGCAAAGCCTGCCCCGAGGGCTCCCAGTACGAGGATGGGCGCATACGCGTTCACCGCTCCTCGCTCCTCTCAGTCGGCACTGACTGGTGGCGGTTCGGCTGGACTCACCCGCCTCGTCCGTCGCACGAACCCCGCGCGTCCCGGGCGAAGATCGCGAACATGTGAAGCAGGTCACAAGCCCAACTGCCTCGCATCTTATGCCCGCCGCTCTGTGATCTGCGACACGGGGTATTACACAAGCTTTGTGATCTCCACCACCTGACGATCGATCATGAAGTCGGATGAGTGGTGATCTTCACACGCGAAGCGTTCAGCTGATCACCAGAAGTGACATTTTCGACCGTAGGCGCAGGCCGGAGGGGGTTCGGAGCGGGCATCTCAATATCAAGAGAGTTCCCCTGCATGCAAATTGGCGATGGACGGGGCGCCCTGATAGAGGACCGCATTCACACATCAGAGGGAGGCGTGGGAGGTGGTGTGGACGCGTGCACGCGTTCACGAACTCGGAGGGCTCCGCTTCTGCCCCGATCTCCGCGCGAGACGCACCCCTCCCCGCGACCGTTCCGTGACCTCCGCCACATCGATGAGAGGCGCCTAAGAACGGGGCTTGGCCAACGACCGCAAGCGATGGTAGGTGGCGGGCAATTCGGGCGTAATAGCGAAAGAACGTGATCACAGGCGTGATCACGGACGTCCGCAATGTCCGTTACGGCGTCAATAAGGAACGACACGCGCAGGATTTACGGTCTCGATTGAGCAACTGTGGCGGAGCACACGTTTCTTGTAGATATGAAGGAGCCCCTGATACCGGTTGTTCCCATGTCCCACACCGCTCACATACGCAGCCACCGGAAGCCCCGCCGCAGCGCGACGACAAACATCGCCGTGCGCGCCGGAGTTGCCAGCGGCGTCCTCGGCATGGCAGCGGCGGGCGCGGCCTCGGCGAGTGCCGCCGAACCCGTGACGCAGACGCTCGAACTGCCCATCCTGACGGCCGATGTGGCCACCCAGGTGGCTCAGTCCGCCGACGCCACGCAGCAGGTCGCCGCGAACTACTCGCTCCAGGCCGAGCGCGACGCGGCAGCCGCCACGGCCGCGAAGCAGGCCAAGGCGGACCTCGCCGACGCGCAGAAGAAGGCCGAGGCCAAGAAGAAGGCCGAGGCGGCCCGCAAGGCCGCCGCGGAGCAGGCCACCTCGCGCAGCGCCGAGCGCACCGCTCTCAGCGCCACCTCGGCCGGCTCCAGCACCTCCACGAGCTCGTCCACGGCGACGGGTTCGGCCGCCGCGGTGGTGGCCTTCGTGAAGGCGCAGATCGGCGACGCCTACGTCTCCGGCGGCACGGGCCCCAACTCGTGGGACTGCTCGGGTCTCGTGCAGGCCGCCTTCAAGTCGGTCGGCGTCAGCCTGCCGCGCGTCTCCCAGGACCAGTCGACGCAGGGCACCCAGGTCTCGCTGAGCAACCTGCAGCCCGGCGACATCCTCTACTGGGGCAGCGCCGGCAGCGCGTACCACGTGGCGGTGTACGTGGGCGACGGCATGTTCGTCGGCGCGCAGAACCCCTCCAGCGGCGTCGGGGAGCACCCGCTGTCGTACGACCCGCCGACCGGCGCGGTGCGGGTGCTCTGACCGACCCGATCAATCCCGATCAAACCGGTCAACCCGGATAACTCGGGCACCATGCAAGCACGGTAGGGCCGCAGCCGCTCGGGGGCAGCGGCCCTTCCGGCGTTCCACGGGCCCTCCGGCGCTCCTCGGGGCCCGCCGTGGACTTTTCCGCAGGCCCGCCATGGATGTTTTCCACAGGCCCGCCCGGCACGTTTTCCACAGGCTTCCCACGAAGCCGGTGACTCCTGGGATCCTCGACGCAGGCCGCTCGCACGGAGCGGTCCGAGACCCACGAAGGAGACACCGCGATGCCACGCGTCTTCGTCCAGGGAAACCCCATGGACCACTACCCCCGGCACGCCCCCGAGGCCGGGCGCGGTTCGGTGCGCCGGATCACCGAGACCGGTGAGGACGTCCTGCACAAGCCCTGCCGGGACGTCACCGAGTTCGGACCCGACCTCGCCGCGCTCGTCGACGACATGTTCCTCACCATGTACATCGCCGAGGGAGCCGGCCTCGCGGCCAACCAGGTCGGAGTCGATCTGCGGCTGTTCGTGTACGACTGCCCCGACGACCAGGGTGTCCGTCATGTCGGACACATTGTCAATCCCGTGCTGGAGTCGCAGGATCCGGCCGAGCGCCGGCTGCTCGACGACAGCGAGGGCTGCCTGTCGGTACCGGGTGCCGTCATGGACGTACCGCGACCGGACCGGGCGGTCGTGCACGGACAGGACAAGGAGGGCAATTCGCTCACCATCGAGGGAACGGGGTATTTCGCCCGCTGCCTGGCGCACGAGACCGACCATGTGAACGGACGCGTGTATCTCGACCGGCTCTCCAAGCGGGAGCGGAAGGAAGCTCTGCGGCAGGTGGCGGACCGGCGGGAGGACGTCCACACCCGCCGGGCCGCCAACATCGAGGCGATCGCCGGCATCGAGGCGATCGGCTCCTAGGGGCGGTCAGGCCTTCGGGGTCATCTTGCTGAGCCCGTTGATGATGCGGTCCATCGCGTCGCCGCCGGTCGGGTCGGTGAGGTTCGCCAGGAGCTTCAGGGTGAACTTCATCAGCAGCGGGTGGGTCAGGCCGCGCTGGGCCGCGATCTGCATGACCTTCGGGTTGCCGATGAGCTTCACGAAGCCGCGGCCCAGCGTGTAGTAGCCGCCGTAGGTGTCCTTGAGGACGCGCGGGTAGCGCTGCAGGGCCAGTTCGCGCCCGCTGGGCGTGGCCCGCGCGTGCGCCTGGACGATGACGTCGGCGGCGATCTGGCCGGACTCCATGGCGTAGGCGATGCCCTCGCCGTTGAAGGGGTTCACCAGGCCGCCGGCGTCGCCGACGAGCAGCAGGCCGCGCGTGTAGTGGGGCTGGCGGTTGAAGGCCATGGGGAGGGCGGCACCGCGGATGGGGCCGGTCATGTTCTCGGGGGTGTAGCCCCAGTCCTCGGGCATGGAGGCGCACCAGGCCTTGAGGACCTCGCGCCAGTCCAGTTCCTTGAAGGAGTCGGAGGTGTTCAGGACGCCGAGGCCCACGTTGGAGGTGCCGTCGCCCATGCCGAAGATCCAGCCGTAGCCGGGAAGGAGGCGGTCCTGGGGGCCGCGGCGGTCCCAGAGTTCCAGCCAGGACTCCAGGTAGTCGTCCTCGTGGCGGGGGGAGGTGAAGTAGGTCCGGACGGCCACGCCCATCGGGCGGTCCTCGCGGCGGTGCAGGCCCATCGCGAGGGAGAGCCGGGTGGAGTTGCCGTCGGCGGCCACGACGAGCGGCGCGTGGAAGGTGACCTCTCGCTTCTCCTCGCCGAGCTTGGCGTGCACGCCGGTGATCCGGCCGGTGCGGTCGTCGATGATCGGGGCGCCGACGTTGCAGCGCTCGAACAGGCGGGCGCCGGCCTTCTGCGCCTGGCGGGCGAGCTGTTCGTCGAAGTCGTCGCGCTTGCGGACCAGGCCGTAGTCGGGGAAGGAGGCGAGATCCGGCCAGTCCAGTTGGAGGCGGGTGCCGCCGCCGATGATGCGCAGGCCCTTGTTGCGCAGCCAGCCGGCCTCCTCGGAGATGTCGATGCCCATGGCGACCAGCTGCTTCACCGCGCGCGGGGTGAGTCCGTCGCCGCACACCTTCTCGCGGGGGAACTCCGTCTTCTCCAGCAGCAGTACGTCTAGTCCGGACTTGGCGAGGTGGTACGCCGTCGTGGAGCCGGCTGGCCCCGCGCCGACGACGATGACATCGGCGGTGTTTTCGGAGAGGGGCTCGGTCACGACGGGGGCTCCCCAAGGCTCGAAATCTGCGTGCCGACCGGCACTGGACATGGGCAGTCTATTCAGCGGTACTGATCACCCGGCTGAAGGGCTGCCCCTGTGAACCGAGCTCTCCCCGCGGTACGACTGCGTGTGCCCACGCACGAGGACGCGTTCGCCTGGCATCGGGTCTTCGACGACCCGGAGGTCATGGAGTTCCACGGCGGCAGGTCCGCGGAGCTGTCCGTCTACGAGGAGCTCACCGCCCGCCAGCGCCGGCACGACGCGGAGCTCGGCTTCTGCCTGTGGACGATGGTCGACGACGCCGGGCAGGTCATCGGCTTCACCGGCGCCCAGCCGTGGCCGCACGAGTGGGGGCCCGAGGGCGAGGTCGAGATCGGCTGGCGGATCGCACGGGAGTACTGGGGCAAGGGGTATGCCACGGCGGCAGCGCTGATGACACTGGAGCGGCTGCGAGCGGCGGGCGTGCCGAAGGTGGTGGCGATGGTGCGGCCGGGGAACGAGCGGTCGGTCGCGGTCGCCCGGCGCCTCGGCATGGAGCAGGCGGAGACGTTCCCGCACCCGCGGTTCGCGGAGAACGCGCTCTGCTTCCGGCTCGACCTGCACGACGGCAGCACAGACCGGTGACGCAGACCTGCAACACAGGCCGGTAACGCAGAGTGACGATCTGTTACAGAAAGACACTTGGCGCTTCCGGTCACCGTGCGCCGGGAGTTACCCTTCCAGTACCGCTGGGGGTGACATCTGTGCGTATAACACCCAAAACACCCGAAGTGCGCGTACCACGGCTGGTCGGACTGATGGCCGTGGACGCGCGTGAGACCGCCTACGCGCGAGGGCTGTCCCTCGACGCGCCGGACCGGCCGGACTTCCATCTCGCGGTCGTCGACTACGTCGTACGCCAGTTCCCGCAGCCCGGTGCCGAGGTGCCGCGGGACTCGATGGTGTACGTGTGGTTCGACTTCGGCGAGGGCGAGGGAGGCGGGGGCGTGCGCGAGCCACGCATCCCACGGCCGCCGAAGGGCGGGCTGCAACGGGAGCTGGACCGGCCCGGAGACCGGCCCGGGGACGCCTTCGAGGTGAGCAGCCTGTGAGTTCCCGGCCGGGGCTCAGGCCGCCTTGAAGCCCCGGTGCAGGGCGACGATCCCACCGCTGAGGTTGCGCCAGGCCACCTTCGACCAGCCCGCCTCGCGCAGCCGTCCGGCCAGCGCGGGCTGGTCGGGCCAGGCGCGGATGGACTCGGCGAGATAGACGTAGGCGTCCGGGTTGGAGGAGACCGTGCGGGCCACCGGCGGCAGCGCGCGCATCAGGTACTCGGTGTAGACGGTCCGGAAGGGCGCCCAGGTCGGGTGCGAGAACTCGCAGATCACCACCCGGCCGCCGGGCCGCGTCACCCGGTACATCTCGCGCAGGGCCGCGTCGGTGTCCTGGACGTTGCGCAGTCCGAAGGAGATCGTCACGGCGTCGAAGGTGTCGTCCTTGAACGGCAGCTTCGTCGCGTCCCCGGCGGTGAAGGGCATCCATGCGGTGCGCCGCTTGCCGACCTGGAGCATCCCGAGGGAGAAGTCGCAGGGCACGACGAAGGCGCCGGCCCGGGCGAACGGCTGGGAGGAGGTGCCCGTGCCGGCCGCCAGGTCCAGGATCTTCTGCGCGGGACGTGCGTCGACCGCCTTGGCGACCTCCTTCCGCCAGTGCCGGTCCTGGCCGAGCGACAGCACGTCGTTGGTCAGGTCGTACCGTTCCGCCACGTCGTCGAACATCGAGGCGACTTCGTGCGGCTGCTTGTTCAGGGAGGCGCGGGTCACGCCCGCCATTCTTGCAGCACGCCCTCAGGGAAGAAGCTTGGGCTTCTTCTTCGCGGCCACGTCCTCCACCCAGCCGCACAGCACGACGAAGACCGCGATCAGGATCCAGCCGACGCCGAACATGAACCACTGGCTGTCCAGCGGGAGCCACTTCTCGAACGCGGGCACGTTCCACATCTGGTCGATCAGCGGGACCGCGAGGATCAGCGCGATCTCGTGCCAGAGGTAGATCGTCACCGCGCGCGCGTTGAAGATCGTGACCGTCCGGTCCAGTCGCTTGAACCGGGTCAGCCAGGCGAAGTCGATCCTGAAGTAGGCCTTCGCCCACATCAGCAGCATCACGAACCCGGCCGACCAGAAGGCCTGGGCCAGGGGGTTCTCGTCCAGGTCGTACGTCCCGAAGTCGGCCTGGTGCGAGAAGGCGTACCAGCCGCCGTAGCCGAGCGCGGCGAGCGAGCCCACGACCACCAGGGCCGGCTTCATCCGCTGGAGCACGCCGTCGCGGTGGGCGAAGCCGAGGATCCAGCAGAAGAGGTACGTCGACAGGTCCCACAAGGCGCTGCCGAAGCGGTTGTCCGGGCCCGACCAGACGAAGTTCAGGACCAGGATCGGGGCCAGCGACCCCAGCAGCACCGGGATCGGGGCCTTGCGGAAGACCCACAGCAGGGCCGGGGAGAGAAGGACGAACCAGAGGTACGTCCTCAGGTACCAGAGGATCTCCCAGGCCTGCTCGCCCCACGCGTTGCCCGGCGGGTCGCCGAGCGGCACGACCCAGTAGACGATCTGCCAGCCGGGCAGCCAGTCGTGGATCAGCATCGCCATGACGACGAAGAAACCCCAGAACCAGAACGGGGGCAGCAGGCGGCGCAGGCGGCTCTTCACGACCTTGAGCGCGGGGCGCTCCAGGGACTTCGCCATGAGCGTGCCGGCGAGGCCGAACATGATGCCCATGGAGGGGAACACCATCCCGCACCAGGCCCAGCCGAAGGTGTGGTAGGTGACGACCCTGATGAGGGCGACGGCACGGAGGGTGTCGAAGTACCGGTCGCGTCCGGCGGACCTGGGCTTGGGCTCGGACGGAGGCTGGGACGCGGACTCGGACTCGCACCGCGGGTCGGGGGCGGACCTCGGCTCCTCGACGACGGCCACCGGTTCCCGTACGGGCTCCGGCTCCACCGGCGGGAGCGGGGCGGTCTGCTCGGGCGCCGGGGTGTAGCCGTAGTCGACGTACTGCTGCTGTTGCGGGTACTGCTGCTGTTGCGGATACGGATGCTGCGTGTACTGCTGCTGGCCGCCGTACGGGTTCTGGTCGTAGCCGTAGCCGTGCTGGTACGGGTTCTGCTGGTCCCAGCTCATCAGCCGCTCACCCCCGCCGGGGTGCCGACCTCGCCCGTGCGCTTGAGCTTCTGCCAGCGCAGGCGGCCGCCGGTGAGGGCGGTGATGCAGGAGTGGATGAGGACCAGGTACATCATCTGACGGTAGGCCAGTTGCTGGAGCGGCATCATCAGGAGGTAGCGGTACTGCTCCTTGTCGAGCCGGAACGCGTAGGCCGCGCAGCCGAGTTGGATGCCGAGGACGGCGAGCCAGGCCAGCAGGGCCGCCTCGAAGTCGACGAAGATCATGGAGTAGACCGTGAAGACGTCGATGAGGGGGGCGAAGACCGGGGTGACGATCTGGAAAAGGACCACCAGGGGCATGCCCACTCGGCCGAAGCGGCCCGAAGGACCCTTGTCGGTAAGGGACTTGCGGTGCTTCCAGAGGGCCTGCATGGTGCCGTACGACCAGCGGTAGCGCTGGGACCACAGCTGCTTGAGCGAACCGGGCGCCTCCGTCCAGGCCTTGGCGTGCTCCTGGTAGACGACCCGCCAGCCCGCGCGGTGCATGGCGATGGTGATGTCGGTGTCCTCGGCGAGGGTGTCCTCGCTCATCCCGCCGACCTGGAGCACCGCGTCGCGGCGGAACGCTCCGATCGCACCGGGGATGGTCGGCATGCAGCGCAGCAGGTCGTACATACGGCGGTCCAGGTTGAAGCCCATCACGTACTCGATGTGCTGCCAGGCGCCGATGACCGTGTTGCGGTTGCCGACCTTCGCGTTGCCGGCGACCGCGCCGACCTCGGGGTCGGCGAAGGGCTGCACCAACTGGTGCACCGCGTCCGGCTCGAAGACGGTGTCGCCGTCCATCATGATGACGATGTCGTAACTGGCGTTGCGCACACCGTTGTTGAGGGCGGCCGGCTTGCCCGCGTTCTCCTGGCGGACGACCCGGACGTTGGACATGCCCAGCTTGTCCGCGGCGGCGCGGGCGATCTCCGAGGTGCCGTCCGTCGACCCGTCGTCGACGACGATGATCTCGATCGGGTGGGTGCTCTGCGCCAGTGACTCCAGGGTGTTGGCGATGCACTCCTTCTCGTTGTACGCCGGGACGATCACGCTCACCGGCCGGGTGACCTCGGGCCCCCAGCCGAACCGGCGTTTGTTGCGCTGTCTGTAGTGGCGGCGGGCGATGAGCAGCATCATCCCGAAGCGGCCCATGACGGCGATGCCGACGACCAGCAGCAGGTAGGAGAGGACCGGGAGGGCCCATTCGGCGATCGCGACCGCCACGATGAGGGCCTTGCCCTCGTAGAGGGTCATGCCGGTGGCCGTGCGGTGGGCCGCCTGGAGACGCCGGATGGCGGCGACGGAGCCCTTCCCACCGCTGTTCGGAGCGGTGCCGCTCTCGCCGTTCGGGGCGTTCTCACCGTTCGGGGCGGTGCCGCCGGGCTGGGAACCGGTGCCGGTGCCGGCGGTGCTGCCACCGGCGGCGCCGGTGAGCGTGCCGGCCTCCGTGACCCCGGTACCGGTCGTGCCGGTTGTGCCGGTCGTAGCGCTCGTGCCGTTCGTGCCGCTCGTGCCGTTGCTCGCGGCTGCGGCCTCCCGGTTCGCCGCGCTCCGCTTCTCGACGACGCCGCTGATCGTGGTGAAGGTGTAGCCCTTCGCCTTCATCTTCTTGATGTACTGGGGCAGCGCCTTGATCGTCTGCGAGCGCTCGCCACCGGCGTCGTGGAAGAGCACCGAGGCGCCCTGGTTCTTCTTCGGCGTGGCCCACTTGATGATCTTCGAGACGCCCGGCTTCTTCCAGTCGTCGCTGTCGGTGTCGACGAAGACGCTGGTGTAGCCCTCCTTGCCGAGCTTCTCGTAGACCGGCCAGCTGTAGTTGTCGATGGCGTCCGTCTCGGAGGAGTACGGCGCGCGGAAGAGGGTCGTCGTGATCCCGGCCGCGCCGGCGAGCGCGAGCTGGGTCTGCTGCATCTCGCGGTTGATCCGGGCATCGCTCTGGTACGACAGGTCGACGTGCGTGAAGGTGTGGATGCCGACCTCGTTGCCCTGCTCGACCATCGACTTCACGATGCTCGGGTAGCGCGACACCATGGAGCCGACCAGGAAGAACGTGCCGGGCACGTCGTACTGGTCGAGGATCTTGAGGACCTGCGGGGTCCAGGTCGGGTTCGGGCCGTCGTCGAAGGTGAGCGCGATGGTCTTGGAGGGGACGGAGACGGTGGTCGCCTGGCCGCCCCGGAAGGTCAGGATCGGCCCGCCGTCGAGGATCTTGTCGGGGGCCTTGCTGGCGCTGGCGCCGGTGCGGACCCGGTTGTCGCCGCCGACCTCTGCGCGCAGATAGCCGTCGAGCAGCATCACGCAGGTCAGCGCCAGCAGGAACAGCAGGGCGAGGATGACACGTGGTTTCTGCAGCGCCGCGGCCCGGCCCGCCGCCCGCTCGATGCGGGAGGGGGCGCGCCTGCGGCCGCGCGAGGACGTCGGTGTAGTCATGGGGAGAGGCCTGCGTTTCCGGTCAGTTGGCGGTGGCGGATGCGGAGGCGGACGGGGTGGCAGTGGCCGAGGGCGGTGCCGACGGGCGCCCGCTGGGCGCGCCGATCTGCCGGCCGATGCCGCCCTGCGGGCGTTCGCCGCCGGGGGCGCTGCCCCCGCGTGCGAAGTCGGGGATCAGTGAGGACGGGGTGAGTGAGGTGCCCCAGCCCATGAAGGCGGCGCCGAGCACTCCCGCGTAGGCGAGGCAGACGACGCCGAGAAGGACGCCGACGCGGCGCAGCACCTTGGACCGGCGTCCGGAGGAGTCGACGAAGACGGGCCCCTCGGCAGACCCGTTGCCTTGTTTGCGGCGGCGACCGCGCACGGTGGCGTGGCTTTCGATGGCAGGCTCGGATTGCATTGCACAGACATTAGGGAGTCTTTATGTGACCGCCTTCGGAGTTCATGTGAGGCCCCCATGAGAAACGCCTTAACCTGTCTTTTCACTGAGAGATTCTGTGAACACCTGCGGCGGTCACCGGGTGTGGGAATCTGCCCGAACACCCCTTTTACGACGCACCATTGATCCGATTCACACCCTTCCTTCCATGAGTTTTCTATGTATTCGCTGGACCTTTGAACACCAGGTCCGTGTGAGACGTTTCCCTTTCGAATCAGGCTTTGTTTCGAGGCTGAGACACAAATCACGAGAGCGGGTGCATCTTAATGCGGGGTTTCCTGAGGCCGGCCGCTGGGCTTAGCTGCCTGTTTGCCATGGCAGTGACGGGGTGTTCCTCGGGCTCCGGCGGCACGTCGGACGCGGCGCCCGCGCCGCCCGGGCGGGCCTCGTCCTCACCCACGGCGGCCGACGGATCGAACGGGTCGAGCACGTCGTACGCGCCCTACGTCAGCGCGACGGAGGCCGCCGACACGGACGGCGCGGGCTCGCCGTCGACGTACAACCTGGCCTTCGTGATCGCGAGTGGCAGCAGCTGCACGCCGAAGTGGAACGGGACGGCCGCGATCGGGAGTTCGGTGGTGAAGTCGCGGATCTCCAAGCTGAAGGCGGACGGTGCGACGGTCCGGGTGTCCTTCGGCGGAGCCTCCGGGAAGGAGCTGGCGACGACGTGCTCCAGCGCCTCGAAGCTGGCCGCCGCGTACGGTGCCGCGCTGGACGCCGCGGGCTCCACGCAGGCCGACTTCGACATCGAGGGCGACACGCTGACCGACTCCGACTCGGTCGCTCTGCGGTCACAGGCGATCGCGCAGCTCCAGAAGGAGCGGTCCGGCCTGCAGGTCTCCTTCACGCTGCCCGTGATGCCGTCGGGGCTGGACTCCGACGGCCTCGCGCTGCTGGAGTCCGCGAACAAGTACGACGTACAGGTCTCGACGGTCAACATCATGACCATGAACTACGGCGAGTCGTACGACGGGGACATGGGCGACTACGCGGTCACCGCGGCGAAGGCCACGCAGAAGCAGCTGAAGAAGGTGTTCGGGCTGTCGGACGCGGACGCGTGGGGCGGGATGGCACTGACCTCGATGATCGGGGTGAACGACGTGGACGGGGAGACGTTCTCGCTGTCGGACGCGGCCGATGTGCGTTCGTTCGCCGAGGAGAAGGACATCGCGTGGGTTTCGATGTGGTCGACGTTCCGGGATGTGCAGTGTGCGAGCGGGAGTTCGGGGACGGATGACGCCGCGACCGACTGCAGTGGGGTGAGTCAGAGTTCGGGGGCGTTCGGGAAGGCGTTCGCGGGTTGAGTGTCGTCTGCGGGTGAGTGGGGGTTGATCGCGCCCACGCGGCGGAGCCGCAAATCGATACAGCCCCGTGCCCCTATAGGGGCGCTCACTACCTGCGTCTATGAACAAGGCGCCCGGCGCACACCGTCGCGATGCACTGACCCGCCTCGTCGAACACCGCCAAGTCGGCCCGGCCGGTTTCTACGATCGCCGGCTTCCGGGCCGTCCCCGGGAGTACCGCCACGTCGTTGCGCTCCGCCGCCGCCCGTAGTTCGGGCGAGTCGACGTACTGTGCCAGGACCGCCACCGCCCCCAGCTTCAGCACCGCGTGCACGCGCTCGCGCGGGCTGGGGGCGGCCGGGAGGGGGCCGTCGTGGATGCGGGCGGGGCCCAGGTCGCCCGGCCAGGTGCGGACCCGCGCCCGGGGGAAGCGGGCGCGCAGGTCGTCGTACGGCCCCACCGCGCCGATCCGGTCCCCTCCGACCACCACGGCGCCGTGCTCGACCGGCTCGGCGTCCCAGGTGACGAAGACCCGGTCCGCCGTGTGAATCGTCTCCACGGGCGGGTCAGTTGGTGGTGAGGAGCTTCAACTCCGGGTGCGCCGTGCCGCCTTCGATCGCCGTCGACGAGATGTGGGACATCACCCGCTCGTCGACGGGGTCGTTCGCCGGGTCGTCGTGGACGACGAGGTGCTCGTACGTCGTGGCGCGCTGCGCCGGGACGCGGCCCGCCTTGCGGATCAGGTCGATGATCTCCAGGCGGTTGGAGCGGTGCTTGGCGCCGGCCGAGGAGACGACGTTCTCCTCCAGCATGATCGAGCCGAGGTCGTCCGCGCCGTAGTGGAGGGAGAGCTGGCCGACCTCCTTGCCGGTGGTGAGCCAGGAGCCCTGGATGTGGGCGATGTTGTCCATGAAGATCCGCGCGATCGCGATCATCCGCAGGTACTCGAAGAGCGTGGCCTGCGTGCGGCCCTTCAGGTGGTTGTTCTCGGGCTGGTAGGTGTACGGGATGAAGGCCCGGAAGCCGCCGGTGCGGTCCTGGACGTCCCGGATCATGCGCAGGTGCTCGATGCGTTCGGCGTTGGTCTCGCCGGTGCCCATGAGCATCGTCGACGTGGACTCGACGCCCAGCTTGTGCGCCGTCTCCATGATCTCCAGCCAGCGCTCGCCGCTCTCCTTGAGGGGCGCGATGGCCTTGCGGGGGCGCGCGGGGAGGAGCTCCGCGCCGGCGCCCGCGAAGGAGTCCAGGCCCGCCTCGTGGATGCGGGTGATGGCCTCCTCGACGGAGACGCCGGAGATCCGGGCCATGTGCTCGACCTCGGAGGCGCCGAGGGAGTGGATGACCAGCTGCGGGAACGCGTCCTTGATCGCCTTGAAGTGCTTCTCGTAGTACTCGACGCCGTAGTCCGGGTGGTGGCCGCCCTGGAACATGATCTGGGTGCCGCCCAGCTCGACCGTCTCCGCGCAGCGGCGCAGGATGTCGTCGAGGTCGCGGGTCCAGCCCTTGTCCTTGTCCTTGGGGGCCGCGTAGAACGCGCAGAACTTGCACGCCGTGACGCACACGTTCGTGTAGTTGATGTTCCGCTCGATGATGTACGTCGCGATGTGCTCGGTACCCGCGTACCTGCGGCGGCGTACGGCGTCGGCGGCTGCGCCCAGCGCGTGCAGCGGAGCGTCGCGGTAGAGGTCGAGTGCCTCTTCCGGGGTGATCCGCCCACCGGCAGCGGCACGGTCGAGAACGGACTGAAGGTCGGCCTTCTCGGTCACCGGCGCGTCCCTTTCGTAATGGCTCGTCATGGCTCGGAGTGGCTCGTAATGGCTTGTGGGCGGACCGAACCAGCCTACGCCAGCCCTCCGGACGGCCCGACCTCAGGCTGTGTACGCGCCGGCCAGCAGCCCCGCGAACGCCCCCGCGATCAGGAACGGGCCGAACGCGATCGCCGTCTTGCGCCCGGCCCGCCGTACGACGACGAGCGCACCGCCGTACAGGGCGCCCAGCAGGAAACCGGCGAAGGTACCGAGGAGCACGGTGGGCCAGCCGTACCAGCCGAGGACGGCGCCCGTGCCGAGGGCCAGTTTCACGTCGCCGAAGCCCATGCCGCCGGGGTTGACGAGGAAGAGGACGAAGTAGGCGGCACCGAGGGCGAGGGCCGCGTAGAGGGAGGTGAGCCAGTGACCGGCGTGCTCGGGGAGCAGCGCGGCCACGCCGAGCAGGGCGAGGGCCGCGGCGGCGAAGGGGAGGGTGAGGGGGTCGGGGAGCCGCTGAACGCGGAAGTCCACCACCGCGAGCAGCACGCCGACGGGGGCCAGAAGCAGCCAGACGGCCAGTTCGGGCCGGGTGCCGGCGGCGAGGGCGAGGGCCGCACAGACGAGAGCGGTGGCCAGGGCCAGGGGGGTGGCTCGGGGGGTGCGGGGGGCAGGTGCGGGTTCGCCGTCGGGGGTGGTCGCGCAGGCGCGGCAGTGTGTGCGGCCCAGCCATCCCTCGATGGGATGGCTCGCCGGGCACTCCTTTCGCCACTCCTCCCCCGCCGGTACCGAGAAGCGGTACGCGGCGCGGGGCAGCAGGGCGCCGGCCGCCGTGCCCCAGAGGGCGGCGGCGGCCGGCAGGGCGAGGTCCAGGGCGGTCATCCCGTGGCGGCGGCGCCGTCGCGCCAGGTCGGGAGGAGCTCGTCGAGCAGGGCCTCGGTGCGCGGGGGCAGGCCGCGCGCCCCGCTGCGGGCGATCAGGTCGGCGGCGAGGGCGCGGACCCGGTCCGGGTCGCCGGTGGCGTGGGTGGCCCGCAGCAGCTCGTGCCAGAGGCGCTCGTCGGCCGGGGCGGTCCGCAGCGCCGCGCCGAGCGCCTCGATCGCCTTCTCCGCGCGGTCCTTCTCCAGGTGGAACGCGGACAGGGCGAGACCGATGTCGGCGACCAGCAGCGGAAGCTGGGCGTCGATGATCTCGTGGGTGAGCCAGCGGTAGCGGCCCTCCGCGCGGTCGGCGAGCAGCGGTCCGCGGACGAGGACGAGTGCGTCGGTGAGGAGGCGGCCACGGACCGCGCGGCTCTCGACACCCTTGCCCTGGGTGGCCTCGTGATAGAGGGAGCGCAGGACGTCCAGGTCGGAGACGACCGTCTTGGCGAGCACGAGCCGGCCGGTCCCGTCCGTCCGCAGGCGCGCGCTGCCGTCGGGGTCGGTGCCGAGCCAGCCGCGCAGCCGGTCCAGGAGGGCGTCACGGACGTCCTCCGTCACCCCGCGCGGCCACAGCGCGGACGACAGCACACGCGGGTGCACACCCTCGCGGTGCAGGAGCAGCAGGGCCAGGGCCTCGTGGAGCAGGGCGCTGCGGTCCCCGTCCGGGGTGTCCAGGCCGATGATCTCGTACGGCCCGACGAGCCGCGCGTACACCGCGGGGCGGCCCTGTTCGCTGATGTCCACTAGGAACGGCGGGGTGTTGGTCGGCCCCTCCGGGTCGTGCTCGGGGTCGGCCTCCACGAACAGCTCGACGACCGCGCGCTGTTGCACGGCGGGCAGCAGCTGGGCCTGGAGTTCGAGGCCGAGGAGCGGGGCGAGCAGCCTGCCGTCCGGGGTGACCTCCATCGCCCAGGCGGCGCCGGGCAGGTCGTCGTTCTCGCTGCCGACCATGTAGCCGATGCCCAGCCGGGCGGCGTCGGCGGCGAGTTCGGCGAGCCGCAACGCGTCCTCGGCGGACGGCTGGGTGGCGAGCAGCACCAGGTGCGGGGCCCAACGGGTGTGCTGGACCGGGCCGGTGCGGCCGGTGAGGACCGAGTCGTGCCCGGCGGCGCCCAACGCGCCGCGCCGCTGCCGGGTCTCGGCTGCCATCGTCTCGAACAGCGCCTCCACGTCGTCGAGATGGCGCAGCCGGTTGGGGGCGAGCGGGGTGAGGTCCGCGCCGAAGCCGACGAGGGTGATGGTCATCCGGTCCGACCAGCCGTTGGTGGCGAGTTCGGCGGCGACGGAGGCGAACACGGCGGCCCGGTCGGCCTCCCGGCCGCTCAGCGAGACGATGCCGGGCACGGCCTCCAGGTTGAGCAGCAGCCGCGAGTCGTCCATGGTGCCGAGGCTGACCAGACCGGGGTAGGGCGCGGCCGCGTCGGTGTCCTCGTACTGCTCGGCGTCCGTGCGGGACAGCGTCCAGAACGTCTGGTCCTGGCCCAGCTGCCAGGGCGCCGGGGGTTTACCGGCCGGCTGGGCGAGTTGCAGATGCAGATCGCCGTGGCTGAGCCAGGCCGCGTAGACGACGGGCAGCGAGCGGGACTCTGCGGTCAGGGCGGCGGCCAGGGCGCGAAGCGACCGGTCGAGCAGCCGTACGCCCTCCGGGTCCGCGCCCACCAGCAGCGCGTCCTGCACGTCCTGGGCGTCGCCGGTCGGGGTCGGCGGCTCCATGCCGCGCCGGCCGCCGACGGCACCGAGCGCCGACTGCCACAGGGCCTGCCGGCGCCGGCGGCCGAGGGCGGCGAGCAGGCCGGCGGCGAGCAGGGGGGCTCCGAGGAGGGCCTCGGGCAGACCGAAGGAGTGACCGGAGGAATGAGCGGAGGACTGGCTGGAGGAGTTGGCGCCGGACTCCTGCGCGTGCGTCGCGGGAGTGGCGGTGCCGCCGGCCGCGCGCTGGCTCGGCACGGTGATCTGGGCGGTGGCGCCGTCCTGGTCCGCGTGCTGCCCGCCGCCCTGCTCCTGGTGCTGCTGCTGGTGCTGGGCGATGTCGCCGGTCTTCGCGTAGTCGCCGATCTGCTGCCGGACCTCCGGGGAGACGTGTGCGTCGGGGTTCTCGACGAGTTCGCCGCCGTGCGCGTCGCCGGGCATCTCCATGATCCAGCCGGGGCGGATGAGGCTGGCCTCGGAGAGGCGGGAGCCGTCGGGCTGGATGCGGTCCTTGTTGAGCTCGTAGATCTCCTTGTAGCGGCGGCCGTCGCCGAGGTGGCGTTGCGCTATCTCCCACAGGGAGTCGTGGTGGCGGCCCTCGGGGGGCTGGATCCGGTAGTACTTCGTCGCCCCGTGGGTGGCGGTGGAGCCGTGTTCGGCCTGGGCCGCGACGTGGCTGGCCTGTTCGGCGAGGGCGGCGGCGGTGCTCTTCGCCTGCTCCTGCTGCTGGGCGAGGATGCCGGGGGTCGCCTGGGCGGCGGCGACCGTGCCCTTCTGGTTGCCCTCCAGGCTGTGGCCGAGCTGCGAGAGGCCCGGGGTGAGGCTGGCGGCGGTGGCGCCGACGAGCAGCAGCGCGGCGACGAGCTGCCGTGCGAGCAGCTGGCTGGGGCCGGCGCCGGGGACGCGGCTGGGCAGGCCGACACCGGAGACGGCCGCCTTGACCTCGACCAGCACACAGGCCGTGAACTGGGCCCAGGCCAGCCAGACGACGGCCGTCAGGGCGTTCAGGAACGTCTCGACGCCGATCGGCTGCGACAGCCACTCCATGCTGGGCGCGCTGTGCGGCAGCGGCCAGCCGACCGTCACGGCGAGGGCCCCGGGGACACCGACGACGAGCACGAGCAGCGCGACGAAGGCGAGGAACGCCTTGACGAAGTCCCCGAACGTACGCCGACGTACCCGCACCGGCTGCGGGGTCCGGTTCCGCGGACCCGACGGATTCCCCGTCGGTCTTCCCGTCGAGCTTGATGTGCTGCGTCGCGCCATGGCGGGTGTCCTGGGTCGTCGTGTGTGGAAGGGGTGGGCCGGGGGCGCATCGAGCCTATCGAGGTCCCCTTGACGATCCTATTGACTGGCACCGACACCGTCGAAGGGGGGAGAACGGCGAACGGCCGCCCGGTTTCCGCCGTTTCGTCAATCGAGGCCCAGTTGGCCGGAGTTACCGTCACCGCGCCCACACACCACCCCTCCACACACCCCACACAACCCCCCAGGAGCACCCGAGGGACCGTCACACCCCGCTGATAGCTTCGTTCCCAGCTGCACACATGACGAACTCCGGGGGAGACTCGACCGTGGCCCGCCGTACCCTGCCCCTCACCACACTGACGGCCACCACGGCCCTGCTGCTGACCGCCTGCGGCGGCAGCGGCGGTGACAGCGGTGCCGGGACGGGCGACATCAAAGGCGCGGACACCGGGTCCGGCGGCCCGTCCGCGGCCGCGTCCGCCTCTGCGTCGTCGGCCGCGTCCGGAGTCAAGCGCCCGGCGATCAGCCTGCCGAGCAGTTTCCGGTTGACGTTCGAGAACTGGACGAGCGCCGACGCGGTGAAGCAGGCGGTGCTCGACGACGCCAGGGAAGAACTCAGGGCGGGGTACGCGGCGATCATCGCGGACAACCCCGACAGCACGGCCGTCACCTTCTACGACAGCGCGGGCGTCGCCCCGCAGACCAAGGCGTGGATCAAGACGTACACGGACAAGGACCTCACCGTCATGGGCAGGCTGCCCGTCTTCGGCCCCAAGGCCGTCGTGGGGAGCGGCGGGAGGGGAGCATCCGTCAGCTACTGCACGGACGAGAGCAAGGCGTACACGAAGAACCGGAAGACGGGCAAGGAAACGGGCAGTCCCGCGGGCACGAACCCCTATGTCGTCTACACGGTCTCGATGGCGAAGAACGCCCAGGGCGTCTGGCAGAACACGTCCGTCCACTCGACGCGGGGCGGGTGCTCCCGGTGAGGCCGCACCGGCGCGGCATATCCGTACTCGCCGGCTCGCTCGCCGTGGCCCTGCTCGGCGCCACGCCCGCCGTCGCGATCGGGGACGAGGGCACCGGCACACGTGGCGAGGCCAAGGGCAACCAGCTCTCCGCGTCGGCGGGTCACTCCCGTATCGAGGTCACCCGGATCAGCGGTCCGAGCGGCGGCAGGCTGGGCACCGTCTCGTCCACGGACGTGAACTGGAAGCCGCCGCCGTGCTGGTACGAGCCGGTGTTCACCCCCGCCCAGCTGAAGGACTTCGCCGAGAACGACGGTGTCGGCGACGCCGGTATGCGCGACTGGTGGAGCGGAACGCAGCTCTGGACCGGCCACTTCAAGGACGGCAAGGACTCCGTCACCATCTTCACCGAGCCGCAGAGCGTCGCCGGCTACAAGAACTACAACCTCGGCAAGGACGGCTATTTCTGGCGCGGTGTCGCTCCGGACGGGATCAATTCCATCGAGAACACCGCGCGTTGCAGCAAGCTGATGTTCTGGGTCCCGGCCGGCCAGGTCCCCGACGACCCGGACGCGCCCACCCCCGAGACCCTCGCCGACTACGCCTACAACAGGATCAAGGTGCCCACCACCTCGGTCGAGCTGAAGCCGGCGGCCAGGTCCACCGTCAACCTGCCGACCTGGGCCTGGCTGGACAAGGGCCGCTTCCAGGAGGTCAAGGTCCGCGCCGAGCTGCCCGGCACGGGGCTGTGGGCGGAGACCACCGCCGAGCCCGTCGCCCTGCACCTCGACCCGGGCACGAGTGACGCCGAGACGTTTCCCGCCTCGGGCGACTGCACGATCGGCAACGACGGTTCGATCGGGGCGGAGTACCGGCCCGGCGACGGGGACGAGGACCCGCCGTGCGGCGTTCGCTACCTGCGGGCCACGCACGGCACGCCGTACCGGCTGACGGCCTCCGTCACCTGGCGGATCAGCTGGCGCGGTTCCGACGGCAGCGGCGGCGACCTGCCCGACGGGGTCTTCGGCGAGACCCAGGAGATCACCGTCCAGGAGATCCAGTCCGTCAACCGCTGACGCGGAGCGACGACAGCAGGAAGCGGGTCAGGGCGGACGTGGCGAAGCTGATCGCCGCCACGCCCTCCTGCGCCCGGAGTTCGACGACCGTGCGGGCGTCGCCGTAGGGCCGCACCTGTACGTTGCCGAGCGCGGCCGGGCCCGCCAGGCCCTCCTCCAGCAGGGCTCGTGCGAAGGTCCAGGTGACCTCCTCGCCGTCCAGCGAGATCCACGGCGGGAAGACGAAGTGCACGGCCTGCGGGTCGGCCGAGGTGTAGCGGAGGGTCGCGGGCACCGCCACCTCCTGTTCGTCGGCGGTGAGCAGGCGGGCGCCGGTGGGCTGCTCGAGCGTGATGGGCACGGGTCTTCTCCGGGGGTGCGGTGGGGCCGTCGTAGAAGTGAGAGCAGCCGTCGGCGGCCTCATTACGCGGGAAACGCAAGCAACTTGAGTGACTTGTATCACTTTCTTATGTGCTTGAAACTGTGCTTGAAAGTTTTGCCATCTACCCTGACAAACCCCTTCCCCGCCCCACAGCCGGCAACTGGAGCGTTCCGCCATGCACGACGGTTCCTCTGCAGTGATCAGCACGACCGCCTACGCCCGGATCTACGAGGAACAGCAGCCGCGGCTCGTCGCGTACGCGCGCTCGCTCACCCGTAACACCTGGGTCGCCGAAGATCTCGTCGCCGAGGCGCACTTCCGGGTCTGGCGACGGCTGGCCGAGGGGCACGAGATCGACAACGTGTCCGCGTATCTGACGACGACCGTCCGGCATCTCGCCATCGCCACGGCCAAGGGGGCCCGCGAGACGCCCAGGGACCCGCAGGGCGGCGACGATCCCGCCGAGCCCGGCCGCCACGGCGACGACCCCGCCGAACAGGTCTCCTCCGTCGATCTGCTGGTGCGCGTACTGGCCCAGTTGCCCGAACGGTGGGTCAAGGCCCTCTGGCTGGCCGAGGCCGAGGGACAGCCGCTCGCGCAGATCGGGCCGCAGCTGGGCACCAAGGAGGGTGCCACCGCCGTCCTGCTGCACCGCGCCCGGGAGGGCATGCGACAGGCCTTCCTCGGCACCCAGACCGGCGCCCCGGACGACCCCGCCTGCCAGGTCCATGTGAGCCGGATGCCGGCGTATGTGCGCGGCACCGCGACGGAACGTCAGTCCGACCGGCTGCTCGGTCATGTGGACACCTGCGACGACTGCCGGTCCCGGCTCGCCGCGCTGATGAGCGCCAACGACCGGCTCCCCGCGCTCGTCGGCCCGGCACTGCTGGTGTTCGCGGTCGGCGGTACGGCCGGCAAGTTCCTGCTCACCCTGACCGCGGCCGGGGCCTCGGCCGGCGGCCACGGCAGCGGGCTGCTGCACGGGATACGGCAGGCCACCACCGTCGGCGGGACGAAGACGCCCGTCGCGGTCGCGGCCGGCGCCGTGGTGGCGGGGGCGGCCGCGCTGGTGCTCGTCCTCGGCCCGGGTCAGTCCCCCTCCCTACCGAGCCAGCGAACGCCGGTCGCCGACGCACCGGTGGGCAAGGTGCCGGTGACCGGGCCGGTGGCGCCGGAGGAGTCGCCCGCCACGACGCCGGTGGCGGTGGCCGTCAAGGCCGGGGAGGGCAGCGGCGAAGGAGCGGCCCCGGGTGGTTCCGGGGGTACGGGCGACGGAGTCCGTACGGTCGTGTCGCCGCCGTCGGACGGAGCTCCGGCCACACCGGATCCGGGCGGGACGGCCTCCGGAAGCGGGAACGGGGACGGGGATGGCGGCGGCGGCACCGCTCCGCCCGTGACGGCCGAGCCGTCACCGTCCGAACCGTCGCCGTCCCAGCCCGCGGACCCGGACCCCTCTCCCCCGGCGGAACCCACGCCCCCTGCCCCGTCGGAGGACCCCACGCCCCCCGCCGGGCCGACGGACCCGACTCCCGTGGACACCCCGCCGGCCGACGACCCCACCCCGGCCCCGGTCACCCCGCCCGACGACGACTGCCCGCCCCCGCACGGCGACAACGCCGACAAGGCGAAAGGCAGGACGAACGGCAAGACGAACGGCAAGACGAACGGCGGGAACGACAACGGCAATGCAACCGGCAACCGCGACGGGCGAGTCCCGAAGCAGCGGTAGCAGCCGTCGGGCCGGTGGTGACCGTCAGCCGACCTCGTTCTCGGCGGTCGCCTCACCGTGCACCACGATCGCACCGCCGTAGAACATGCCCGTGAAGACCGGCTCGTAGGTCAACTGGACCTCGACCTGGACCTGTTGGGCATCGGCGGCGGTGCAGTGCGTGCCCGCGATGTCCGCGGTGGACATGTCCATCTCGCGGGCGAAGGTCTTCACCCGGGCGTCGCAGTCCTGGAAGTTGATCGGCGCGGCGCCCTGGTTCTCGTACAGCGCTTCCTTGTCGATGTCCTGGGCCGCGTAACGGGCCGCCTGCTCCGCGATGTCGGCGGCCCGTTCGCGCTTGGAGATGGACAGGCCGCCGTCGATGACGAAGGCGGACAACGACAGGAAGACCAGGGCGAAGATGATGACCGCGCCCGCGCCCGAGCCCCGGTCGTCCATGCGGAGCCGGCGCGCGGCCCACCAGGTGCGTAGCAGTGCGATGCTCACGCCGACCTCCGGAACGGGTCGAGCGGTGAGGAGAAGCTCGCGGAGAGGGTGGTCGGGATGTCCAGGCCCAGCATGGCCAGGCCCCGGACCTCGCAGCTCACCTCGACCGTGAAGATGGTGTCGGGCGCGAAGCCCTCGCTGGTCTGTACGACGGAGACCGGGCCGGAGCAGACGTCCGACAGGTCCGCGTCGGCGGCCTTCTGGGCCTCCGACATGGCCGTGGCGTGGTCCTTCTGGATGGAGCCGGCGCGGGCCGCGTCACGCGCGGCGCCGTCGATCGCGCCCCGCCCGTTGACGAGTTGACCGAAGGCGACCAGGACGAGGATGAAGAGGATCATCACCGGGGCGAGGATGACGACCTCGACGGTCGACAACCCCCGGTCGTCCGGGGTTCTTTCCTGAGCGGAGTACTGCGGGGAGGACATCTAGTTCTTGTCCTCCACGAACCGCTCCACCGGCCCCGACGACTGTGCGTGCACCGTCAGGTCCAGGCCCGGGAACACCGTCGGGATACGGGCCGAGATCTCGACGCCGACCGTGTTCTGTTCCGGCTGGAGCATCTTCACATCGGGCGCCAGCACCAGCTGCGGCCCGAGTTGGCTGATGTAGGAGTCGACCACGTCCTGCGCCTCGCCGCGCCAGGCGCCGGGCTCCGCGTCGGCGGTGGCGCGGGCCTTGCGGGCGCCCGCCTGGGCCGCCGCCTGGGCCACGTGGTCCGCGAAGAAGTACAGCGCGAACTGCACGGTCGCGAAGATCATGAAGAAGAGGACGGGGGTGAGGAACACGAACTCGATGGCCGTCATGCCCGAGTCGCCCGAGTCGCCGCGCGCGGCGGCCGCCCGGCGGCGCACCCAGCCGCGCAGGCCGCTGCCCACAACGCCCACGCTGCCCACGCCGCCCACAGACATCCCCGTCGTCACCCCGTCACCCCCGTCACCCCGTCGTCGTACGTCCGCCCGCTCAGCAGGTCTTGCTCGCGCTGGCGCCCTTGATGCAGTCGCCGACCTTGTTGGCGCCGTCGCTCAGCGCGGCGTTGATGATGGCGGCCACCACACCGACGATCGCGACGACGACCGCGGAGATGATGACCCACTCGACGGCGGAGGCACCGCGGTCCAGTTCGCCGGAGCGGGCCCGCTGCACACGGCCCTGCAGGAAGGTGACCAGGAAGTCCATCGCCGGGATCCCGGTGCTGAAGTTCCGTCGGTTCATGATGACTTGTCCTCTCGATACAGCAGTTGGCGAAGGTTCTCGAATCAGCTCGTCCGGAACACAGAACATCAGCCCACCTGGAACACCCGCATCGCCGCCGGGAAGATCAGGAAAACCAGGAAGCCGGCGCACAGCAGCAGCTGGGCGACGAGCATCGACTGGGACTTCTCGCCCGCGCTGCCCTCGATCTCGGCGAGTTCGCGGTGGCGCATGGTCTCGGCGCGGGAGGCGAGGGACTCACGGACCTTGGCGCCGTCGTCCGCGACCAGGGCGAGGGAGGCGGAGAGGTCCTTGAGCTCCTCCACGCCCAGTTCCTCGCCGAGCGCGCCCAGCGCCTGCCACTGGCTGACGCCGGTGATACGGGCGTCGGCGAGGGCGTTGCGGATGCGCTGGTTGGCCCAGCCGTCGGAGACCTCGGCGGCCGCCATCAGGGCCTCGGGCAGGCCGCGGCCGCCGGCGAGGCTCATCGAGACCAGGTCGAGGTAGGCCCCGATGACCCGCCTCAGGTCCCGGCGCTTGTCGGCCGCGTCCCGTCGTACCTCCAGGTCGGGCAGGAAGAAGAACAGGGCCGCGCAGACCAGGGCCAGCCAGACCGGGATGACCGGGCTGCGGCCGAAGCCCATCGTGTAGACGACGGCGAACAGGAAAGGGCCGAAGATCAGGCCGGCCGCGGCGAGCAGGACCTTGGTCGCCAGGAACTTCTCCCAGCTGCGGTCGAGGACGGCGAGGTCGGCGCGGAGCGAACGCTGTTCCCAGCCCTGCTGCCGGTAGAAGTCGGCGACGCGCTCGCCGACTTCGGCGCGCAGCGAGCCGAACCTGCCGGTCTCCTGCTTCTGCCGGGCGGACTCGTACGCGGCACCGCGCGCCCGCATCGCGTCGATCCGGGCGACCTGGGCGACCGCGCTGCGCTTGGCCGGCATCAGGGCGCGGATCAGGGCGTAGACGCCCAGACCCAGGATCACGCCGACGACGATCGGCATCGTGAGACTCATCGGCGTGCCCCTTCCTCGGTGGGCAGCGTCTGCTGACCGGGCTGCCCCGGCTGTCCGGCCTGTCCCGGCTGTCCGGGCGCGGTGCGGGGCGGCCGTACGAACTGCACGGACGACTGGTCGCGGACCAGGAACCGTTCCGGCGTCTCGATGGTGGACAGCTTGCGCAGCCACCAGAAGCCGAGCGCGAACAGACCGCAGACCAGGGCGAGTACGAGCTGTCCGACGGCGGTGCCGTACGGCGCCACGAACTCGCGGTTGAAGACGGAGAGGCCGAGGACGAACGCGATCGACACGGCGACGACGATCTGCACCGAGCGCCGGGTGGAGGCGCGTTGGGCCATCACGCGCTGGCGCATGTCGACCTCCTCGCGAGCCGACTTGGCCAGCGCGCCCAGTACCTGGCGCAGACCGGGGCCGCGGAGGCGGGCGTTGAGGATGAGCGCGGCCACGATGATGTCGGCCGAGGCGTCGTTGATCTCGTCGGCGAGGTGCTGGAGCGCGTCGGGCAGCGGGGTGCGGGAGCGCAGCCGGTCGACGAGGGCGTCGAGATGCGGCCGCAGGATCGGTGCCGAGGCCCGTGCCGAGGCGGGGATGGCCTGCTCCAGGCCGACCGCTCCGGCGATCGTGTCGCGCAGCGACTCGGTCCAGGAGGCGAGGGCCTCCACCCGCTTCATCGCGGCGCGTTCCTCACCGGCGCCGCCGAACAGCTTGTCCCAGAAGAAGACGAGGACACCGGCGGCGACACCGGCCACCGCCCAGCGGGTCAGCAGCAGTACGGCGAGGCCGATGATGGCCGCGAGGGAACCGCGCCGGCCGGCGAACCGGATGAGCTCGGCGGCCCGTTCGTTGGCCTTCTGCTTCTCGTGGTCGGGCTTGGCGGGCAGGCCGCGGATCGCCAGGACCAGCAGCGCGAGTCCGCCGCCGACGGCGAGTCCGCAGCCGAGGGCGTAGAGGACCGAGGTGGAGAAGAGTCCGCCCATGGAGCCCAGGGAGTCCAGGTTCATGTCACGTCACCCCCAGGACCCGTGCGGCTGGTAGCCGTAGGCCATCAGGTCCTCCAGGCAGGCTATGGGCGCATGCGGTACGACCCGGCCGTCGTGTGCCTCCGCGAACACCTCGCTGGACAGCACCCGGCCGTCGACGCCGTTGACCTCGCGGACGGAGGTGACCATGCGTTGGAGGCGGCCGCCGGTCTGGTAGTTGTTGCGCCGCTGGATGAAGACGACGAAGTTCACCGCGCCCGCGATCAGCATCTGGCTGGCCTCGATGGGCAGCCGCTCGGAGGCCTGGAGCGCGTAGGTGGAAATACGGTTGAACACTTCGCTGGAGCTGTTGGCGTGGATCGTGGACAGCGAACCGTCGTTGCCCTGCGACATCGCGTTCAGCATGGTCACGATCTCGTCGCCGAGGACCTCGCCGACGATGACCCGGGAGGGGTTCATGCGGAGCGACCGGCGGACCAACTCGGCCATGGCGATGGCACCCTGGCCCTCCGAGTTGGGCAACCGCTCCTCGAACGCGACCACGTTGGGGTGCAGGTCGTGGAAGGTGTCGAGCCCGAGCTCCAGCGCCCGTTCGACGGTGATGAGCCGCTCGTGCGGCGGGATCTCATTGGCCAGCGCTCGCAGCAGCGTCGTCTTACCGGCGTTCGTCGCACCCGCGATCATGATGTTCTTGCGGGCGCGGACCGCGCAGGCCATGAAGTGCGCGACCTCGGGCGTCAGTGTGCCGTTGCCGACCAGGTCGGAGATGAAGACCTTGCCCATGCGGGCACGCCGGATGGAGAGCGCGGGGCGCCGGGTCACGTCCATGACGGCCGACAGCCGCGATCCGTCGGGCAGCCGCAGGTCGAGCTGCGGGTTGGCGGAGTCGAACGGGCGGGACGACAGTCCCGAGTACGCACCGAGCACCTGGATGAGCTCGATGAGCTCCTCGTCGGTCTCCGCGACGGGGTCCCCCTTGACCTCCCGTCCGTCGCTGTAGCCGACGAAGACCTGGTCGCTCCCGTTGATGTCGATGTTCTCGACGTCCGGGTTGTCGAGCAGCGGCTGCAGCCGCCCCACGCCGAACAGCGCCGCGTGCACGGCGGCGGCGTACTGCTCCTCGGTCTCCGCGTCGAGCGGGGTGCGCCCGGCGTTGATCTCCGCGCGGGCGTACTCCTCCAGGATCTGGGCTATGACCGCGCGGGCGTACTGCCGTTCGTCCTCGGTGGACATCGGCGTCACACCGGACGCCTGGTCCTGCCGGCGCTGCTCGGCGATCCGGTCGCCGGCGTCCTGCCGGAACCGCTTGACCAACTGGTGGTCGACAGCCGTCATCGGCCGGCCCCCGCGTGGGGCGCCTGCGTCGGTACGGTCCAGGAGGCGCCGTACTGCTGGTGGAGGTCGGCGGTGACCTTGCGGGCCGAGCGGATGAGCAGGGACTTGTCGAGGCGCCCGCGCTTGCGGCCGGCCAACTGGTCGGCTCCGGCCGGGTCGTCGGCGATGGTGCCGACCACGCGGGCACCCGTCTGGGCGTGTACGAGCATGTCGTTGACCTGGTTGACCAGCTTGCCGGAGCTCGACGGGTCGGCGATCAGGACGACACCGATCAGCGGGGTCGCGAGGGCGGCGGCACCGCGCGGACCGCCGTGCAGCTTCTGCGCGAGGGCACCGGCCCGGTCCCGGACCCGGGCGAGCGCCTCGGGTTCGGTGCGCGAGACGAGCAGCACGAGCGCGGCGTGCGGGAACATCTCCACGGCCGGGGTGTCGCCGCTGATCCGTCCGCAGTCGGCGATGACGTCGGCGGGGGTGTTCGGGGAGTCGGCGAGGGCGGCGAAGGCGTGCCCGAGGGTGGGCCACAGCCCCGCGAGACCGGCGGCGTGCTCGGCGATCCCGAGCCCGACCAGCACCTCCAGCCCGCCGCTCAACGGCTGGACATGGTCCCAGAGTTGATCGGGCACGAGTCCACGTCGCGCCGTAGCGGCAATGGACAGCATGCCTGTGTTGGGGTTGAGCGGTCCGCCGTGCGCGGCGGCACTGCGGTAGACGAGGTCGCCGCCGGCCGGGTCGGCCTCGGCGAGCAGGACCCGGCGCGGCCAGACCGCGGCCAGCGCGACGGCCGCGGTGGTGACGCCGGGGGAACCCTTGTCGGCGGCGATTGCGATGAGCGCCATGGGGTGGAGGCCGCCTTCTAGTTGCCGGGTACGAGAACGAGGGCGACCGAGCCGGTCGCGGCGGCCTGGGCCAGCGCGGCGGCGGCGTCACTGTTCACGGTGAGCGTGACGGCCAGGTTGGTGCTGCTGACGAAGTCGCTGCTGCTCTTGCCGTCCGGCACGTAGCTGACCTTGGCCTGACCGACGATCGGGGAGCTGCCCCCGGACGACGAGGTACCCGATGAACTGCCGGTGGTCGTCGAGCCGTTGCTGCTGACGCGGTAGGCGGCGACGACGTCACCCACCTTGAGCCCGGCCGGGTACTGGCCCTCCTTGAGGGAGAGGCCGACGGTGGCCTTGCCTGCGGCGAGCGTGGAACCGCTGCCGAACATCTCGCCGACGGCGACGGCACCGGCGGGGATGGTGCTGACCGCCTTCAGCTTCTTCAGGGCGTCCAACTGGGTCCACTTGATGTAGTGGATGCTGCTGTCGTCCGCGACCAGCACGGAGGTCACGTCGTCCTTGGTCACCGAGGCCCCGGCGGGGATGTCCTGGGTGATCTTGATGACCTCGATCCGGTTGCCGGCCTGCAGCACGAGCGTCGTCGCACCGAGCGCACCGAGCAGGATCAGCAGGACCGCGAGCGCCGCCAGCGCGGGCTTGCGCTCCCGGGGGGCGGTGGGAAGCCGGTCACCGGCCGAAGGCTGAGCCGGACCGGCGGAACGACCGGCGCCCGCCCCCGTACGCTCCTGGATCTTCACGCAACCGCTCCCCGTTACACCCAAGACATGTCTGTCAAGAAATCTGAAACTCTGTCAACGCTTATCAATAATTCGAAAGCGGACACTCCACACCAACCCATCCCGACTCGGCCGAATACTCGGCCGGGGGGTGAGTGTCAAGCGATCGCACCGTATCAGCCGCACATAAGCCCCTCAAGGCGCGCCCGGACTCCTTGACCTCACCGAAATCGTCGTTGCGATCTGCAACGCCGGTGACCTGTGCGACGGTTGGGAATACGGGGACACGGCAGCAGGCCGAACTGTGCGCCGGCGAATCCCGAACTCCCCATCCACGCACGGTCCGCGCTTGCGACCGTCACCACGCGCCCATGAGGCCTGCACGAATTGCTCACGCCGCGCCACCCGCCCCACGCCATGGTCGTCGCCATGGCCGCCGCCGCGGTCGCCGCCCGGAGCACGCGAGGGCCGGCGCCGTCGCCACGGCGGTCGCCGAAGGAACCGTCCGAGTAGGATCACCCGGCCGGGTGAAGGTTCGCTGCCGTGAATGACACAGGGGGACACCAGACCGTGACCGTGCCGCAACGCCATGCCTGGAAGCCGCCCGCGGGCGAGGAACTCGTGGCACGTGCACCGGTGTCCTTCGCAACGGGCGCGGCGCACCGGGTCCAGGGGCGGCGCTGGTTCCGCGACCCCGAACGGCGGGACATACAGAACGAGTTGACGGGCTGGCCGGCAGGCCCGACGTATCGGTTGAGGTCGAGATTCGGGCCCATCGCCTGGGCCGTGCTGACGGCCGCGTTCCTCATCGGGCTCTTCGTGCTGGTCGTGGCCTCAGGAAGTAACACCCCGAGCGGCGGCCCCGGCGGCTCGGACTCCCTCGGCAACAGCGAGGACCCGGAGAACGAGGAGAAGGACTTCCCGGTGCTGTGGGCCGCCCTCGGCACGATCGCCCGTACCCTCCCCTGGGAGCTCGACCCGGCCCGCCGCCCCGACACGGACGTCACGCACCTGGTCGTGACCGACCGCCGGCTGCTGGTGCTCGGCGGGCTGCAGGACCCCAGGGAACCATGGGAGGAAATCCTCTGGGAGACGGACCTGGACACGGTCGCCACGGTCGAGCGGCGCCCGTTCAGCGTCGGCAAGCGGGACTTCAGGATCACCTTCACGGACGGCTCCTGGTGCCGTCTGACTTCCCTGGAGGGTGAGGCCCTGCTCCTCCGGCTGACGGCAGCCTGACCGAAGGAGACGCACCGTGGGCGGATCGGCCAGCCCAGACGCCCGAAGGCAGCCGACTGCCGCGCTGCGAATCGGTGGAGCCGGCAAGGCGTGTCAACAGCTCCGGCGCGCCCTACGGGAGGTGGGCGCCGTCCCCCGCGAGCACGTCGCGGGAGGGGATGGTGGCACTCTGCACTTTCTCTTCACCGTGTCGTGGCGGAACATCGCCGGGGCCCCACGTTCGGTGAGGCGCGGCACAAACGGTGGCTACAGCCGAGCACCTTGCCCATGTCGAGTACCTGGACCTGCCCAGCGGACCGACGGCCATGGATGAGAGCACGCGCGCACCATCCCTATCCAGCCTTTCACCCATCCCACTTCCCCAGATCCACGCCTACCCCCACCCGGATCACAGGCGCATGGCGGTCCTCACACTGAGCGCCACAGCGGTGGAACGACGTGCCCGATACCGTCCGATCCTGCACAACACCGCGGAGCTCACCAGCTGCGAATCGCCCTTGGACGAGGCATAGACAGACCCCCACGCCGGTCTCATAGCCACGTTCACCCCAGCCGGCGGAACACCACCCTCCTGATACCGTCGGCCTGTCGCGCGAACAGCTTGCCGATTCCGTCAAGCCGGCGGCGTACGGGAACAATCAGCCAGCTGTCGGGAGGGTTCACCGCATGGGGGACGAAACGCCTCGCACCGCCTTCGATGATCCGGATACATTGCGCGCGTGGCAGCGTACGCTACGGCGGTCCACCACTGCTCTGACCTTTTGGAGCCTCTCCCTACCGGGTTTCTTCGTGGTGGCCACACTTTTGTGGGAGTCACTGGTCGGCGGGTCACTCCCCGTCTACGTCATCGTTCCGCTGGTCCTTGTGTCGGCTGTTGGAATCGGACTGTCGGAACGCCGCCGGTCACACGTCAAGCAGATGAAGGGCATCCTGTCGGTCTACGCCTGGCAGGACCATGCGCCGCTCAAGAGCGTTCATTCCGGGGACATCGCACACTTTCAACTCCCCGATCCGGATGCCTCAAACCAGAGGGTCAGTGTCGTCGCACTGCGATATGGACTCGGTAAGCAGTGGCGGGCCGCCATGACCGAAGCCCGAGACCAGGGATTCGCGCTCGCCGGAGACCCCCGCTTCGGCATAGTGATCACACCGCGAGGGCAACGCGAGTTGATTGCCGTGCGCCCCAAGCACCCGCCGCTCAGCAGCGGGCGCCCGAATGGAGTGGACGAAGCTTCTTGGCAACAGGCGCAAGCGGCTGGAATCGCCCACTAGCCATCGCTTGCCGAGCGGTCCAGAGAAATCCGATGACAACAAGGTGCGATTCCCATGCCTGAATTCCTGTACACCGCACTCGACGATCAAGATGATGTACTCGACGGAATGTTTCAGGGGCATATCGACGTCAAGGGAAGTTCAGGAAGTGCCACTTCACGGAACCCTCGCCACGCAGACGGCGGCGTGGGGATCATCCTCTTCCCAGCACTGGTCGATCTGCTCGACGGTGTGAGCGAGCTGCTGCAGCGCGGACGCGGCACATTCAAGTGCTCCATAATCGGACTGCCGCTGAAGTTCAAACTCAAGGACGGTCGCATGACGATCAGCCATCGCTGGACGGTCATCGACAATTCACCGCCACAGTCCACGGCCACCGCCATCTGGACGGCGGCTCAGCAACTGACGGGCAGCCTCCTCGGACGTGTCACTGAGCCCACGAGGTACATCGAAAAGACGGCGGACGGCTCCGATCGGTACATCGACTTCCGCGTCCAAGTGAAAGAATCTCTAACGCGGTTCAATGAAGCGAAGGCACAGATCACCTACTAAAAGCAGCCCTAGCAGACAAAATGCCGGGCTTGTATCCCACACCAGTGTCGCCGTAGCCCCCAACCGTGTCCATAAATACGCCGGTGGTATCAAACTTGGCTCCAAAGAACGCGCTGTTGACCGTGGCTTTGGTGATGCTCGTGAGAAATCCCTGAGTAGCGCCCACGACAGCTGCCCCCATAGGGGTTTTCCCGGTCAAGGTCATACCTAGCGCTCCATATTGGCGACGCGTCATGTTCATCACGCTGTTCTTGTACATGGTCTGCCCGATCTTATTGAAGCCCTTACTCACGAGCGAGCCGGTGCCCACACCGATGGCGTTACTGACGGCGTTGCCCAGAGCGTTCTTCTTGACATCCCCCCAGCCACCGTTCAAGGCATCCTTGAGCGTGTTCTTGAACTCCCCCTTGGCGAATGCGAAACCGACCTTTCGGAATCCCTTGAGGTCCTCGCCCATATGCCACAGCTTGATCAGGCGGGCGCAGGCGACCTCCGCCTTCCTGACCTTGATAGCCATACTGATCCCCTTCACAAGTCGGCCGGCTTTCGCCAACATGGCCAACTTGCCCACCACCGGGATACAATCCAGTACCGCAAAGAGAACGTCTCCCCAGCCGGCCTTCCCCTGGGCGAACTTCGCAATCGTGTCGGCCAGTACGATCAAGGCTGCAGCCAGGACGATCAAGGCGAATATCGGACCGCCGAAAAAGAGCAGCAGAATACCGGCGACGGCAACAAAGACCTTGCAGACGGTAACAAAGCCGTCCCAGTTGTCTGCAATCCAGTCCCCGACCTTCTCGTACCACTTCTTGTTGTGAATCCCGGCGTCGGAAGCGCTGTGGATGTCGTGGACGAGCTTCGTCGCGGCCTTGTCCTGGTCCTTGCCAGCGTTCTCCGCCTTGGTCCTCAGCTCCGCCAACTGAGCGTTGAGGCTGTCAACCTGACCCTGCGCCGCCTTCTGATGCTCGTTGGCGTGCTGAGCATCGCGTGTAGCCTTACGGACCTTCTCCGGGTCCGGTGCGGGCGCGCTTTCAGTGGGGTTGTCGAGCTTGTCCTGCGCGGACTTGGCGCTGTTTGCCGCCGTGGTGGCGCCGGCCAGCCGGGACTGCGCCTTGGACAGGTCGCCGCGCAGTATCCGAGCCTTGGCGAGTGCGTGATCCGCCGTGGTCTGGGCGTGTTCCAGGTTCCCTGCGTAGGTCAGCAAGGCGCCTGAGACCAGCTCGTACGAGTCGTGCAGCTTCTGCAGCTGGCCGGGCAGCTTGCCGATCTGCTCCTTGAAGGCATCCATGGCCTTGCCGGCCGACTCCTTGAGGACGGAGTCCTTCGAGGCGGAACGCATGCCCCTGAGTACCGTGGCGACGTCTTCGACGAAAGTCTTGTACCGCTGCCCCTGGAGCTTGACCTCGTGCGGATCGCCGGGCGTCGGGTCGTCATGCAGATCGAGGTTGTGCCAGTCGGTGGGGCGGACCATGGGGCTCAGCTCTCCGTGTCGAGGTCGGCGCGGTAAACGAAGCGGAAGGTGCTGGTGATGAGATCGAAGAGCTCCAGCATGGGCTCGACCAGAGCCAGTTGGGGTGTGCTGGCGCTGATGACGGCGACCTTCGGGTCGCTACCCGGGAAGGGGATGAGGGTCTGCATCATCACGGCGCGGTAGCTGCGGTTGTCGTCGGGGATCTCGATGTCCTCGATGCCTTCGGTACGCGCGGCCTGGCCTGCGTCCGGCAGTTCCACGAGATGCACGCGACGCCATGGGTCCGTGGGTCGGCGGCCGGGCTCGATCGGTGTGAGGACGCCCATGAGCGTGTCGAGTCCGGTCGTGGCGGTCTCGCCCGTGGTCTCGTTCACCGCCGCCCTCACGCTGACCGTGAGGCTGGCGACCATCGGCTCGTCGTCGACGATCTCGCACATGGAGCCGGAGTAGACGACGTTGCTCTTCCGGGCCTCGCGGGCCACCTTCTTCAGGGTCCTGACCAGATCGGCCTGATGCTCGGCCAGTTCAGGCCTCTGCTTGACCCGTTCCGCCACCACTTCACGGATGGAGCGGTTCACGGTGGCCGGATGGACGTCGAATTCGTACCAGGTGCTGGGGACTTGGATGTTGATGCCGATGACGTCCCCCTGGGCCGCTCCGGCGAACGGATTCTCGGCCGTGGGCTGATCAGCAAGGGGAGCCTCAGTGTCCACCCTTGCCCTCCTTCTCGTGCTTGCGAAGCTCGTTGCGGAGATCGGCGTCGAGCTTGGTCATCTGGTCGACGATCCCCTGGGCCATCTTCGCTACGTTCTCAAGGCCGACGTCGATCTCTTTACGGCCGTCCTTCCAGCCGTGCATGAAATCTTCCATCGCGTCAAAAGCCGCGCTCGATCCCAGCTCTCCGTTGCCCAGCTTCCGGTCGACCTGCCCGGTGTCGTCCATGCGTTGCTTGATCGACCGCAGTTGACCGGCCAGGTCGTCGAGCCCGGCGAGGCTCAGGACGAGATCGCCCTTGGACATGTCTGGTATCCCCCAATAACCCAGAATGCGTTGCCGTAGTGCGCCGTCGCTTCTGCAATGCGACCGTCGGAGCCTACTGCTTGTCGCGAGCACGACGACTGCCGGCCACCCTCATTGCAGCACACACGTTACAAGCCGCGACCGTGCCAGATCCGGCCGTGGCGGGGGCCGCAGGGGCGGCACCTAGCACAGGACTATCGCCCCACCTCGCACAGCCGACCGAACGCAAAGTGCGACAAAAAAGCACGGATACTCCCGGCCGGCTACCCCGCTGCCGTTCACCTCGGCGAACCCACGATCACGCGAACCCCACCCACCCACCTGGCGAAGTCTTTACCGTAAGGAAGTTCGATCTTGGGGCACTCCGTCGCGTCCGAGGCCCCGAGGTTTCCGAACTCGAAAGGTACGGCCACCCGCCCGCGCCTACCACGAAAACTCGCCATCACCCGTCGTCAGGGCTCCGCGACGAACGATCCCATGCCCGGCGTCGTGGTGATGAGGCCTTCCCCCCGCAGAGCGGCGGTGGCCTTGCGCACGGTCACACGAGACACCCCGAACTCCTGCTCCAGCTTCACTTCTGAGATAAGTCCGCGCACGGGGTACTCGCCGTTGGCGATCCTCTCCCGGACCACCTCCGCGATCTGCTGCCACTTGGGCCTGGTGGGATCAAATTCGAACACGGCCAGACTGTACGTAGGGGCAGAGCTACACGCATAGCAACCCCTTTAAGTACATAGCTATAGACAGGTATCTACCAGTGCTCTACGGTAGGGAAGAAAAGACCCCCGCGACCGCTGGAACGGCCCGGGGGCATGGCCAACGCTGACAAGGAGCGTCGACATGCACGACCTTATCCCCCGCGCCCTCCAATGGCTCCGCCTCCTCTTCGCCCCCGGCACCGGGAAACGGCGCCGCCGCCCTCCCTTCCCCCACGTCCACCTCACCCTCGTACGCTGCCCTCTCACCGCCGAGCCCCCGCATCTCTCCAGCCACCGGTCGCCGTACGGCCTGGCCGCTCATCTCGACGGGGCCGAGTCCGCCCTCGTCCGTCCCTACCTCACCGCCCACGAGCGTGAGGCCGCTCTCCAGCAGCGCCGCCGCCTTGCCCTCGTACTCGCCGCCGACTTCGGAATCGACCTCGACCAGCACGTGATCGGCGCGCCGGAGGTGGCAGCGTGATGGAACAGGCAGACAGTCGCGCAAGCGGGACCGCAAGCAGCCATCTGCACACCCCAGCAGCCCCCCGCCTCCTTCCCTGGCCCACCCCGGAAGGCAAGCCCTCCTACCTGGTCACGGACAACAGCGGCGGATACCTTTCCCGCCTCGCCGACGACCTGGAGGCCGCCCAGCTCGCAACCAGCACCGACGTCCTCGACCGAGCCCGCCGGGTGCTGGACGACCCGATGTCGCCTTACACCGAGGTCCGCTACGCCGGCATCCGGCTCGCCGAGTGCCTCAATGACACGCTGCGCGTCGCCGAGTCCCGAGGCATGCGCCTGGTCCTACCGGATGACGAGGGGGACCCCGTCCGCTTCTGACCGAGGGTCGGATCGAACCGGAGCCGTACACGTCGGCACACCCTCCGTGCGCCTGCGCGAGATGCACAGCACAGCGATAGCGAAACGGAACTCGCACCTCACGCGCCCTGGGCGGTGCGCACCAACACGCCTGGTGCCGCCGCCCGTTCAGGCACGATCAGGATTCAGGTCACACCTTCGAGCACCCCATACGCCCAGAATTGTCCCCACTCACAGTGAAGTTCGCGCTGGCGAAACCGAGAACCGCCCCGATACCGTCAGACCTCTTGAATGGACTTTTGTCTCACGGGGAGTTCACTGTGAAGCGCCGTACTTTGCCCGCCGCTGCCGCGGTGGCGGCAACCGCAGCACTGCTGTTGACCGCCTGCGGCAGCGGGGACGACAAGGCCAGCGACAACGGCAAGATCGCCGGGTCCGACCAGGGTACGAAGACGCCAACGGCTTCGGCATCCGCTTCGGGCGCACCGGCAGCGGACAAGCCGGACGGCGTGGACGTGTCCCTGCCCAAGGACATGAACCTGGTCTTCGACTGGGACAAGCCGAAGGACAAGAACGAGGCGGCGGCGATGGAGGACGCGGCGAACTACGTCCGCGCCATCTACCAAGGCATCGACAAGCGCACGACGAAGACCGCAGCCGTGACTACCTACTCCACGGGCGATGGACTGCGTTACGCAAAGGCACAGATCAGCAGCAGGCTCGACGGCGACTGGACGGCCATCGGGACCAGGCGTCACTACGACGCCACCACCCGGTCCGCCTCCAACGGCAGTTCGGTGGAGGTCGACTTCTGCGTGGACTCCAGCAAGTTCTACAGCAAAGAGGTCAAGACCGGGAAGGTCCTGAAGAGCGCTCCCAGCATCGCGGACTACGACTTTTTCAAGATCATCATGGTCAAGTTCCCCACAGGCGAGGCCCTATGGCAGGCGTCGAAGGTGTACGTCGAGGCGAAGGCGGCGAAGTGCCAGTGAGCAGGTCACTGCGCACGACCCTCACCACCGGCACGGCCGCCCTGACGTTGGCCTTCGGCGCCCTCGCCCTCGCGGAGCCAGCCCACGCAGCAGAGGAGCCGGGCAACACCACAGGTTCCGACAAGGAACAAACAGGCGGTAGAGACAACTCCGGCATCTACGCCGCCGCCAAAATCCAGTACTCCGGCGCCGTAACCAAGGACGGCAGCACCGGCAACGTAACGTCGTCGGACGTCAACTGGACGCCCCCGCCCTGCTGGTACGCCCCCTACCTCGGTGCCGAGGACTTCAAGAAGAAGATGTCCGGGGAGATCGAGAGCGCCAAGAACACGCCCGGTATGGGCGGCACCGCGGGCGCGGCGATCGGCGAGATGCAGCGCCACTATGAGGACGGGTACGGCTGGACCAACACCCCCGGCTACAAGGACTACAACGTCGAGAACGACGGCAAGGGGATGTTCTGGGCCGCCGTCGAGAATCCCGATGAACCCGACATACTCAAGCGGAGCTCGTGCAACGACCTCCCCTTCTGGGTCGACAACGGCAAGGCCCCGCCGGCCCAGTACGAAGAGGCCGTCAAGCCGGAGATCCTCGCCGCCCTCGCGTACCAGCGCATGCAGCTTCCCGACACCAAGGTGACCCTCGCGCCCGAGGCCACCACCAAAGTGAACCTGCCGACATGGGCCTGGCTCGACAAGGCCGTCTTCGACGAGGTCCAGGCCACGGCGGCCATCAACGTGCCCGGTTTCGGCATCCAGGCCACTACCACTGCGAAGCCCGTCGCCCTCAAGCTCGAACCAGGCACTGCGGATGCCGAGACCTTCCCCGCCTCCGGCGAGTGCGCCATGAACGCCGACAACTCCATCGGCGAGGCCTACGCCAAGGGAGACGCAAACAAAACGCCGCCCTGCGGAATCAGGTACCTGCACTCTTCCGGTGACGGCGTCTTCAAGCTTCGGGCGACGATCACCTGGAAGGTCTCCTGGACGGGTACCGGCGGCGCGGGAGGAGACCTGCCCGACGGCACCTTCGGGACCACTCAGGACATCACCGTTCAGGAAATCCAAGCCGTCAATCGCTGATGCCAAAGAGGCGGCGGCTCTGGGTGACGCGGAGAACTTCGTGCGTGCCATCAACTACGGCGTCGTCCTGCAGGACCCGGAGGACGCCGCGTACAAGTTCTGCTCCACAGTCGGCAGTACGGCTCAGTCCTACGCCAAGACGCAGATCAAGCAGTACCTCGACGGCGGCTGGACCGTCACCGGAGTCCAGCGTTACTCGCGGGGCAAGGTCGACCTGGCTGCCGACGGTCAGCGCGCGTCCGTCTCCTTCTGTGACGACGACTCGAAGTTCTACGGCAAGGAAGTCAAGTCCAAGAGGATCCTCAAGACGAGTCCCAGCGACAAGGACTACTACTACTTCGAGATCGTCATGGCGGCGTCCCTGGAGGCCAAGGGCCTGTGGACCGCGGAGAACGTCAAGGTGCAGACGAAGGCCATTCAGTGCAGGGCGTGAAGCGTCACTGGGTCGGTGTCGCCGGGTTGACGGCTGCCTCGGCATCGACCAGGACGTCAGGGTCCAGCAAACTCAAGCCGTGAATCACCGGCTGGAAGGGAATGCCACCGCAGATGGGCAGGATAAGCCTGACCGAACGGGTACAGAGTCGTCTCGGTGTCCCCGCCGAGTGTGCCGTCTGGTGCAGGATCGGCAAGATCCCCGAACCGCCCACCGAGGTGCACCGGGCGGCCGGATCGGCGCCCCTTCGTCCTGCCTTCATCAGGCCACTCGGCATGCTCGGTGTCGCTCTGGGCGCGCCCGTGCTGTGCGTCATCACGTTGCTGAGTCTCCTCTCCGATGGCGAGGAGGCTCTGAAGCGCATGCTGTCGACCACCGGCGAACAAGAACGGCATCGCGCCGCGAAACTCGATGAGAAGCGCCGAGACGAGGCCATAGTCGATCTCGGTCTCGACAAGACCTTCGACGGCGACTGGAACGGTGCCGCCGGCCAGTTCCTGCTCCGCTGGTACAGCCGCTCGTCACACCACAACCGACTCCTCGTCCTGGCCCAGGACCACATCGTCCTCGCGGCCCCGCCCAAGCGCGTCGCCATTCGGCAGGAGGCGCGGATTCAGGTCGCCACCGTGATTCCGGCCGCGGAAGCGGTGGTCGAGGATCCTTTCGCCGGGCAGTACACGAGCGATCGGCTGCGTATCCGGTTCAACGACGGATCGTGGCTCGCGGTCGTCACCGAGGAGTCCGACAGCGAGGTACACCGGCACGTGGCTGGACGCCCCCGGACGGGCAGCCACCGACGCACCTCCGCCGATTGAGCACATCGCGACGCCATCCCCAACGCGCCCCGTCGGCCCCGCGATACACGCATCCGCGGGGTCGTTCGCGCTGGCGAACCGGAGCCCTTGAAGACAACGTGGGATTCCCTTGACGAATTACTGACTCACGGGGGAGTCCGCTCTTGAACCGCCGCCACCGCCGTTGTCGTCGTCGAGCACTGCCGCACGCGCGCCGCAGCGAAGCACACGCCACGACCACGATGAAGGCCGGGCAGCCGACCGCGGTCGGCTTTCCGGGCGGCGGGACGTCGCATGGCTGACCGACTGGTCGTGGACGGCGGTGCACTCGCCCATTTCATGAAACTCCTGAACAAGTCCAGCAGTTCGCTGAAGGGGCTGCGCAACGCCCTGGCGACGCCACCGTCACGGGCCTGAGCACCACCGCGGTGGAACGACGCGTGCAATACCGCGCGATCCTCCACAACATCGCGGAACTCACCAGCTTCGAATCGCCTTTGAGTGAGGCATAGAACAACCGCACGGCCTCAGAACCATCCATCCCGTTGGCGGAACCCACGGCCCTCAGGTACTCGACCCCGCCCGAAGCCAGCCGAAGAGGCCGCGCGACACAATGCGCGGCCTCTTCAGATGTTCGATTCGGTCTCTTCCTGGGTGTCCGCAGTCGGCCGTTCGACTACGTAGGATCCCTTGCCGCGCACCGTGACGACCAGGCCGCGCTCGCTCAGTTCCTGCCGAGGTCCGCTACGTCGGCATCCGCCTCGCCGACGCGCTGCGCGTGGCCGAGTCCCGCAGCATGCGCTGGGTTGTACCGGACAATGCAGAGCGGGCTCGGCGTCCCCACCGAGCCCGCTGCCTGGTGCAGGATCCGCAGGATCCCCACGCCCTCGCTGCGGTCAGGCGCGAGGCGCGCGACGGTCCTTCCGCTCCTCGAGTTCCTCCGCGCTGACCGGGATGAGCATCGGCTGGCCGGGGGCGCAGAACATCGTCACGACGAACTGGGACTCGGCGTCGGTGAGGGCGTTGCCGTCCTGGTAGTGGATGACGTCGCCGCCCGGCTCCCAGAAGGTCTCGCCGGCCTTGAGGACACGCGCCGGCTCGCCCTCCAGTTCGAAGACCATCGAACCCTTGATGACGTAGCCGTACGCCGGGCCGGAGTGGCGGTGCGGCGGGGCGCCCTCGCAGCCCGGCGGGAGGGTGACGAGGATGGTCATCGCCTCGGCGCCGTCGGGGATCTGCCGTGCGTTGGGCACCGAGCCGATCATGTCGATCTGGGGCGGCGGTGTGGTCGCGTTGGGATTCTCGATGTGGTGCGAGTGGTCGGCGCTCATGGGAAACCTCACCGTTTATAGACGATCAAGAACTTCTTTCGTCATCAAGACAAGATGAAGTCGCAATATGTGACAGCCCTCGTCGCCGGATGGCGACGACGGTCCGCGGCCTGACCACCAGCCGTCGGGATGTGTCGGTCACCGCCTCGCTCCGCCAAACCCGTTTCCCTGAGGCTGGAGCCCGACGCCCAAGATGCAAGACTGCCCCTTCGGGACCGAACGCATGGCGCGACACAGAAGAAAGAAGTGCGAGTGGTCCTGAACGAAACGTCCCCGCAAAACCCGTCGGTGCGATGGCCGACCGCTCCATCGCACCGACGTGAACCGTCCTCATGCCGAGGCGGTGATCAGCCCTTGGCCTGCTTCGCCAGCTGTTCGTCCAGCTGCTCGTACGCTTCCTTGGCCTTCTTCAGGAAGTCCGAGAGGCCGTGCAGGCCCTGGATGGTCTTGGACGCGCCCTTCGTGAACTCCTTCATGGAGTCGTCGTACGCTCCCGAGGCCTTCTGGGTGGTGAAGCCGTTCTCCACCAGGGCGCTGACCCGCTTCTCCACGTTCTTGATCTTGTCCTCAAGCTCGTGCATGTCCTTGATCAGGTCGCCCGCGACCTTCTCCATCTCGGCATAAGTGAGATCCGTGTCTTTGCTGGCCATGACGGCTTCCTCCCGTTCGTGTGGCCGCAGGGCCTTCCCCCGTGGCATCGTTCGCGCGGATCGTGGCCATGACACGGCCGTCCGCACGAGCAAAGATCCTACGGGGGTGACGCGTGGGACCGCACGGCCCTTGTGCGGTGGAACTGTGAACCGTGCAGATCCCGTTGCACCCGGGAAAGAACCTGCGGCTAAGGTCACTTCCACTGTGTTGGGTGCTATCGCTGTGTTGGGGGACGGAACGTGCGCCTGAGTCTGACCGTCGTCGATCCGGTCGGCGGTGCCACCGCCGATGTGGTGCTCGACGCGGATCCCGAGTCCACGGTCGGTGACGTCGCCCGGGAGCTGGCCCGGCAGGTCGGTCCGGGTTTTCCCGACAGCAACGAAGGGGCCCAGGTCATACCCATCGGTGCGCACCGGCAACAGGCCGCCGTCGCCCAGGCCTCCGGACCGCACGCCTATGTCGACGGGTACGCCCTCGACCCCGCCGCCACCGTCGTCGGCTCGCCGCTGCGCGACGGTGTCGTCGTCTCCCTGCACGATCCCGCCGGGTGTCTGCTCGGCGAACCCACCGGTGTCGTGGAGTTCCGGGTCGCCGGCGGCCCGGCCGCGGGTTCCGTGCACCGGCTCGGTGTCGGGCGGTACGACATCGGTACCGGAGCCGCCTCGCACATCCGCGTCGAGGACCCGGAGCTCGCGGCCCGTGCCGCCACCCTCACCATCGCCATCGACGGCACCTGCAAGGTTCAGGTGCACGGAGAAGGCGCGCGGTTGGACGGAGAGGAGTTCAAGGGCGACGGGGACTGGCCGCTCGGGTCCCAACTCGCCCTCGGCAACACGCTGTTCGAGATCGCCGCCTACTCCGCGCCCAACGCCGCCCTCAAGTGGTCCGACGACGGTGCCGGACTCGACTACAACCGGCCCCCTCGACTGCGTCCCGCCGAACGGCAGACGCACTTCTCGCTGCCCAACCCGCCCGGCGACTACGAGGCCCGGCCGCTGCCCTGGCTTATGGCCCTGCTGCCGCTCGTCGGCGCCGTCGTGTCCGTGTTCATGTTCCATCGCTGGTACTACCTGGTGATGGCCGTGATGAGCCCGATCATGCTCTTCGGCAACTACTTCATGGACAAGAAGCACGGCCGGAAGTCCCACGCCAAGCAGCTCAAGGAGTACAAGGAGCACAAGGAGCGGATCGAGGGGGAGGCGCAGGAGGCGCTGGTCGCCGAGCGGTCGGAGCGGCGCGGTGCCGTGCCGGACCCGGCCGCCGTGCTGACGTACGGGACCGGGCCGCGTACCCGGCTCTGGGAGCGGCGGCGCACCGACGCCGACCACCTGCTCGTCCGTTTCGGCACCGGGCGCGTCCCCTCCGAGGTCGAACTCGACGACCCCGAGCAGGACGAGCACAAGCGCAAGGTCCGCTGGTACATCGAGGACGCCCCGGTCGCGCTGTCGCTGCGCGATCTGGGGGTGATCGGGGTCGCCGGGCCGGGGGATTCGGCGCATGCGCTGGGTCGGTGGGCCGTCGCCCAGACCGCCGTGCTGCACAGCCCCATGGACGTGCAGTTCTACGTCCTCACCGACCACGACGCCGGTACCCGCTGGGACTGGGTGCGCTGGCTGCCGCACTCCCGCCCGGGCGGCGGCCAGGACGTGAACGTCCTCATCGGCACCGACTCCGAGACCGTCGCCGCCCGCGTCGGCGAGCTCACCCAGCTCCTCGACGGCCGGCAGAAGGCCCTCCAGCAGGGCGGGCGGAGCAAGACCGACGGGCCCGCGTTCAGTGATCCGGACGTCGTGGTGGTGTGGGACGGGTCGCGGCGGCTGCGGTCCATGCCCGGTGTCGTACGGCTGTTGAAGGAAGGGCCGGGCGTCGCCATCCGCTCCATCTGCCTCGACGAGGAGGAGCGCTTCCTTCCCGGTGAGTGCCAGGGTGTCGTCGTCGCCGAGCCGGTCGCGGTCGAGGGTGCCCCGGCAACGGCCGTTGCGCAGCAGACCGTTGGTGGTTTTCCCTCCTTCCAGGCCTGGCATCCCGACCAGCAGGTCGAGAAACAGGCCCCGCAGGACCTGGAGTTGCGGCTGCGCGTCGAGCAGAGCGGGGCGCTGCGCAAGCGCAACGTACGGCCCGACTTCGTCACCGCCGCCTGGTGCGGCCGGCTCGCCCGCTCCCTCTCCCCGCTCCGGGACATCAGCGGCGAGACCGAGGACTCGGCGCTGCCCGGCTCCAGCCGGCTGCTCGACGTGCTCCAGCTGGAGCCGCCGTCGCGGGATGCCATCGCCGCCCGGTGGCGGATGGGCGGGCAGTCGACCATGGCCGTCATCGGCGAGTCGTACGACGGGCCGTTCGGCATCGATCTGCGGCGCGACGGGCCGCACGGGCTGATCGCCGGTACGACCGGTTCCGGCAAGTCCGAGCTGCTGCAGACCATCGTGGCCGCGCTCGCCGTCGCCAACACCCCCGAGAACATGACCTTCGTCCTCGTCGACTACAAGGGCGGCTCGGCGTTCAAGGACTGTGTGAAGCTGCCGCACACGGTGGGTATGGTCACCGACCTCGACGCCCACCTCGTGGAGCGGGCCCTGGAGTCGCTGGGTGCCGAGCTGAAGCGGCGCGAGCACATCCTGGCCGCCGCCGACGCCAAGGACATCGAGGACTATCAGGATCTGGTCAGGAGGGATCCGTCGCATCCGCCGGTTCCCCGACTGCTCATCGTCATCGACGAGTTCGCGTCCATGGTGCGCGATCTGCCCGACTTCGTCACGGGACTTGTCAATATCGCGCAGCGAGGGCGGTCCCTCGGCATTCATCTGCTGCTCGCCACGCAGCGGCCCTCCGGCGTCGTGTCCCCCGAGATCCGCGCCAACACCAACCTCCGGATCGCGCTGCGCGTGACCGACGCAGGTGAGTCGACCGACGTCATCGACGCGCCCGACGCCGGGCACATCGCGAAGAGCACGCCGGGCCGGGCGTATGTCCGGCTGGGGCATGCCTCGCTGATCCCGTTCCAGTCGGGGCGGGTCGGCGGTCGGCGGCCGGGTGCGGCCGACCCGGCCACGCTCGCGCCCTGGGCCGGGGCGCTGAGCTGGCAGGACCTGGGGCGGGCCGCGCTGCGCAAGCCCAAGTCGGAGGCTCGGGAGGACGACGAGATCACCGACCTGCAGGTGCTCGTCGACGCCGTGCGCGAGGCCAACACCGCGCTCGGCGTCCCGGCCCAGCACTCGCCGTGGCTGCCCGCCCTCGACGACACTCTGCTGCTCGACGACGTCCCGGCCGTGCAGGCGCAGGGCTCGCTGCCCGCCGCCCCGTACGGTGTCGAGGACCTGCCGTCCGAGCAGGCCCGTCGTGCGGTCGCCGTCGACTTCGCGACCTTCGGGCATCTGATCATCGCCGGTGCGCCGCGCACCGGGCGTTCGCAGGTGCTGCGCACCATCGCCGGTTCGCTGGCCCGCACCAACTCCTGTGCCGATGTGCACATGTACGGCATCGACTGCGGCAACGGCGCCCTCAACGCGCTGACCCGGCTGCCGCACTGCGGTGCCGTCGTCGGCCGTAACCAGACCGAGCGCGTGGAGCGCCTCATGGCGCGCCTGTCGGGCGAGTTGAGCCGCCGTCAGGAGCTCCTTGCCGACCGGGGGTTCGCGGACATCGGCGAGCAGCGGGCCGCCGTGCCGCAGGCGGAGCGGCTGCCGCACATCGTGCTGCTCCTCGACCGCTGGGAGGGCTGGCTGCCCACTCTCGGCGAGCTGAACCACGGTGACCTCACCGACAAGATCATGGTGATGATGCGGGAGGGCGCCAGCGTAGGCATCCATCTCGTCCTCACCGGCGACCGGCAGATCCTGGCCGGCCGGATCTCCTCCCTCACCGAGGACAAGTACGGACTGCGGCTCGCGGACCGCGCGGACTTCTCGATGCTGGACATCAACTCCCGCAAGGTTCCGGAGGAGATCCCGCCCGGCCGCGCCTTCCGCAGCGAGACGGCCGCGGAGACGCAGTTCGCGCTGCTCGCCGAGGACACCACCGGTCAGGGGCAGGCCGCCGCGATCGCCGCGATCGGCGAGGCGGCCGATGTCCGGGACGCGCAGGTGCCGCGCTCGCGGCGCCCGTTCCGGGTCGACGTGCTGCCCGGCCGGATCTCCTTCGAGGACGCCTGGGCGATGCGGGATCCGGCCGCCGCCTCGTCCCGGCTGTGGGCGCTGGTCGGTGTCGGTGGCGACGAACTGACCGCTTTCGGGCCGGACCTGTCGCAGGGCGTGCCCGCCTTCGTCATCGGCGGTCCCGCCAAGTCCGGCCGCTCCACGACCCTGTTGGGCTTCGCCCGCTCCTACCTGGCCAACGGCGTGCGGATCGTCGTGGCCGCGCCCCGGCAGTCCCCGCTGCGTGAACTCGACGGCCAGGACGGTGTGGTGAAGGTCTTCACCGGGCGGGACGTGGACGAGGACGAGCTGGAGGAGATCGTGAACACCGCCACCCCGGCGGATCCGATCGTGGTCCTCGTCGACGACGCCGAGGTCCTGGACGACTGCGACGCCGAGGACGTCTTCAAGCGGATCGTCGAGCGTGGCGCCGAGGAGGGGCTCGCCGTCGTCATCGCCGGTGACGAGGACGAGATCTGCGACGGCTTCTCCGGCTGGCAGGTCGACGCCAAGAAGGCCCGCCGGGGCATCCTGCTCTCCCCGCAGGAGTCCGGCTCCGGCGAGCTGATCGGCATCCGGACCACCCGGGCCATGGTGGGCGGGCCGGTCCAGCCCGGCAAGGGCATGCTGCATCTGGGCAGCGGGGAGCACATCACGGTGACCACCCCGCAGTAGCCGTACGGCGGGGGGCCGGACCCCGGAAGGTCCTCAGTCCCCCGTCCTCGACATCACCGCGACCGGATTCCCCTCCGCCGAACTGTCCGACGTGTACACCAGGTCGCCGTGGCTCGGCGTCAGGTACACCGTGTTCCGGCCGGGATCGCAGCCGTCGTGGTTGCCCTCGACGCCCTCCGAGGACGCGACGATCTTCGTGGCCGTCACCGACTGCAGGGTGAGGACGTCCGTGCAGACCCCGCCCAGCTGGTCGGTCTGCCGCAGGCGGCCCAACTCCGCGCCGACCGCCGCCTGTTCGACGGTGACCCGGAAGGTGCCGATGGGCAGGTTGCCGGACAGCGCGGTGGCCGAGCCCTCCCAGGTGCCGAGGTAGGCGGCCGGGACCGCCCCCGGCTTCTTGACCGTCCCCGGCTCCTGGGAGGAGGCGGTGCCACCCGCGCTGTCCGTACCTCCCGCGCCCTCGATGTACGGCTTCACCAGGAACCCCACGCCCACGGTCACCGCCGCCAGCGCCCCGGCCACGGCCAGCGCGACCGTACAGCTCACCCGGCGGCCACGGCCGCCCTCGCCGGGTACGGCGGTCGCCGCGACGCTCACCGACACCTTCCCGGGCGGCACGGCATCCCGCGGCTCCGCCACGGTCGGCGAACCCGACGGCATGGCAGGCGGAGCGGCAGGCGTGGCGGGCGGAGCCACAGGCATGGCAGGCGGGGCCGCAGGCATGGCAGGCACAGCCCCGGAGACCGCAGGCGCAGCCCCGGGAACCGCGGGCGGCACGGTCGGCGGCGGCCCGAACTCCCCCGCCACCGCAGCGCCGGCCACCGCGCCGGCCTCCACCGCGTCGGCCGCGGCAGCACCCACCCCCGAAGCCCCCACGCTCGAAGGCCTCACCCCCGAAGCCCCCACCGAAGGACTGCTGAAACCCACCGGCCCGGACGCGGGTACCGCCCCCTGCGCCCCCTCCGCCGACTCCGCGCCCTGCGCCGCCTCAAGGTTCAGCACCTGTACGGCGCTTCGGCTCACCCTCTCCACCAGCGCCCCCGGCAGCCACCCGCCCGTCACCAGCCGCGCGGCCCCCTGCGGGGCCAGCCGCGCGGCCACCTCCGCCGGGCCCGGCCGGGCCCCCGCCTCCTTCGCGAGGCACGCCTCGGCCACCGATCGCAGCTCACCGCTCAGCGTGCCGAGTTCGGGTTCCTCGTGGACGACCTTGTAGAGCAGGGCGGCGGAGGAGTCGCCGGGGAAGGGCGGTTCGCCGTTCGCCGCGTACGCCAGCACCGCGCCCAGCGAGAACATGTCCGCGGCGCCCGTGACGCCCTTGCCGAGGATCTGCTCGGGGGACATGTAACCCGGCGAGCCGATCGAGACCCCCGAGGAGGTCAGTGACGCCGTACCGTCGATGGCCCGGGCGATGCCGAAGTCGATGAGCAGCGGCCCGTCGAGGGTCAGCAGGACGTTGGACGGCTTCACGTCCCGGTGCACCAGGCCCAGTTCGTGCACCGCCGCCAGCGCCTCCGCAAGGCCCGCGCCCAGCGCCCGTACCGTGTGCGCGGGCAGCGGACCGCCGTCGGTCACGGCGGCCGCGAGGGACGGACCGGCGGCGTAGGCCGTGGCGACCCAGGGCACGGCCGCGTCCGGGTCGGCGTCCAGGACGGGGGCGGTCCAGGCGCCGCCGACCCGTCGGGCCGCCGCCACCTCGCGGCGGAAGCGGGCCCGGAACTCCTCGTCCAGCGCGAAGTGCGGGTGCACGATCTTCACGGCGACGGTCCGGCCGCCGGCCGAACGGCCCAGATAGACCCGGCCCATGCCGCCGGAGCCGAGGCGGCCGAGCAGCCGGTACGGTCCGACGACGGCCGGTTCGTCACCCGCGAGCGGCTGCATGCGCCCTCACCCCCCAGAGAGTCCGGCCCCCTGAAGAGCCCACGCAGCAGAGTAGGGGCTAGGGCGCCAGCAGATCGACCTTCACGTCCGCCGGGAATCCGGTGGTCGGGCCGACCCGTCGTGCGAACTCCGTGACCGCCGCCAGCTGCGGTGCGCCGAAGCTGAAGTCGAGGGTGGTGAAGTACTGGGCCAGGGTCGCCTCGTCGAACGCCTCCCAGCGGGCGGCCTGTTCGGCGACCTTGGCGACCTCCTCCAGGGAGAGGTTGCGGGATTCGAGGAAGGCGCCGTGCACCTCGCGGGTGATCTGCGGCTCGCGCTCCAGGTAGTCCCGGCGCGCCGCCCACACCGCGAAGACGAAGGGGAGGCCCGTCCACTCCTTCCACAGCGCGCCGAGGTCGTGGACCTCCAGGCCGTAGCGGGGGCCGTCCAGCAGGTTGGCGCGCAGGGCCGCGTCGCCGATCAGCACCGCCGCGTCCGCCTCCTGCATCATCAGGCTGAGATCGGGCGGGCAGGTGTAGTAGTCGGGCTGCACGCCGTAGCGGTCGGCGAGCAGCAGCTGGGCGAGGCGGACCGAGGTCCGGGAGGTGGAGCCGAGGGCGACCCGGCGGCCGTCCAGCTGGTCCAGCGGGACCTGCGAGACGATCACGCAGGACATCACCGGGCCGTCGCAGCCGACGGCGATGTCCGGGAAGGCGACCAGGTCGTCGGCGTTGCGCAGGAACTCGACGAGGGTGATGGGCCCGATGTCGAGGTCGCCGCGCACCAGTCGCTCGCTGAGCTTCTCCGGGGTGTCCTTGGTGAGCTCGAAGTCGAGGAGGGTGCCGGTTCTCGCGAGCCCCCAGTAGAGGGGCAGGCAGTTCAGGAACTGGATGTGGCCGACGCGCGGCCGGGTGCGAGAAATGTCCACATCGCGAGACTAGACCCCATGGGGTACGGTGCTGAGACCGCCCCCGCCGTCAGCTCCGCGCAGTCAGCACCGCTGCAGGCACCCCTCAGGGCGTCAACCCACGCTTGAGGCCATTCAAACCTCCGGGTGACATGATCTTGGCCTCTGTTGCTTTCGGCTGCCCACATGCTAGGCTCGCCGCAAGTTGCAGTTTGGTTTCCCTTGCAGTACAGAGCCTGCGGAGCATGTAACCGTGGGCTCTCGTCGTTTTCAGACATATGCAGTTGTGCGGCACTTAGTTTGTTTTCACACTTGCAGGTTCTGGAGCAGGGCGACCCTTTTGAGCCCAAGGAGGGCTTATGGCTACCGGAACCGTGAAGTGGTTCAACGCCGAAAAGGGCTTTGGTTTCATCGCCCAGGAAGGCGGCGGCCCCGACGTCTTCGTCCACTACTCCGCGATCAACGCCAACGGGTTCCGCTCCCTGGAGGAGAACCAGCAGGTGAGCTTCGACGTCACGCAGGGCCCGAAGGGTCCTCAGGCGGAGAACGTCACCCCCGTCTGATCACGGAAATCCCAAGTCTGATCGCAGACTGAGTGCAGTACCCAAGGAGCCCCGCGCCGTCAGGCGACGGGGCTCCTGCCTTTTCTCCGCCGCCTAAATGTGCTGCATGACGAGGACGAACGTGGTGCCGGGCACCAGCGCCTCGTAGGAGTGCGGAACATCCCCGCGGTACGTCAGGTAATCCCCGGGGTTCAATTCGACGGTTTCTCCGCGTGGCCCCGCCTTAACCTGCCCGCCACATACGACAAGGTGCTCGACGGTCCCCGGAATGTGCGGCTCGGACTCGCGCGCCACGCCCGGCTCCATCCGCAGGTGGTAGATGTCCCGGCGGGTGCCGGGCGGGCAGGCCGAGAGCAGGGTGGCGGCGAAGTCGGCCCGTTCCGACGCGACGGTGGGCCCCTGCCCCGCACGGATCACCTGGACGGCGGACACCGGCGGCTCGACCAGCGCGCTGAACGGCACGCCCAGCGCGACCCCCAGCGACCACAGCGTCTCCACGCTCGGGTTGCCGCTGCCGGCCTCCAGCTGGGACAGCGTGGACTTCGCGATACCGGCCCGCTTGGCCAGTTCGGACAGCGAGAGCCCGGCCCGGGCCCGCTCCCGCTTCAGCGAACCGGCGATCCACTCCATCGGGAGCCGGTCGGGTGCCTCGGACATCTGATTCGTTCGCTCCATCGGTACGACCGTTCGCCTTGACGAACACCATCCTGCTTGTTCATTGTAAAGAACATGCGTTCGCCACACCGAACCAGCCCCCGAACCAGTCCCCGAACCGGTCACCAAGCCAGTCCCCGAACCAGTCTCCGAACCGGTCCTCCGCCGAACACCCGCCCCCGCGCCTCCCTCGCCCGGGACAGTTCCCTCGTCTGGCTGGCAAGCGGCGTCGTCGGCGTCTCCTTCGGCGCGGTCAGCGTCGCCGGCGGCCTCCCCGTATGGGTCCCGGTCCTGATGTCCCTCGTCGTCTACGCGGGCTCCGCGCAGTTCAGCGCGGTCGGCGTACTGCTCGCCGGCGGCGGTCCGCTGGCGGCCGCGGCCACCGGACTCCTCCTCAACACCCGTACGGCGGCCTTCAGCCTCGCCGTCGCCGACCTGCTCGGCCCCGGCCGCGCCACCCGCCTGCTCGGCGCGCACCTGGTGACCGACGAGACGGTCGCCTTCGCCCTTGCCCAGCCGGACCCGGCCCGCCGCCGCGCCGCGTTCTGGATCTCGGGGCTCGGCCTGTTCGCCGTATGGAACGCGGGGGTGCTGATCGGCGCCCTCGCCGGCACGGCCCTCGGCGACACCGCCCGTTACGGCCTGGACGCGGCGTTCCCGGCGGTGCTGGTGGCACTGGTCCTGCCGTCCCTCCGCAAGGACGCGGGGGTACGGCGCTCGGCCCTGCTCGGCGCGGCGATCGCCCTCGCGGTGACCCCGGCCGTCCCGGCCGGGGTCCCGGTCCTCCTCGCCCTCCTGGGCCTGTTCGCACATCCGGGGGTACGGCGATGAACGCGACGGTGGTCATGATCCTGGTCCTCTCGCTCGGCACCTACGCCTTCCGCCTGGTGGGCCCGGCGCTGCACGGCCGGGTGGAGATCCCGGCGCGGGTCCAGGAGCTGGCGTCGGCGGGTGCGGTGGTCCTGCTGGTCGCGCTCCTGGCGACCGGCGCGCTGACCGAGAACGGCGGCTTCGCGGGCTGGGCCCGCCCGGCCGGGGTGCTGGTGGGGGGCGTACTGGCGTGGCGCAAGGCGCCGTTCGTGGTGGTGGTCGTGGGCGCGGCGGCGGTCACTGCCGCGCTGCGGGCGGTGGGGCTCGGGTAGGGAGCGTTGTCAGTGACGGCCGTTAGGGTCCGCAGGCATGACCGCCGACTTCCTCACCGCCACCCGTACCTTCTACGACGCGATCGCGTCCGACTACGCCGAGCGCTTCCGCTCGGAGTACGACAAAAGGCCGGTGGAGAGGGCCATGTTGGAGGTGTTCGCCGAGCGGGTGGGTGCGGGCGGCGAGGTGGCCGACCTGGGCTGCGGCCCCGGCCGGGTCACCGGCCGGCTGGCCGGGCTGGGCCTGTCGGTGTTCGGCCTGGACCTGTCCGCGTCGATGCTGGCGATCGCCCGCCGCGAGAATCCCGAACTGCGCTTCGTGCAGGGCTCGATGCTGGAGCTGGAGGTGGCGGACGAGGTGCTGGACGGGGTGCTGTGCTGGTACTCGTCCATCCACACCCCGGACGACCGACTGCCCGACCTGTTCCGGGAGTTCAGGAGGGTGCTGAGGCCGGGCGGGCACCTGCTCCTGGCGTTCCAGGTGGGGGACGTGGCGCGTCGGCACGAGAACCCCTGGGGGCATCGGGTGACGCTGGACTTCCTGCGGCGGCGGCCGGAGGAGATGACGGCACTGCTGGCCGACGCCGGGTTCACGCTCTACTCCAGCACGGTGCGTGAACCGGACCCGGAGCTCAATGAACTGAGCCCGCAGGCCTTTCTCCTGGCCGAGCTCTGACGGGTTGGCATAGACCCGCGACCAGGCGATCAGCCCGTCCTCCCGTGCCCACGGCCAGGTCGGCACCGGGACCGGCACCGGCACCGGCCGAACCGGCCGACCGTTCAACCGGCCGCCCGCCGGCGCAGCACAGTGCGCAGGGAGACGGGCTCGCGGCCGATCAGCTCCGCCAGGGCGGGGTCGACGGTCGCGACCGATATCAGTGGAAACATCTTCACGATAACATCGGCACTAACGATGGAAGCAAGAAAGCGATATCGTTGATATATCGTTGATGCATGGGCTCGGAAGCACGTGACACGGACACCCGGCAGCGCGTCGTCGACGCCGCCATCGGACTGCTGTCGCGGGAGGGGCGGGACGCCGTCACCACCCGGGCGGTCGCGGTCGCCGCGGGGCTGCAGCCCCCGGCCATCTACCGGCTGTTCGGTGACAAGGACGGGCTGCTGGAGGCCGTGGCGGAGCACGGGTTCGCCACGTTCCTCGCCGGCAAGCGGGTCGATCCGGACCCCGAGGACCTGATCGAGGACCTGCGGGGCAGCTGGGACCTCGCGGTCGAGTTCGGGCTGGAGAACCCCGCGCTGTACATGCTGATGTACAGCGACACCTCGCACAGCGGGTCGGCCGCCTTCCGGGCCGGGCTGGAGATCCTGCGGGGGCGGGTGCGGCGGCTCGCCGCCGGCGGGTGGCTGCGGGTCGGCGAGGACCTCGCCGTCGACGTCATCCACGCCACCGCCCGGGGCGCCGTCCTCACCTGGCTGTCCGCGCCCGAGGCCGGCCGCGACCCGGCCCTGCTGAGCACCCTCCGGGAGGCCATGGTCACGGCCGTCACCAGCGAGAAGCCCGCCGTACGGACCACCGGTCCCGCCGGTGCCGCCCGCGCGCTGCGCGCCACCCTCCCCGACCGGACGGCCCTCAGCGGCGCGGAGCAGCACCTGCTGCGGGAGTGGCTGAATCGCCTTGCCGAGGACGCCTAGCGTGCTACGGTTGAGGTGTTGCAGTTGTGGTACCCATGAACCTGTGTGCGCCTGATGGGATTGCTTCTCCTTCAGGCGCATTATCTGTTTTCCGGCATCTCCGGATGGGGCCATTGCCTACAGAAGGAGAAAGTCATGGCACAGGGAACCGTGAAGTGGTTCAACGCCGAAAAGGGTTTCGGCTTCATCGCGCAGGACGGCGGCGGCCCCGACGTCTTCGCCCACTACTCGAACATCGCGACGCAGGGCTTCCGTGAGCTCCAGGAGGGCCAGCGCGTGTCCTTCGACGTCACGCAGGGCCAGAAGGGCCCGCAGGCGGAGAACATCGTCCCCGCCTGATCGCCGGACGCTCATCCGCGCACCGGGGTCCGCACCGTCATGGTGCGGACCCCGGTTTGTGCTGTTTCCAGGAAGGCAGACCACCGCATGTCCCGCAGGCCCCAGAGATCGAACCGGCGCACCTCGTCAGCCCCGCCGCCGTCCACGTCGGCGCCGACGGAGTTCCGGCTGCCGGAGAACACGACGCCCGCGCTTCCCGCCGTCGAGGACTTCGCCGATCTGGACATGCCCGCGGGGCTGCTGAAGACGCTCACCGCGCAGGGCGTGACCACGCCGTTCCCCATCCAGGCCGCCACCCTGCCCAACTCGCTCGCGGGCCGCGACCTGCTGGGCCGGGGACGCACCGGCTCCGGGAAGACCCTCGCGTTCGGGCTGGCGCTGCTGGCCCGTACCGCCGGACTGCGGGCGCAGCCCAGGGCGCCTCTCGCCCTCGTGCTGGTGCCCACGCGTGAACTCGCCCAGCAGGTGACGGACGCGCTGACCCCCTACGCGACCGCCGTGAACCTCCGGCTGGCCACCGTGGTCGGCGGGCTCTCCATCACCAAGCAGGCCGCCACGCTCCGGCGCGGCGTGGAAGTGGTCGTGGCGAGTCCCGGCAGGCTCAACGACCTCGTGGAGCGCGGGGACTGTGTGCTCGACGACGTCCGCATCACGGTGCTGGACGAAGCCGACCAGATGACCGACATGGGCTTCCTGCCGCAGATCACCAAGCTGATCGAGAAGGTACGGCCGGACGGGCAGCGGATGCTCTTCTCGGCCACTCTCGACCGGAACATCGACCGTCTGGTGCAGCGGTTCCTGACCGACCCCGTGGTGCACTCCGTGGACCCGTCCGCGGGAGCGGTGACGACCATGGAGCACCACGTGCTCCACGTCCAGGACGAGACCGACAAGAAGGCCGTCACCACGCGCATCGCGGCCCGGGACGGCCGGGTCATCCTCTTCCTCGACACCAAGAGGTCCGCCGACCGGCTCGCCAAGCGGCTGCTGGCCGTCGGTGTCCGCGCGGCGGCACTGCACGGCGGCCGCTCCCAGCCGCAGCGCACCCGCACCCTGGAGCAGTTCAAGAACAACGAGGTCACCGCGCTGGTGGCGACGAACGTCGCGGCCCGGGGCATACACATCGACGACCTCGACCTCGTCGTGAACGTCGATCCGCCCACCGACCACAAGGACTATCTCCACCGGGGCGGCCGCACGGCCCGTGCCGGGGGCTCCGGCAGCGTGGTCACGCTGGTACTGCCCGACCAGAAGCGGGATGTCAGCCGGCTCATGTCGGACGCGGGCATCCGCCCCCGGACCGCGAGTATCACGTCGAGCGACGCGGAACTGGCCGCCATCACCGGCGCCCGCGAGCCCTCCGGGGTGGCCGTCACCATCGCGATCCCCCAGCAGGCGGCACCGGCGGAGTCCCGGGACGGCAGCACCGGCGCCAAGCCCGGCAGACGCTCCGGCCGCCGCCGCGGAACCGGCGGCAGCCCCGACACGGCGACGGGCCGCCGAGCCGCCAACCGCCGGTCCGGCTCGGGCTCCGGGACGCCGGCGCCCGACGGCACCGCCGCATCCGGCAGGCGTGGCACCAACGGCCGAGCAGCGGCCGACGCCGGATCAGGCGCCCCTGCTGCCGGCCGCCGCGCCACGACCGCCGCTGGCACCGCCAAGGCCGCCCGGGGATCCGGCCGCCGCCCGACGGCCGACGGCACGGGAGGCCCCGCCTCCGACCGCCGCACCACGGCCTCCGGCACAGCCGCCGGCGGGTCCCGACGCCGAACGGCGACCGACGGCACCACCGGTGGTGCCGCCGACAACAACACCCGAGGCCGAGGCAGCGTCCGCCGAACCGGCCGCCGCCCCTCCGCCGCCTGAACCGCACCGAACGGCAGCCGGCGGCACGGAAAACCCCGCCGCCGGCACAGCTGCTTGTGAGCCCGGGCGCCGAACAGCGGCCGCCGCTCCCCCGCCGCCCAGACCGCGCCGAACGGCGCCCGACGGACTCGGGCGCTGCCGGGCGATGCCGGTCGCCGGCCGGGCTGTGTCGGTCGGGCCCGTTCCTGCCGGGGGCGTCGGTCCCGGCGGGGCGTGGTGTGGCGGAGATTCGGTGGGGTGGTTACTTCGTGTAGAGGCTTTCGATCTCTGTTGCGAAGTCCTTCATGATCTCCTCTCGGCGGAGCTTCATCGAGGGGGTCAGATGGCCCGCCTCCTCGGTGAAGTCGACGGGGAGCATGGTGAAGCGGCGGATGGATTCGGGGCGGGAGACCAGTTTGTTGGCCTCGTCGATCGCCCGCTGCAGGATCGCCTGCAACTCGGCGTCGTCCAGGAGGAGTTCCGGCGGCACCGGGTGCTTGCCGTTCATCTGGCGCCAGTGGGTGAGGCCGTCCCGGTCGAGGGTGACCAGGGCGCTGACGTAGGGCAGTCCGTCGCCGACCAGCATCACCTGGGAGATCAGGGGGTGCGAGCGGAGCCAGTTCTCCAGCGGGGCGGGGGCCACCGACTTGCCGCCGGCCGTGATCAGCATCTCCTTCTTGCGGCCGGTGATGGTGAGGTAGCCCTCGTCGTCCAACTCGCCTATGTCGCCGGTGGCGAGCCAGCCGTCCCGGGTCGCCGGGACGACCCCGCCGGCCGCCGGGTCCCAGTAGCCGCGCAGGACGTGGTCACCGGCGACCAGGATCTCTCCGTCGGCGGCTATCCGGACCTTCGTGCCGGGCATCGGCCAGCCCACCGTGCCCAGGCGGGGCTTGAGGGGCGGGGTGCAGGTGGTGGCGGCGGTGGTCTCGGTCAGGCCGTAGCCCTCGTAGATCTCGATGCCGGCTCCGGCGTAGAACGCGGCGAGGCGGCGGCCCAGCGGGGAGCCGCCGCAGATGATGTGGCGGACCTTGCCGCCCATGGCGGTGCGGATACGGCGGTAGACCAGCGGGTCGTAGAAGGAACGGGCGGTCTTCAGGGCGCGTCCGGGACCGCTGCCGGTACCGGTCTGCTTGGCCTCCAGCGCCTCGCCGTAGCGCTGCGCGACCCCGGTGGCCCGGTCGAAGACGCTGACCCGGCCGCCCGACTCCGCCTTGGCCCGCGCGGTGTTGAAGACCTTCTCCAGCATGTAGGGGATGGTGAGCAGACAGGTCGGTTTGAACGCGGCGAGATCCGGGAGCAGGTCCTCGGCCTTGAGGCTCGGGGCGTGCCCGAGGCGGACCCGGGCGCGGATGCAGGCGACCGCCACCATGCGCCCGAAGACATGGGACATGGGGAGGAAGAGGAGGATGGAGACCTCCTCGTCGTTGCGTGCCTTGAAGATCGGGTAGAGGAGTTCGATCGCGTTGTCGACCTCGGCGAAGAAGTTGCCGTGCGAGAGGGCGCAGCCCTTGGGGCGGCCGGTGGTGCCCGAGGTGTAGATGAGGGTGGCCAGGGTTTCGGGGCCCAGCATGCCTCGCCGTACGCCCACTTCGGCGTCCTGGACGTTCGGGCCGGCCTCCGCGAGCCGGTCCACATGTCCCTTCTCCATCACCCACAGGTGCCGCAGGTCGGGCAGCCGGTCGAGTTCGGGGCCGAGTGCGGCGGCCTGCGCGGCGGTCTCGGTGACCAGGGCGACCGCGCCGGAGTCGTGCAGGATCCACCGGGTCTGGAAGACGGACGAGGTGGGGTAGATGGGGACGGTCACCAGGCCGGCCGCCCAGGCGCCGAAGTCGAGGAGCGTCCACTCGTACGTCGTCCGGGCCATGACCGCGATCCGGTCGCCCGGCATCAGCCCCTCCGCGATCAGGCCCTTCGCCACCGCCTGCACCTGCGCCGCGAACCCGCCCGCCGTCACGTCCTCCCAACGGCCCCCGCCGTCCGCCGGTTTACGGCTGAGCACGACCGCGCCGGGATCCCGCTCCGCGTTCTCGAACGGCAGGTCGGCGAGCGACCCGTGCCGTACCGGCGGCGCGAACGGCGGTACGTACGCCTCCCGCACCACCCCGCTCAGCCGCTGCACGAGGGGCTCGACCAGGACCGGCTTGCCGTCGTAGTCCGTGGCGTTGACGGTGACACCGGGGGACACCGGCGGGGCGTTCTGGAAAGAGGAAGTGGACACGGAGCGGCTCCTGGGGCGTGCAGCGGGTGAACTGCTTGCTGCATGACGTACGCGCCTCGCGCACCGAGGCGTTCACCGGGACCGGGCCTCAGAAAGGGGTTACCGGCAGTTAGACAGGAGAGCGTACGGGCCCGCTGTGGCGGGGTTGTGAGGTTTCCGGGTTGGTCCGGGGCCGGGCCTGTGCAATCCCGGAGGTTACGTGAGGGTCTCTCACCTTAGGCCCGACTCCTGAACCTTGACAGCTGTGACGTAGGCTTACCTACGGTAACCTTACTTGAAAGTCAGAAATCGGGCGAGCCTGAGGACGGACATGACGGACCGCTATCTGAGCTTCACCGCCACCGCGCCGGGCCGCTTCCTCACCCGACGACTCGGGCTGCCGCAACCGGCGAAGCTGCTACGGCCGTCGCAAACGCCTTCCCTGCACGGCGGGTTGCTGCATCTCACCGCCGGCAAGTCCGATCTCGACCTGGCTCCGGTGCTCGCCCGTACGGGACGTGCGGCCGACCGCTCGGGCACCCCCGTCGCCGTCGTCCTCGACGCCACCGGGGTGCGGGACATCGACACGCTGGCCGAGGTGCACGCGGCCCTCCGCCCCGTCGTACGGTCCGTCGCCGCGAGCGGGCGGGTGGTGGTGCTGGGCGCTCCGCTCGACCCCGCCGACCATCACCAGGCCGCCGCCCAGCAGGCGTTGGAGGGCTTCACCCGTTCCCTGGGCAAGGAGATAGGGCGGGGCCGGACCGTCAACCTCGTACGGCTCGGCGGGGATGCGGGGGCCGCCGAGTCCACGCTGCGGTTCCTGCTCTCGCCGCGGTCCGCGTACGTCAGCGGACAGGTCGTCGAGGTCGGGGCGGGCGGCTTCACCGTGCCGGACGACTGGGAACGACCGCTCGCGGGGCGCACCGCGCTGGTCACCGGGGCGGCCCGCGGGATCGGGGCCGCCGTCGCCGAGACGCTGGCGCGGGACGGGGCGCGGGTCGTCGTCCTCGATGTGCCGGCCGCGGAGGTGGAGGCGCGTGCGCTGGCCGAGCGGCTGGGCGGAAGTGCGGTGGCGCTGGACATCACCGAGGCGGACGCGGGGGCGCGGATCGCGGATGCGCTGCCGGAGGGGCTGGACGTCCTCGTCCACAACGCGGGGATCACCCGCGACCGGAGGTTGGTCAACATGCCCGCCGAGCGGTGGAGTTCGGTGCTGGAGGTGAATCTCGGGAGTGTGCTGCGCACGACGGACGCGCTGCTGGAGCGTGGTGCGCTGAAGGCCGGTGGACGGATCGTGGGTACGGCGTCCATCGCCGGCATCGCCGGTAACGCGGGGCAGACGAATTACGGGGCGAGCAAGGCGGGGGTGGTGGGACTGGTGCGGTGCCTGGCGCCACGGGCGGCGAGTGAGTTCGGGGTGACCGTGAACGCGGTCGCCCCCGGGTTCATCGAGACGAGGATGACCGCCGCGATTCCCTTGTTCATACGGGAGGCCGGGAGGCGGATGAACTCGCTGGCGCAGGGTGGGGTGCCGGGGGATGTGGCGGAGACGGTGGGGTGGTTGGTGGAGCCGGGGTCGGGAGCCGTGAACGGCCAGGTCGTGCGGGTTTGCGGACAGAGCCTTTTGGGGGCGTAGCGGTTGTTCGGTCGCTGTGGGTGCGTTGTGGCTGGTCGCGCTCACGCGGCGGTAGCCGCATATCGAACAAGGCCGCGCGCCCCTGATGGGGCGCTTCCCTCAACGGTGTCGGAAGGCGAACCCTGTGATCGTCCTCAGTAATGCCCCCTCCCTCGGGCCCCTGCTGGCGCGAGGCGCTCTGCTCTCCCCCTTCAAGAAGCCCTCCCCCGACGCCGACTTCCCCCGCGCCCGGCTCGTGCTTCCCGCCCTCCGGCCCGATCTCCGGAAGCTCGCCGCCTACGAACGCGTCTGCGGTTTCGCCACCGGGGACGACGGGCTGCCCGTCACCTACCCCCATGTCCTCGGGTTTCCGCTGGCCATGCGGCTCATGAGCGGGCGGGACTTTCCGTTGCCGCTGCTGGGACTGGTGCACACCTCCATCGAGATCGTGCGCCACGCCGAACTGCCCGGCGACGCGACGTACGAGATCTCCGTGCACATCGAGAAGTTGAGTCCGCATCGGCGCGGGACCGAGGCCACCGTCGTGACCGAGGTGCGGGTCGCGGACGACATGGTGTGGGAGTCGCGGAGCACCTATCTGGCACGGCACCGGACCGGAACCGCACCTGCGGACGGGCCCCGGGAGCAGGAGCGCGCTCCCCTGCCCGCCGTCGAGGAGTGGAGGATCGCCGGGGACGTCGGGCGGCGGTACGGTGCCGCCTCCGGGGACCGCAACCCCATCCATCTGCACCCGCTGACCGCCCGGCTCTTCGGCTTTCCCCGTGCCATCGCGCACGGCATGTGGACCGTGGCCCGGTGTCTCGCCGCCCACGGTGCGCCCGAACGGGCGCGGGTGACGGCGGAGTTCAGGGCGCCGGTGCTGTTGCCGGGGACGGTGACGTACGCGGAGGACGACGCCGGGCGGTTCGAGTTGCGGGACGGGGACCGTGTGCACGTCGAGGGACGGGTGGAACGGCTCGGCCCGGGGCCGCTCCAGGGCCGCCCGGGTTCAGTACCTCTTCCAGGCGATCAGTGAGTTCTTCTTCCCTCCCGGGTTGTAACCCAGGTCCAGGTAACCGGAGTTGGCGCGGGGGGTGGTGAAGCCGGTCGCCTCCGTGCTGAAGGTCAGGCCGCTGTCGCTCGGGGTGTCGTACTGGATCCACGCGTTGTTGCTCGCGTAGCCGTAGAGCACGATCGCGTGGTACCCGTAGTAGCCCTCCGCGCTCCAGATCGGCAGGTCTCCGCCCTGGATGGCCGCGATGAGCGGGGCGCCCCAGTTCTTGACGTCGACCTGGACGCGCGCGAAGAGCAGCTTGGCGCTGTCAGGGCCAGTTGAGGCCGCACCCGTATCGTCCGCGGGCCACACAGAGAATAAATGACCCCCTTGTCCGCCTCCGACGGCTTTCGCACCACCCTCTCGCGGCGGCCTTTTTACTCAACCATTCCGATACCCGGAGCGTGACATCAGGATTGCTTAACCTCGAAGCCACCTCGGCCAGGCAGGCCCGGACCGCCCGGCTTTCCCAGATTTATTTTCGATGTCAATTCACTGTGGGCGTTCTGTGCGCGGAAAACGCCGCGAAATCAATCAGAAGACACCGTCGGCTGGGACCAGGGACGCCCCTCCATCAGGTTGCCCAGACCCGCCCACGCGAAGTTCATCAGGGTCGCCGCCGCCTGCCTGGCGGTGACTCCGGGGGTCGCGTTGGCCCAGTCGGCGAGGGACTCGGCGGCGCCGACCAACGCCTCGGCGAGCCCCACGACCTCGCGTTCGGGCAGGTCGGGATCGCGGTGCGCCTCGCGCGCGGCCACGACGATCAACTGGGTCACGAACTCCACGATCTCCGTGCGCATCGCCGCCGCCTGGGAGGCGAACCGCTCGCCGTGCGTGCGCGCCTGGAGGTGCAGCACCGACCAGCCGTCGGGATGTTCGGCGGTGTGCGCGAAGAACGCCTGGAGCCCGTCCCAGAGCTGGCGGTCGGCGGGCAGCTCGCGGTGCACGCCGGCCCGGACCGCCTCGGTCAGCGCCTTCGCCTCACGGCGGATGCACGCCGCGAACAGGTCGTCCTTCGAGTTGAGATACAGGTACACCAACGGCTTGGAGACACCGGCGAGTTCGGCGATCTCGTCCATCGACGCGGCCATGTAGCCGCGCTGCCCGAAGGTCCGCACGGCGGCGTCCAGCATCTGCTGCTCACGCACCGCGCGCGGCATCCGCTTGGTCTTCACGGTCCCCATGGAGACCAAGCCTAGTTGGGTCCGCAGGCGCGGGCGTCGCTCAGGAAGAGGTCTGGGCCTGGCCCTGGGTCTGGGCCTCCGCCTCGTCGACCGCGTCGTCCTCCTGGCTGCGGTTGGCCTCGATGTTGGCCTTCATCCGGTCGACCCGCTGCGAGACCTGCACGGAGGCGCGGTCCCGCTCCTTGCGCAGCACGATGAAACTGATCGGCGCGGACAGGACGAGGGAGAGCAGCAGGACCCACAGGAGATTGGAGTCGCCGAAGCCACGCGGGAACGCGCCGGCGTAGACGAGGCCCCAGACGACGAGGAGGCAGCCCGCGAAGATACCGAGGCGCATCAGCGTGTAGCGGAGCATCTCAATCCAGTCTTCCGATGACGAAAAGGGGCACCGTCCAGTGAAGCACGGCACGGGACCGATCTTGCACCGGGGTCAGGTGAGCGGAAACAGCATGGTGATGTCGTCGCGGTCGTCCCCGGGCGCGACCCGGATCGCGCCCGGGACCCGGCCGACCTCCTTGTAGCCGCAGGAGCCGTAGAAGCGTTCCAGGCCGTGACCGCCACGGCAGGTGAGCCGTATCGCGTCTATCCCGTCGAAGCGACGGGCCTCGTCGGCGGCGGCCGCGAGCAGGTCCCGTCCGTACCCGCGCCCCTGGTGCTTCGGATGCACCATCACCGTGTACAGCCACACCCAGTGCGTCATCAGCCGGTGGGTGTTGAAGGAGAAGAAGGCGGTGGCGGCGACGTCACCGGTCTCGTCCTGCCCGACGAGCAGCCGGTTGCGGCCTTCGGCCATGGCCACCATGTGCTTCACCAGCTCCGGACGGATCTCCCCCCGGGTCACGGGCGCGACGAAGCCGACGGCTCCGCCGGCGTTCGAGACGTCCGTCCACAGGTCGAGGACACCGTCGCGGAGGGCGGGGGTGACTGCGGGGTCGAGGGTGAAGGTAAGGGGCATGGCGCGATCGTATCTATTACACGGGGGCGTGTGCGACGACTATTCGCCATGCGGACCAGGGTGCGTTGTCGGGTACGGGTGCATGGGGGCTGATCGCGCAGTTCCCCGCGCCCCTGAAGGGGCGCACTGCCGCGCCCCTTCTTTTAGGGGCGCGGGAAACTGCGCGACAAACCACGACGCGCCCGCACCCGATAACCGGGCCCACTCACACACGCATCGGCTGCGGGGACTCGCGGCGCGCCGGGTCCGGGCCGTCGTACTCGCGGATGATCTCGTAGCGCGTGTTCCGTTCCACCGGGCGGAAGCCCGCGTCGCGGATCAGGTCCAGGAGGTCCTCGCGGGTCAGCTTGTTCGGCGTGCCGTAGTTGTCCGCGTCGTGGGTGATCTTGTACTCGACCACCGAGCCGTCCATGTCGTCCGCACCGTGCTGGAGGGCCAGCTGGGCCGTCTGCACGCCGTGCATGACCCAGAAGACCTTCACGTGCGGAACGTTGTCGAACAACAACCGGGAGACCGCGAAGGTCTTCAGGGCCTCCGCGCCGGTCGCCATCTGGGTGCGGGCCTGGAGGCGGTTGCGGACCTTGCCGTCCTTCATGTCCACGAAGTCGTGCTGGTAGCGGAGCGGGATGAAGACCTGGAAGCCGTTCGTCTCGTCCTGGAGTTCACGCAGGCGCAGGACGTGGTCGACGCGGTGGCGGGGCTCCTCGATGTGGCCGTACAGCATGGTGCTCGGGGTCTTCAGACCCTTCTCGTGCGCCAGGCGGTGGATCCGGGACCAGTCCTCCCAGTGGGTGCGGTGGTCCACGATGTGCTGGCGGACCTCCCAGTCGAAGATCTCCGCACCGCCGCCGGTCAGGGACTCCAGGCCGGCGTCGATCAGCTCGTCGAGGATCTCGGAGGCGGACAGACCGGAGATCGTCTCGAAGTGGTGGATCTCGGTGGCGGTGAACGCCTTCAGCGAGACGTTCGGAAGGGCCGCCTTCAGCTCCCGCAGCGAACGCGGGTAGTAGCGCCACGGCAGGTTCGGGTGCAGGCCGTTGACGATGTGGAGCTCGGTGAGGTTCTCGTTCTCCATCGCCTTCGCGAGCTTCACCGCCTCCTCGATGCGCATCGTGTACGCGTCCTTCTCGCCCGGCTTGCGCTGGAACGAGCAGTAGGCGCAGGACGCCGTGCACACGTTGGTCATGTTGAGGTGGCGGTTGACGTTGAAGTGGACGACATCGCCGTTCTTCCGCGTCCGCACCTCGTGGGCGAGGCCGCCCAGCCAGGCCAGGTCGTCCGACTCGTACAGCGCGATGCCGTCCTCGCGGGACAGCCGCTCGCCGGAGCGGACCTTCTCCTCCAGCTCACGCTTGAGCCCGACGTCCATACCTCAACCTTTCTACGACAGCTCGACCAACCGTACTCCCCCGCCCTTCGGGCGGGAGGTGCCCCCAAACGGCGCTCCGCGCCTAGGACTCTTCGGGCAGCTCACCCACCCGGTTCTCCCACTTCGTGGAGAGAACGATCGTGGTGCGGGTCCGGGACACGCCCTTCGTGCCGGACAGCCTCCGGATGGTCTTCTCCAGCCCGTCGACGTCCGTGGAGCGCACCTTGAGCATGAAGGAGTCGTCGCCGGCGATGAACCAGCAGTCCTCGATCTCCGGCAGGTCCCGCAGCCGCTGTGCCACGTCCTCGTGGTCGGCCGCGTCGGAGAGGGAGATGCCGATCAGGGCGGTTACACCGAGGCCGAGCGAGGCCGCGTCGACGGTCGCGCGGTAGCCGGTGATGACCCCGGCCGCCTCCAGCCGGTTGATGCGGTCGGTGACGCTCGGTCCCGACAGTCCGACGAGGCGCCCCAGCTCCGCGTACGAGGCCCGGCCGTTCTCCCTCAGGGCCTGGATGAGCTGCCTGTCCACGGCGTCCATGCGATCGAAGCCTTCCGCTGAAAGTTCCCGAAGTAGATGAGAGGTACTGCAGAGGTGGTGCCGGTGCTGCCAGTGGTGCCGGTAGTGCCGTTGGTGCCGAGTACTGCTACTTGCTGCCGCCCCCGAGGTCGCCCTCCCAGCGGCGGTAGAGCCGGTGCCCGACGCCCACCGCGTCCAGCGCCCGCCCGGCGACGAAGTCGACGAGGTCCTGGATGTGGGTGGCGCCCGCGTAGAACGCCGGCGAGGTGGGGACGACGACCGCACCCAGGTCGTCCAGGGTGACCAGATGGCGCAGTGTCTGGCCGTTGAGGGGGGTCTCGCGGACGGCGACGACGAGCGGGCGGCGCTCCTTCAGCGTCACACTGGCCGCCCGCTGGAGCAGGTCCTTGGAGAGCCCGAGCGCGACCCCGGCGACGGCCGCGGTGGACGCCGGCACGATCAGCATGCCCTTGGCCGGATACGACCCCGAGGACGGCCCCGCGGCCAGGTCCCCGGCGTTCCAGTACCGCACCCGCGTCAGGTCGGTCTCGAAGGTCCCCGGCTTGCCGTCGGCGCCCCTCGCCAGCCATTCCCCCAGGTCTTCCTGCCAGTGTGCGTCCCGGAAGGAGATCCCGGTCTCGTCCAGCAGGGTGAGCCGTGAGGCCCGGGAGACCACCAGGTCCACGCTCTCCCCGGCCGCCAGCAGGGCGCGCAGCACAGCGGCGGCATACGGCGTACCGGACGCCCCGGACACCCCCACGATCCAAGGCACGCGCTGCGATTCTCCTGCGTTCACACCACGAGCGTACCGGCGCGCCCCATCGTGTTCAGGACGGGGCGGCAGCCTGGGCGCGATCCCCGCGCAGCCGGGGCGCAGTTGACCGTGAACGGATGCATGGGAATCGCCCTCGGATCATCCCCGCCGCGGCGGGGACTTCGGACAACGTAACCCGTGGAGGCCCCCGGGACCGGCCGTCCGATCGCCGCCACTCGAAGGGGCTAAACCGAGAGCCCTCGCACCAGCAGGTCGATCAGGGCGCAGACGAAGAGGCTGATGCCGATGAAACCGTTCGTCGAGAAGAACGCCCGGTTCAGACGGGACAGGTCGTGGGGGCGGACGATCGTGTGTTCGTAGACGAACGCTCCGGCCACGATCAGCAGGCCCAGCCAGAAGAACGCGCCGGCGTGCGTGGCCAGGGCGTACCAGACGAACAGCGCCGTCGTCAGCGCGTGGCACACCCGGGCGCCCCAGATCGCCGCCGGGATGCCGAAGCGGGCCGGGACCGACAGCACGCCGATCTCGCGGTCGGTCTCGACGTCCTGGCAGGCGTAGATCAGGTCGAAGCCGCCGATCCAGATACCGACGGCGAGGCCGAGGATCACCGCGTCCCAGGACCACTCACCGGTGATCGCCAGCCAGCCGCCGATCGGGCCCATGGCCTGGGCGAGGCCGAGGATGGCCTGCGGGAAGTTCGTGAACCGCTTGCCGTAGGGGTAGACGACCATCGGGATCACGGCGACCGGCGCGAGCGCCAGGCAGAGGGGGTTGAGCAGGGCCGCCGAGCCGAGGAAGACCGCCACCGCGATCAGCGCGCCGGTCCAGGCGTGCTTCACGCTCATCGCGCCGGTGACCAGCTCACGGTGGGCCGTGCGCGGGTTCCGGGCGTCGATCTCGCGGTCGATGATCCGGTTCACCGCCATCGCGAAGGTGCGCAGGCCCACCATGCAGATGGTGACCAGGAGCAGCCGTCCCCAGTGGATGTTCCGGTCCAGCTCGAACATCGCGGTCAGCGCTGCGATGTACGCGAAGGGCAGCGCGAAGACCGAGTGCTCGATCATCACCAGGCGGAGGAACGCCTTGGTGCGTCCCGGCTGCGGGAGTGCTGCGGAGGCGGAGCTCACAGGCCGTACTCCTTCCAGCGGCGGTCCACGAGAGCCGCCGTATCCGGGTCCGACAGGACCATGTCCGGCCAGCCCCCGTCCCTGGTGTAGCCCTCCTCGGGCCACTTCTTCGTCGCGTCGATGCCCGCCTTGCCGCCCCAGAACTGCTGGTACGACGCGTGGTCGAGGTGGTCGACGGGGCCTTCCACGATGCTGAGGTCACGGGCGTAGTCGGTGTTGCCGAGGGCCCGCCAGGCGACCTCGTGCAGGTCGTGGACGTCGCAGTCGGAGTCGACGACCACGATCAGCTTGGTGAGCGACATCATGTGCGCCCCCCAGATCGCGTGCATGACCTTCTGCGCGTGCTTCGGGTACTTCTTGTCGATCGAGACGATCGCACAGTTGTGGAAACCGCCGGCCTCGGGGAGGTGGTAGTCCACGATGTCCGGGACGATGATCTTCAGCAGCGGGAGGAAGAAGCGCTCCGTGGCGCGGCCGAGCGGGCCGTCCTCCGTCGGGGGGCGGCCGACGACGATCGACTGGAGCAGCGGCCGCTTCCGCATCGTCACGCAGTCGATGGTCAGCGCCGGGAACGGCTCCTGCGGGGTGTAGAAGCCGGTGTGGTCGCCGAAGGGCCCCTCCGGCAGCATCTCGCCCGGCTCCAGCCAGCCCTCCAGGACGACCTCCGCCTGCGCCGGGACCTGGAGCGGAACGGTCTTGCAGTCGACCATCTCGGTCCGCTTGCCCGCGATGAACCCGGCGAAGAGGTACTCGTCGATGTCACCGGGGAGGGGTGCGGTGGAGGCGTAGGTCACGGCGGGCGGGCAGCCGAAGGCGATCGCGACCGGGAGGCGCTCACCCCGCCGCGCCGCCACCTGGTAGTGGTTGCGGCTGTCCTTGTGGATCTGCCAGTGCATGCCGATGGTGCGCTTGTCGTGGCGCTGCAGCCGGTAGAGGCCCAGGTTCCGGATGCCGGTCTCCGGGTCCTTGGTGTGGGTCAGCCCCAGGTTGAAGAAGGAGCCGCCGTCCTGCGGCCAGGTGAACAGGGCCGGGAGCTGCTCCAGGTCGACCTCGTCACCGTGCAGGACGACCTCCTGCACCGGAGCGTTGTCGGACTTCACCTTCTTCGGCGGTACGTGCGTCATCGCGCCGAGCTTCCCGAACGCCTCGCGCACCCCGACGAACCCGTGCGGCAGCTCGGGGCGCAGCAGCCCGCCGATCTTCTCGGAGATCTCGCCGTACGACTTCAGGCCGAGGGCCTTGAGCAGGCGCCGGTCGGTGCCGAACACGTTCATCGCGAGGGGCATCGACGACCCCTTCACGTTCTCGAAGAGCAGCGCCGGTCCGCCGGACTTCTGGACCCGGTCGACGATCTCCCCGACCTCCAGGTACGGGTCGACCTCGGCCTTGACACGCTTGAGGTCTCCCTCGCGCTCCAGTGCCCTGAGCAGGGAGCGAAGATCGTCGTAAGCCATGTGTCCCAGTATCGGCCACCCGGGGTCCGGGCCCGGTCACCGCCCCCTGCGATACTCGACGGCCGTGACACCTCACCGCCCGTTACCGCTGCTCGCCCTGCTGCTGCTCACGTGCTCGCTCGCCGCCTGTGCACCGCGGCAGGAGACCGGCGGCTCCCCCGCCTCGCCGCTGACCCGCGTCCCGGCCGCCGACCGGAAGACAGCACCCGACCTCACCGGCAGCAGCCTCGACGGCAGGGCGGTACGGCTCGCCGACTACCGGGGCAAGGTCGTCGTCCTGAACGTCTGGGCGTCCTGGTGCGGCCCCTGCCGGGCCGAGGCACCCGAACTCTCCAAGGTGCAGCAGGAGTTGGCCGCCAAGGGCGTCCAGGTGCTCGGCGTGGACACGGATGCGGAGCGGGCCAGGGGGCGGGCGTTCCAGAACGAGCACAAGCTGGTCTATCCGAGCCTGCACGACCCCGCGAGCCGTCAGCTCCTCCGGCTGCCCAGGGGCTACAGGGCGCCGGCGCTGCCGTACACCCTCTTCATCGACCGCGACGGGAAGATCGCCGCGAAGTACGTGAGCCGGCTGACGGGGGCCCAGATCCGCGCCATCACACGGCCACTGCTGGCGGAGCGGGCGTCCGGCTGACGCCCGGCGCGCAATGTCCAGTACTCATTCCCCGCCGCTCGATCCCCGTCACTCAATGCCCGCCGCTCTCAAGGCACTTGGCGCCCTTCCTGATCGGCGCGACCAGGTTGCTCAGGTCCACCAGCAGCGCGTCCGGGCGGGTCGCCGAGTCCGTGACCGAGACCTCCACAGCCGGGCTGCGGCCGTAGGTGACCAGCTTCTTGCGGCCGTCCGTCGCCGACTCCCGCCACACCCAGTCCACCCCGTCCACGCTGACGCACGCGTCCGTCGTGGGGCCCGGCTGGGCGACACCGCAGCGCAGCTCCACCTCCCCGTGGCCCCACACCGCGAGCCCCTCGAAGGTGACCCGGTCGCGGGCGGCGCCGTCGAGGCGGTCGGGGTAGCGGTCGGCGAGCCGCGCGCACGCCGGGTCCCCCGCCAGCGGCCCCTGTGCCAGCCCGAACACCGGTGAGTCCAGTTCGCCCGCCACCAGTACGGCGCCGGCCGTCAGACCGGCCACCGCGACGGCCGTCGCGGCCCAGCGTCTGCGAGACAACCCCCACACCCCCACTGATCCCCTCCCGGCCGAGGGAGACCATCATGCCCGCGCCCCCCGTCGCCGGCAGCGCCCACCCGCTACCCTGGCCGCCATGCTCAGGTATCTGCCCTACCTGCTGGTCCTCGCCCTGTGGATCTACACCTTCGTGGACTGCCTCAACACCCCCGAGGACGAGGTCCGCGGCCTGCCGAAGCTGGCGTGGGTGTTCATCATCCTGCTCTTCGGCGAGGTCCTGGTCGGCCCGGTGGCCTGGCTGATCGCGGGCAGGTCCCGACAGCCGCGTGAGCGGTGGGTCGCGCCGGACGACAACCCCGAGTTCCTGAAGTCGCTCAAGCCGGACGATCCGCGCACCGACTGAACCGGGCGACCGGCCGCACCTCCCGCGCCTTTCCGACGGCCGAGGGCGTTCCGTTCCGTCGGCGCGTCTGCTGATCGGGGTGCAGAACGGCCAGCCACCGGTCGAGAACCTCGACGGCTTCCGGGCTTCGCCTTCCTCGCCGCGCGTTTCGGGGTACGCCTGGACGTCGCCGTCATCCACCACACGCAGTGCGGAACCGGCTTGCTCGCCGACCCCGGATTCCGCCGGTCCTTCGCCGACCTGGCGGGACTGGACGACGCCGCCCTGAAGGCGAAGGCCGTGACGGACCCGGTCGAGACCGTGCGGCACGACGTCGCGAAGCTCCTCGGCAGCCCGCTGATGTCCGACGACGTCGTCGCCTCCGTCTCCGGCCATGTGCTGCGACTGGAGACGGGAACCGTCGAAACGGTCGTCGAGGCCACCACACCGGCTGAAGCACGGAGGGCAACGGCCTTCTAGAGCAGCATCTTGATCTGGGCCGCGCTCAACGCCCGCTGGAACACCTGGACTTGTTTGATGGAGCCGGGGAACCAGTCGGAGGGGCCGGTGCTGCCGGTGGCGCGGCCGATCGTCAGGGGTCCGTGGGCGGCGACGGGGTTGCTGTCGTTGATACCGGCCTCCTGGACTCCCCCGACGTACAGCAGGAGTTGGCCGCGTGCCGCGTCGCAGACGCCGACCAGGTGGGTCCAGACGTCCGGCTTCGGGACGGTGTACGACAGGGCGCGCAGGCCGGGACGGGCGAAGGCCCAGCGGTTCTCGGCGGGCGAGTACTGGAGGTAGAAGCCGCTGACGTCACCGGCGTCCTGGCCGACGGCGGTGGCGAAGAACGACGGCCGCCCGCTCAGGCTCACCCACGCGGAGACGGTGAAGCTACGGCCCTTGCCGGTCCTGAGCACCTGCCCCCGGGTCACGATCTGGCTGGACCCGCCGTCGAAGAGAGCGGCCCCGTCCTTGCCCCGCCCCCAGCCCACCGCGGTCGCGGTGCCGGGGTACTGCCCGGTGTCGTCGGCGGCGACCGTCCCGGAGGTCTCGTCCAGCGGCCAGGCGTCGAGCGGCGAGGGTACGGAGACGCCGCCGGCGGCGGCGTGCGGGCCGGGCTTCCCTCCCCCGCCCCGGTTGACGTAGTGCGCGACCGGTACGGCCGCGACCGCGGCGAAGGCGAGCACTCCCCCGGAGACGAGGAAGGCACGGCGACTCGCACCCGGCTTCGTCCCGGGCCCTGCTCCTGCCCCTGTCTCGGGTCTCGTCTCGTACGGCAGCTGCTGGGCCGTGTCGAGCCGGGTGATCGGGCGGGTCGGGACGGCGGGCGGCGCCACAGTCCGTACCGACTCCCCTGCCGGGTCCTGTGCCAGGTCGGCCCGGGGATCCGGATCCGCGACCGCGACCGGGCCCGAACGCGGGAGGAAGGTGGTGGCGTCGGCCGTGGGGCCGATTCCGGCCAGGATCTCGCGCGGAGTGGGCCGCCGGGCCGGGTCCTTGGCCAGGCAGGCGGCGATGAGGGAGGCGAGGGCCGGATCGGTGACGGCCCCGATGTCGGGTTCGTCGTGGACGACGCGGTAGAGCAGCGCCGGGGTGGGGCCGTTCCCGAAGGGGTTGCCGCCGGTGGCCGCATAGGCGAGGACCGCACCCAGCGAGAACACGTCGCTCGCGCCGGTCACCTCACCGCCCGCGACCTGTTCCGGCGACATGAAACCGGGCGAGCCGACCATCAGCCCGGCCCGTGTGATGGTGGCCGACTCGACACTGCGGGCGATGCCGAAGTCGATGACCCGCGGCCCGTCCTCGGCGAGCAGCACGTTCGACGGCTTGAGGTCGCGGTGGACCAGCCGGGCCGCGTGGACGGAGGTGAGCGCCTCGGCCAGCCCGGCGGCGAGCGCGAGCACGTCGGCGGCGGGCAGCGGCCCCCGCTCGGTCACCGCCTCCTGCAACGAGGGCCCGGCGATATAGCTGGTGACCAGCCACGGCAGCGAGGCGTCCGGATCGGCGTCCACGACCGGCGCCGTGAACGCACCGCTGACCTTGCGCGCGGCCTCCACCTCGCGGCGGAAACGGGACCTGAACTCCGGTTGCCCCGCGACCAGTTCGGCGTGCACGACCTTGACGGCGACGGCCCGCCCACCCGGCGAGCGCCCCAGATAGACGCGGCCCATCCCGCCCGCGCCGAGCCGCCCCAGCAGCTGGTACTCCCCGACGGAGCGCGGATCGCCCGGCTCCAGAGCTGCCACGATCCCTCCCGCGCCACCGGCCTCAGCAGACCCGGTCAGCATAGGACCGGCGGCCCCGCGGGATGGCCAATTCCCGCCCCTGTAGGGCAAGTTGCCCCCTGGTCTGCCCTTTCAGGGCGCCGCGTCGAACCAGGGCGGTGCGGGGGCGTACCGCGACGGCCCTGCGGCTGACCGGCGAGCGCATCGTCGGCCGGCGATGAACCCCCGTCCGTGACGGTGCACACCGTCACGGACGGGGAAGCGGAGGCGGTCAGATGAAGGTCACGTCCCAGTGGACGCCGCCGCGCTTGGGGGTCTCGTAGACGTACTCCAGGGAGATGCGGTCGAGGGTGCCGTACCAGCGGGGGTCGTTGCCGCGCGACGTGCCCTTGTGCTGGGTCGTCTTGATCCACTTGGTGAGGCAGGCGCCCTCGTTACGGGTACGCAGGTCGAGCTTGTATCCCTTGGCGTGAGAGCGGGGGCCGGCACTGTGGCCGGACTCGGTGCCGCCGGTGATGGTGATCGTGCAGCGGCTGGCCTTCTTCAGGGCGATGACACCCTGGATGGTGCGGGCGCGCACACCTTCGAGGGAGGTGTGGCCGACGGGGCGCTTGATGCCGGCGGCGGCGAGCTGCGCGAGGGCCTGCCGATTGGTCAGCCGGGCGTTGCCGACCGGGGTGCTGGTGCCGGCGGAGTGCCACTGCACGGGGTTCGCCTGGGCGGACGCCGGCAGGGCTCCCGGCAGGATCGCGACGCCCGCGAGCGCCGCACCGAGCATCAGGCTCTTGATCGTATTTCGCATGACCCGCTTAACGACCTTGAGCGCGGGCAGGTCACTGGGCCTACGCCCGATCCACCTCAAGGGGGACCCCCGCGACGAAGACCGACCAGACCGAGCGTTCGACGACGATGACCGGGCCGTCGGGGGTCTTGCTGTCACGGATGGGGACGACCGACCTGAACTCGGGCGCGAATTCGCGGCAGTTGCCGCCGTCGTTGCCGCTGTAGCCGCTTTTGATCCATCTGGCTGCGCTGAGCTCGTGCCTGGTCATGGGTGCGCTCGTACCGTGAAAGCCGGATCGAAGCGGGAACGGTCGTCTACGACCCCCGTTCGGACAAGGCCGGCGAACACCGCGGCACCGCGGGCCCGTACGCGCTGCTGCGACCGGTCGGCGGCGGCCGGGAGTGGGAGGCGCGGCCGGAGTCGCTCCGGGCGGCGACGGCCGAGGAGCGGCTGAGTGCGGAGGTGCGGGCCGTCAACCGGCGTTCCAGTACGCCGGGTTACCCGGCCCTGGAAGAACCGGCACCGGAACCGGTGCCCGGCTGTGCCGCCTGCGCGGAGTTCGCGGCGCAGCGGGCGGGCGGGCGGGCGCCGAGGCGCGGTGCGACGCAGGTGCGGCGACCGATGCCTGTGTACTGCTGCGCAGGCATCTGCGGAGCGACCACCGGGGCACCCGACCGCGCCGGACGTTCCGGTTCGTGCCGTATCTGATCACGCAGGACGACACCGCCGAGCCGGAGTACGAGGCGTACTGCGTGTCCGGGGAGGAGGCGGTGTGGGGCGGCGTCGGGGCCGTGCGTGTCGCCGGCGGCCGTGGAGGAGTGGCAGCGCGGGCACACCCGGGACACCCGGCATGTGCGCTACCGCCGCAGCTTCACGGACTACGCCGTCCTGGAGCCGGAGGGCACGCGGCGGTCCTGACGTCGGTCAGCAGGGCCGGTCCGGCAGGTGTTCCTTCGCCCACTCGCCGAGTTCCTTGAGCGAGGGCTCCAGTGCGGCCCCCGCGGCGGTCAGGCGGTAGGCGACCCGCAGCGGCGGCCCTTCGTCGACCTCGCGTACGACGAGTCCCGCGGCGGCGAGTTCGGCGAGGCGGTCGGAGAGCATGCGCTCGCTGATGCCGGGGATGGCGCGGCGCAGGTTGGCGAAGTGCGTCGGCTGGTCCAGCAGGACGGACAGGATCGGGCCGTTCCATCGCTTCCCGAGCACCTGGAAGACGCGCGTGATGCCGGCGTCCACGCCTTTGCACTGTTCCGGGTCATGGGCCTGCTCCAACGCCATGGGATCAGGGTACAGCCCCACCATGGGATGGGGCTGAAAAAAAGTAAGCACCTGTGTTATCTATAGCTGAGTACGAATTCTCAGCCACAAACTTTCTGGAGCCCCCCATGGCCACCCTTCTGCACATCGACTCGTCGCTCCTCCCGGGCCAGGCCTCCGCCTCCCGCGCCGTCACCGACGCCTTCCGCAAGGCGTGGCAGGAGCAGCACCCCGACGGCACGGTGATCTACCGCGACCTGGCGGCGGAGCCGGTGCCGCACATCACCGCGGACGCCCACCTCGCCGGTTTCGTCGACCCCGCCGACCACACCCCCGGGCAGGCGGCCGCCTTCGCGGACCGCGTGAAGCTGATCGAGGAGCTGGAGCAGGCGGACGCGGTGCTCATCGGCGCCCCGATGTACAACTTCACGATCCCGTCGACGCTGAAGGCGTGGCTGGACAACGTGGTGCTGTTCGGCCGCACGATGGGCGAGAACCCCTCCGCCAAGGGCACCCCGGTCACCGTCGTGGCCAGCCGCGGCGGCTCCTACGCGCCGGGCACCCCGCGGGAGCCGTTCGAGTACGTCCAGAACTACCTGTCCGCGGCTCTCGGCGACGGTCTCGGCCTCGACGTCGACTTCATCGTGCCGGAGCTGACCATGGCTCCGCAGAACCCGGCCATGACCGAGCTCGTGCCGCTCTACGAGGCCTCCCGCGAGCGCGCCCTCCAGGAGGCGGCGACCAAGGGCAAGGACCTGGCGGAGCGGCTCGCCGCGTAACCCCGGTCCGGGCCCCGATCAGGCCGTGGATTGGGCCGAACGGCCCAGCGAGGCGTGCGGTTGCGGTGTCGGGCGGGATGTTCTGGGTCACACATCTCCCCGACACCAAGGAGGCTTTCATGCGCATCCGCGTTCTCGCCGCCACCGGCGCCCTCGCCACGGCCCTCGTCCTCACCGGCTCCACCGCCGCCTTCGCGGGCGACGGCGGTGGCGCCGAAGCCCACGGCGCCGCGATCGGCAGCCCGGGCGTACTGTCGGGCAACGTCGTCCAGATCCCGATCGACATCCCGATCAACGTGTGCGGCAACAGCATCGGCGTCATCAGTCTGCTCAGCCCGTCGATCGGGAACCACTGCGTCAACAAGTAACGGACCCGTCGGTTCCTGACGATCCGTTCGAGGGAGCTTCCGGAGGACACCGGCCCTCCGGAGCTCCCCGACCGCGTGCGGGGCGTGCAGGTTGTACGCCGGTGAGCCGTCCGAAGCGGACAGTGCGCCCCTGGGCCGGACCGGGCGCGATCCCGACACTTACCTCGTATGACGACTGCTCCCGCCGGTTCCACCACCAGTGTCGCCCCCGAGTACGGCGACCGGGTCATCGCCGTGGAGGCGGCGGGCTCGGAACCGATCCCCGACGCCGAACGCCACGGCGGCCCGCTCCAGTTGCTGTGGACCTGGGCATCCCCCAACATCGAGTTCGCGACCGTCTACATCGGCGTGATCGCGGTCCTCTTCTTCGGCCTCGACTTCTGGACGGCGACCGCCGCGATCCTGCTGGGCTCCGCGATCGGCGCGGTCACCCAGGGCCTGCTGTCGCTGGACGGGCCCCGGTTCGGTGTCCCCCAGATGGTGATCGGCCGCTTCTCCTTCGGCTTCCTGGGCAACATCCTGCCCTCCGCCGCCAACGGCCTGCTCGCGGGCGTCGGCTGGTTCGCGGTGAACAGCGTGAGCGCGGCCTTCGCCCTGAACACGCTGACCGGACTGCGGCCGCTGCCCGCCCTCCTCCTGGTCGTGGTCGCCGAGATCCTGATCGGCTTCATCGGCCACAATTTCGTGCACACCTTCGAGAAGTACGCGTTCCCGGCGCTCGCGGTGATCTTCCTGCTGGCCGGGGTGTGGACGTTCAAGGACGCCGACCTCGGCGGGGGCGGCTCGGGCGGCGGCATCGGCGGCTTCCTGCTCGCGTTCAGCGCGGCCTGGGGGTACGCGGCGGGCTGGAACCCGTACGCCTCGGACTACTCGCGCTATCTGCCGCGCACGGCGAACAAGGCGAAGACGGTCCTGTGGCCGGCCGTCGGCCTGTTCGTGTCGGTGTCGATCGTCGCCGTCATCGGCGCGGCCTCGGCCACCATCGTCGCCCCGAAGGACGCCACCCCGACGGCGGCCTTCACCGGTCATCTCCCCGGCTGGCTCGGCGACCTGGTGCTGATCGCCATCATGCTCGGCGGGGTCTCCGCGAACGCCCTCAACGTGTACTCCGGCGCGATCTCGATCGCGTCCTTCGGACTGAAACTCCCCACCTGGCTGAGCCGCGGCGCACTGGTCGTGGTGTCGGGCATCGCCGGTACGGCGGCGGCCTGGGCCTCGCTGGACGACGCGGGGGCGGCCTACGAGGGGTTCCTGCTGGTCATCGCGTACTGGGTGGCGCCCTGGCTGGGCGTGGTCCTGGTGGAGCGGTGGCTCCAGGGCCGTACCGCGACGGACCAGGACCTGGCCGCCCGGCTGACCGACCGCTCCTTCACCAACTGGCCGGGCCTCGCCGCCCTGCTGATCGGCGTGGCGGTGTCCGTCCCGCTCTTCTCCAACCAGGAGGACTACGTCGGCTGGGTACCGAAGCACCACCCCTCCTTCGGCGACATCACCCCGGTCGTCGGGTTCGCGGTGAGCGCGCTGCTGTACGCGGCGCTGCGGAAGCGGGCACGCACCTCCTGATCGTCCTATTCGTCGTCCCGCAGCCGGCGCCAGATCCGGCTGCGGTGCAGCAAGAAGAGCGAGCCGACCACGGCGACCATCTGGAGTCCGACGGCGAGCAGCCAGAACTCGTCCCTGGTCTCCAGCCGGTTCGTCAGGAACTCGAAGTTCATGCCGAAGAACCCGGTCAGGAACGACAGCGGCAGGAAGATCACCGACACGATGGCCAGCCGGTTGATCACGCCGTTCTGTTCGCCCGCGACCAGCGAGCCGTAACTGGCGAAGGCCCGGCGGGTGGCGTCCTGGAGGGACTCGATGTCCGCGAGGACCAGGCGCGCCGCGCGCTGGAACTCCTGGGCGAGCCGCTGCCGGTCCTCCGGGAAGTCGCGGCTCATCATCCTGCGGGTGATCACCTCGTCGACCCCCTGGAGGTAGGGCAGCAGCGCGTGGTGCAGGACGGCGGAGTGGCGGCGCAGCTGGGACAGCCGGTAGATCTGCTCGGGACGCCGCCCCTGGAACATGTCGTCCTCCAGCTCCTCGACCTGGAGCAGCGCGTGCACCGCGGCACGGCGGAACGTCGTGAGCGCCTCCTGGAGCAGCAGGAACAGCGTGGCCACGGCGTCGTGGGGCCGTTCCCGCCGCACCTGGGCCGTGATGTCCCGCTCCAGGCCGGCCCGGCGGCCCCAGTGGGCGATCACCAGGAAGCGCTCGGTGGCCAGGACGTGCACATGGACGACCTGTTCGTCACGGACCACCGGCACGACGAACCCGGCGGTGCCGCCCAGGAACTCGGCCCGTGCGGACGCGTCCCTCGTGCCGAACCACTCCAGGTCCTCGTCGTCGAGTCCGAGCCGACGGGTCGGCGGTTCCTCCGCCGGGCCCTCCGCCGGGCTCTCCTCCTCGGGCAGTTCGACACCGAGGATCAGGAACGGATCCGTGGCGAGCCGCCGGCGCGCCTCCGCCACGGAGATCCGCGCGGTGCCCCCGTCCGGCACCGACACCATCGTCACGATCATCGCCTCACCGCCCGTGGCCCACGGTCCCAGCGTGCGGGCGCTCCGCGGCCCCCGCACCCGGGTGCGCTCGTGTGCCGCGCGGTACGACCCCGAACGGGTGAGGTCCCGGTGCCCTCAGGCCACCGTCCGCAGCCCGCCCGCCGCCGCCGTGCCCGTGCCCCGCACCACCCGGTGCGCGCAGGCCGCCGTGAGCAGTTCGCCCAGCAGGTCCGGTTCGTCGATCTCCAGGCCGAGCAGGGACTCGATGCGTTCCAGGCGCTGGTAGAGGGACTGGCGGCCGATGTGGAGGAGGGCGGCCGTGCGGGTCGGGGAGCAGCCGTGGCGCAGATGGGTCTCCAGGGTGCGGACCAGGTCGCTGGGGTGGGCCGCCTCCCAGTCGAGCAGCGGGCCGAGGGTGTGCCGGACGAGGGCGGCGAGGCGTTCGCGGTTGGCGGCGACCCCGCCCCGGGTGAGCTCGCGCTCCAGGGCGAGGGCGCGGGCGGAGGTCACCAGCGGGCCTTCGGGGGCGGCGGGTTCGGCGGGCGGCACGGTCAGCGCGAGTTCGAGGGTGGTCCGGGCCGCGCGCAGCGTCTCGCTCCAGTGCAGCCAGCCGCCGGCCGCCTCGACGGCATGCCCGACGGCGACGGTGAGCCCGGGCCCGGCGACCGCACGGAAGGCCTCCTGGACGGCACGGACGGGGTCCCCGCAGCCGAGGCCCCCACCCGCACCCGCGCCGACACCCGCACCCCTGCCACCCCGCCCGCCGCCGGCACGAGCACCGTCGGCAGAGCCACCCCGCCCGCCCGGCAGCGCGACCAGTGCCAGGACGTCGCCGGGGAACGCCGCCCGCAGCACCGCCGTTCCGCCCAGCAGCCGTACCGCCCGGTCCACCGGTCCGGTCTCCCGTGTCCCGTGCACCGACACCCCGATCAGCCGTGCCCCGGGCCCCGGACGGAACCCGGCGAGCGCTGAGCGGGCCTCCACCTCGGGCTGGTTCAGGGCGGCCCGGTCGGCCAGGTCGGCCAGCAGGGCCGCCGTGTGGTCGTCGCCCCAGGGCCGTAGCACCGACCGCCCGGACAGTCCGCGCGCGACGATCGCCCGGTTCGCGGCCTCGGCGATCCGGACGAAGGGCACCACCCGGTGCAGGGCCAGCAGGGGCAGGCCCAGCCGGCGGGCCTCGTCGGTGACCTCCGTGGGCATGGCCGGCAACGAGCGGCCGACCTCCACCGCGAGCCCGGCGGCGCCGCGCGCGGCCAGCTCCCGGACGTACCGGCGGCGGACCTCGTCACCGGCGTCGGTGAGCCCGAAGCCGTTGGTGAGCAGCAGTTCGCCGCCGTCGAGGAAGTTGGCGCCCTCGTAGACCTCGCTGGAGTGGACCCAGCGCACGGGGCGGTCCAACGCGCTCTCCCCGGCGAGCAGTTCGGGGCGGGCCGCCCGCACCGGATCAAGAGCGAGGACTTCACGGAGGGTGAGTGCGGGCACGGGGACCTCCAGGGTGCCGGTCGCGGCGCTGACATTTCGTCCGGCCGCGGGTTGCCCGGAGGCTACTTTCCGCACGTTGCCCTCGTGTTTCGACCACAGGAGAGTGGAGACATGAAGTCTTTGGATCAGTCGCAAGCCCGCGCCTGGCTCGCCACCGCCGTCGCCGAGGCCCGCGCCGGACTCGCCGAGGGAGGCATCCCGATCGGCGCCACGCTCTACGGCGCCGACGGCGCACCGCTCGGCCGCGGGCACAACCGGCGGGTACAGGACGGCGACCCCTCGATGCACGCGGAGACGGCCGCCTTCCGCGCGGCGGGCCGGCAGCGGACGTACCGGGGCACCACCATGGTGACCACCCTGTCGCCGTGCTGGTACTGCTCCGGACTGGTCCGCCAGTTCGGGATCTCCCGGGTCGTGATCGGCGAGGCGGCCACCTTCCACGGCGGCCACGACTGGCTCGCCGAGCACGGCGTGGAGATCGTCCTGCTGGACGACCCCGAGTGCGTCGCCATGATGCGCGACTTCATCAACGACAACCCGGCCCTGTGGAACGAGGACATCGGTGAGTGACACCAACAGCCCCAGCCCCCGTATCCCCACCGTCGACCTGCGCCCCTGGCTCGACGGTGACGAGGACGGCCGGCGGGAGACCGCCCGTACCGTCGACGCGGCCCTGCGGACCGCCGGCTTCCTGCTCGTCACCGGGCACGGGGTCGAGGACGAGCTGCGCAACGCCGTACGGGAGGCCGCCCGCGCGTTCTTCGCGCTGCCGCCCGAGGTGAAGGCGGCGTACGAGGTGAAGGTCGGCGGGCGCGGCTGGCTGGGCCCGAAGGCAGAGGCCAACGGCTACTCGGAGGGCACCGAGACCCCGCCGGACCTGAAGGAGTCGCTGACCTTCGCGACCCACGAACCCTTCGACGACCCGGCCGTCAACGCCGAGTGGTACGCGCCCAACGTGTGGCCGGCCGAGGTGCCGGAGCTGCGCACGCTCTGCGCGGAGTACCTGGAGCGGATGGCCGGGCTGGAGAAGGAGCTGCTGTCCCTGCTGGGGTACGCGCTCGGGCTCGAACCCGACTTCTTCTCCCGGCACATGGACCATCCGACGTACGGCTTCAACATCAACTGGTATCCGGGCACGGACGTGATCGGCGAGGCCGAGCCCGGCCAGTTCCGGATCGGGCCGCACACCGACTTCGGGACGGTGACCATCCTGGACCGGCAGGCCGGCAAGGGCGGGCTGCAGGTGTACACGGACGACGGCGGCTGGGAGGACGCGCCCTTCGACCCGGCCGCCTTCACCATCAACATCGGTGACCTGATGGCCCGTTGGACCGGCGACCGGTGGCGGTCCGGACGGCACCGGGTGCTGCCGCCGCCCACCGACGCCCCCGCCGAGGAGCTGATGTCCCTCGTCTACTTCGGCGAGTGCACCCCGGGCACGATCGTCGAGTCCGTACCGGCACCGGTCGGACGGGTCGCGTACCCGCCGGTCGACTCCCATGTCTATCTGCGGGAGAAGCTGGACTCCATCACCGTCGGCTGAGCGGCCGTCGCCTGATCGACCGGCGACTGGTCGACCGGCGACTGGTCGACCGGCGACTGGTCGCTTCCGTGTTTGAGCCGCCATCCGTTCCGTTGAAAAGCACGGACACGGCATGTCCCGGCCGGACCGCCGTCCTTCCCTAGTAAAGGGCCCACGGCTCCGTGGGCCCTTCACCGTGATCGGAGACGGCGTGCGCATCACCGACATCCAGCGCTGCGAGGTCCGCCCGGGACGGCTCGTCGAGTGGACGCTCAGCCCGGCGACCGTCGAGACCGCGCGGACGCTGCCGGACGACTCCCGGCCCCCGGCGTACATCCAGGAGTCGCACATCCGCACCGCCAGGTCCGTGCGCGAGGACGGGCTGTCCGTGCCGACCTGGCTCGGTACGGCCTTCGACCTGCCCTTCCGGGCCGACCTCGACACCCTCCAGGAGGCCCTGCGCGCCTGGACGCTGCGGCACGAGACCCTGCGCAGCGGCTTCCGCTGGGCCGGGGACGAGCTGCGCCGGTTCACGCTCGCCCCCCACTCCGTGGCACTGCACCGCGAGGTGGTCGGCGACTTCACCGACGCGGACGCCCTGGTCCGCCACCTCCAGCACCGCTTCGACGCCGTCGCCGACGCCCTGCGCTGGCCCAACCTCATCTACGCGGCCGTCGTCCGCGCCGACTCCACCAGCGTCTATCTGGCCTTCGACCACAGCAATGTCGACGCCTACTCGCTGCAGGCGCTCCCCGCCGAGATCCACGGCCTGTACACGGCCGGGGCCGACTCGGCACACGGGCCGGCGGCCAGCTACGTCGACTTCTGCGAGATGGAGCGGGCGGACGCGGACCGGCTCGACGACGGTCACGACATCGTCGCCCGCTGGCGGGAGTTCATCCGGCGCTGCGAGGGGACGCTGCCGCGCTTCCCCGTCGACCTCGGCGTGCGCCCCGGCGACCCGCTGCCCCCGCAGAAGATGCTGTGCGAGCCGCTCGTCGACGCGGCGACGGCCGCCGCCTTCGAGGCGTACTGCCGGCCCTACGGCGGCAGCCTCGTCGGCCTGCTCGCCGCCACCAGCCTGATCGTCGGGGAGATCGGCGGGCAGTCCGTGTACCGCACGGTCGTGCCGTTCCACACCCGGATGAAGTCCCGCTGGTCGGAGTCGGTCGGCTGGTACGTCGGCGGCGCGCCCCTGGAGGTCCCGGTGGCCGCCGACCTCCCGGCCGCGCTGCGCTCCGTACGCGCCGGGCTCCAGACGGCCCGGCCGCTCGCCCGGATACCGCTGGCCCGGGTGCTGCAGCTGCTCGGCACCGACTTCCGGCCCACCTCGCCCGACCTGTACTCGATCGTCTCCTACGTCGACACCCGAGGCGTCCCGGGATCCGAACGGTGGGCCGAGCTGAAGACGTACGGACTGCTCCGGGTGTCGTACGGCGACCAGCTCTGCGCATGGGTGCAACGGCTGCACGAGGGGCTGTGGTTCGCGAGCCGCTTCCCGGACACCGACATCGCGTACAAGAACCTGCGGCTGTACGTCGAGCGGCTGCGCGACGTCATCACCTCTGTCCCTGCGGCCGTTCCGGGGCCCGTTTCGTAACCATACGGACATCACTCGATCTGGCCCGAAGCAACTCCCTCTTCCTACACTGGCGTTGAGGGGGAGATGCCTTGCACAGACGGTTGCACGGGCGTGGGGCGCTGTTCGACGTCGAGCCGGCCGGGCTCGTTCCGAGAATCGTCGGGTTACGGCCGTACCAGCACCGTGCCCATCCCCTCGAACACCCCGGCGAGCTGCCCTTCGTGGTGCTGACCGGGGCACGGGGACTCGGCAAGAGCGCGGTGCTCGGCGAGTTACGGGAGGCCTACAAGGGCCACACCCCGGTCGCCCTGGTCGACTGCGCGGAGGCGCAGTTCGCGGGGCCGCCCGCCGAGCGGCCCGCCGAGTCCTGGTCGCCGGTCGCGCAGGCGCTGCTGGTCGTCGCCGAGCAGCTGGCGGAACCGGTGACCGGGGCCGGGCGGATCACGTTCCCGCGCCTCATGTCGGGGCTGGTCGCGGTGGCCGCCGGCGGCTGGCGCGACGCCGACTCGGAGCGGATCCGGCGCGAGGTGGAGCGGATCCTGCTGTTGAACGAGAGCGGCTCGTGGATCAGCGGGTTCGCGGGGCGCTGGGCCGGAAAGGTCACGGCGAAGGTGGTCGCCGCCGCGACCGGCACCGGCCCGCTGGTCTCCGGGGCCATCGAGGCCACCCTGGAGTCGATCGCCGAGGGCTTCACCAGCCGCAGGCACCAGAAGGCCTCCGTCTGGTACCGGACCTATCCCAACGCGGGCGGCCACGCCCAGCGCGGACTGATGCTCCTCTCCGGGCACTTCCGCGCGGGCGGCACCTCCCGCGAGCACGCCGAGCGCTATCTCGTACGGGCCTTCCTCGCCGACCTGACGGAGGCGTACGCGGGCGTGCTGCCGCGTATGCAGCGCCTGGGCCGCCCGCTGGTGCTGGTCGACAACGTGCAGACCGGGCCGGGTCCGGGGCTGGTGGAGGCGGTGCTGCGGGACCGTGCCGACGGGGTCGCCGACCAGGTGGCGTTCGTCGCCGGGCTGCGCGGCGACGGCCGGGAGCTGCTGCGGGGCGGGGTACGGCGGGAGCTGGCCGAGGTCGCCCGGCGCAGCGAATGGACGCCGGACCCGGCCGTGCCGTCCTCACGGGCGCTGCTGGTCGCGCTCCGGCCGCTCTCCCCCGATGACACCCTGCACCTGGTCGCCGCCCCGGCCGCACCCCAACTCCCGCACGCCGTACACCGATTGACCGGCGGGAATCCGCTGGGCATCGCCCTGCTCGCGGAGGCGGCCGCGCAGCACCCGGACCGGACCGGCTCACTGGGCGAGCTGCTCACGGCCGAGGTACGGCTGGCCGAGGACGGTCCCGCCGCCCCCGTGTACGTCCAGCTCCTCGACCGGCTGGTCCCGAAGGACCGCCTCGACGAACTGACCGTCCTCGCCGCCGCCCACGACCACGACTCGGCGTGCGCGCTGGCCGCCGCGCTCCTCCCGGAGGACTTCGGCCCGGCGGACGTACGGGCGCTGCAGAGCCGGCTCGTCCGCGAGGGCCTGCCGGTCGTGCCGGGCCAGTTCGTGGGCGACCCCTTCGTCCGGACCCTGCTGCTGCTGCGGCTCCATCTGCGGGACGCCGACCACGGCGGCTGGCGCACCGCGCACGAGACGCTGATCGCGCACTACGCGGAACACCTGGGCACCGACCGGCTCGCCCGCTTCCGGCTGCACCACGAACTGGCCCTGGGCCGGACCGAGTCCGCGGTCGCGCACCTGCGCGACGGCTTCGCGCTGCTGGACGCCCGCAGCTGGCTGGACACCCTGCGCTTCATCGCCTCGGCGCCCTACTTCCACGCCCATGACGCCGAGGGCCACGACTTCACCGGCCACGGCGACCGGCGGACGGCGGTGGCACTGGGCCGCACGGACGCGCGGCAACGGGTGCCGGGCGGCGTGGACGCCGTACTCCAGCTGCGGGTACGGCGGTTGCTGCACGCGGTGTGGCAGCTCGCCGATCCGCTGGTCCTGCCCGACCCGCGGGTGGCCGACCGGCTGCGCTTCGAACTGGAGCAGCTGTCCAACCTGCGGCCGGCCGGCAACGCGCTGCTGTGGCGGGCCTCCCGGGACTGGCCGGCGGCGGCGCTCGCGGGACGGCCGCCGGCGGATCCGGACGACGACGAGGGTGACGACGAGCGGAGCGGGGTGGCGTGATGGCGCGGCGGGGCGTGGGCACGTGGTTACGTGAGGGCGTCTGGGAGATCCCGCTGCGCCGGTATCTGGCCCTGCTGGTCACGATGGGGCTGCTGGCCGGCCTGTTCTTCGGGGTCCGCGCCCTCACCCACGACGACCGCTCCTGCGCGCCCGGGGTGGCCCGGCCGGAGGGCAGCGACGAGTGCGTGGGCGTGGCGACGACGGCGTACGACTTCGGGCATCCGCAGCTGCGGGCCACCGTGCGGGCCATCGCCAAGGAGAACGCCCGCCTGAAGGCGGGGAGTTATGTGACGGTGGCGGTGATGCTGCCGTACACCTCGACGGCGGCGGCGAACCTCGCAGACATCCAGCACGAGCTCCAGGGCGCCTATCTGGCCCAGTACCAGGCCAACCACGCTTCCAACGGACAGTCCCCACAGATCCGGCTGGTGATGGCCAACCCCGGGGCGACCAGCCAGTACTGGCAGCAGATGGTCGCGCAGCTCGCGAAGATGACCGGGGGCACGGACCGGCTGCGGGCGGTGTCCGGGGTCGGGCAGAGCACCGACAACAACAAGAAGGCCGTCAAGGAGCTGACCCGGCTGGGGATTCCGGTGGTGGGGTCGTCGATCACGGCGGACGACCTGGCCAACGGGCAGGGTGGCAAGGACCCTTACCCGGGGCTGGCCAGGGTCTCCCCCACCAACACCGACGAGGCCCATGCCCTCGCCTCCTTCGCCAAGGTCAACGCGGGCCGGGCGCTGCTGGTGTACGACAAGCCCGGCGACCCGTACACGCGAACGCTCCAGACGTCGTTCGCGGCGCTGATCAAGGGGTCGCCGTACGAGTCCCAGCCGTTCACCCCGCCGGCCGACCGCAGTCAGGAGGGGACGACCGCGAACACGTTCCGGCAGATCACCAACCTGATCTGCGACACCTCGCGGACGACCGACACGATTCTCTTCGCCGGCCGGCACACCCAGTTGGGGCAGTTCATCAACGCGCTGGGCGGACGGGGTTGCCAGGACCGGAAGTTCACGGTGCTGACGGGGGACGAGGGGTCGTATCTGACGGGTGAGAAGAACCTGGACCGCGATGCGCTGCGGCACAACCTGGCGGTCCGGTACACCGCCCTCGCCCATCCGGACGCGTGGGGGAAGAACAGTCCGAGGACGGGGGGTTCCACGGCCGACACGGAGACGCTCACGCAGCTGCTGCAGAGCGCGGCGAAGTCGCCGGTGGGGCCGATCGGGTCCTACGCCCTGGAGGACGGGCAGCTGATCATCGCCTACGACGCGATGCGGCTCGCGGTGCACGGGATCCGCGAGGCGGTGCCGGAGGGGAAGTCCGTGCCGGCGTTGGCCGATGTGGGGTTGCAGTGGCCTCAGGTGAAGGGGTCGCTGCGGGTGGACGGGGCGAGTGGGTGGATCTGCCTCGATGTGCACGGGAATCCGTACGACAAGGCGGTGCCGATCGTGGAGTTGCGGCCGGGGGGTGGGTCGAGGTTCGTGACCATCGCGTGGCCGGAGGGGAAGCCGCCCAGTGCGGAGTGTCTGCCGCCGTCTTAGGGTGCGGGCCCGGTGGGGGCTGAGCGCCCAAGCGGCGGAGCCGCAAATTGACACAGCCCCGCGCCCCTGAAAACTCGGCGCTTCGCGCCTTGTCTTCATGCCACGGATGCGACCAGACGTTCGAATCGGTGCCGCCAGTCCCGCTCCGTCGCCGTCTCCCCCGGGAACTCGTGCGTGAAGCGCAGGATGCTCGCCGTCTCGCCGTCCGGCTCCAGGTGGAAGCGGATTCTGCCGCCGGGGTCGACCGTGTACTCGGCCATGCGGTCGACGTCCCATGCCGTGATCGTGCCGGTGCCCAGGTCGCCGAGGGTGATCGTGCCGCCCAGTCTCGGTTGCAGGACGTCCGCGGGGGTGAACCAGGTGGCCAGGCCCTCCGGGGTGGAGAGGCTGGGCCAGACCTGGTCCATCGGCCTCGGCAGTCGTATCAGCAGCTGAAGGACGGCCATGGGACCAGTGTGGCCCCTGGACGGGTCAGACGCCCGCGTAGGAGTGCTTGCCGGTGACGAAGATGTTGACGCCGTAGTAGTTGAAGAGCCAGCAGCCGAAGGCGATCATCGCCAGGTAGGCGGCCTTGCGGCCCTTCCAGCCGGCGGTGGCGCGGGCGTGCAGGTAGCAGGCGTAGGCGACCCAGGTGATGAAGGACCAGGTCTCCTTGGGGTCCCAGTTCCAGTAGCGGCCCCAGGCGCTGCCCGCCCAGATCGCGCCCGCGATGATCGTGAAGGTCCACAGCGGGAAGACGGCCGCGTTGACGCGGTAGGCGAACTTGTCGAGGGACGCCGAGGCGGGCAGGCGCTCCAGGACCGAGGTGGCGAAGTTGCCGGGCTTGCCGCCGTTCTCCAGCTTGCTCTCGTACGAGTCCTTGAACAGGTAGAGGATCGTGGCGACCGCGCCCACGTAGAAGACCGCGCCGCAGAAGATGGCCGTCGAGACGTGGATGTAGAGCCAGTACGAGTGCAGGGCCGGGACCAGCGGCTCGCTCGCCGTGTAGAGGACGGTGACCGCGAGGCCGAGGTCGAGCAGGACCGAGGTGATCAGGAAGAGGCCGAGCCAGCGGACGTTCTTCTTCAGGGCCAGCAGGGCCAGGTAGACGGCGACCGCGACCGTGGAGAACGTGATGTTGAACTCGTACATGTTGCCCCACGGCGCCCGCTGCACGGAGGCCGCGCGGGTGGCCACACCCGCCAGCTCCACGAGGAAGGCGAGGACCGTGAGGGAGATCGCGATCCGGCCGTAGAGGTCGCCCTGCTCGTCGCCGCCGTGCGCGCCGGGACCGTCCGGGACGTCCCGCGCGCCCGCCGCGGACCGCACGACGACCTGCGGACGCTCCAGTACGGCGGTGCCGCCGGCCTTCTTGACCGTGACGGCGGGCGCCTTCTTCGCCGCCGTGTCGGTGGTGAGCGCGTTGGCGGTGCGCGCGACCCGGCTGCGGCTGCCGAGCAGCCACTCGAAGATGTAGGCGAAGAAGGCCAGCGTGTAGACGGCCATCGAGGAGTAGATGAGCGTGTTGCTCATGCTCGCGAGATGCTCGTTGGTCGCGGCGAGCGTGGTCACGGCTGGGGAAGTCATCGCTTCTCAGGCCCTTCGGCAGGTACGACTTCGGGGTTGGGGGAGGTGACGGATTCGTCGTCTTCGGCGTCGGGGGCCCCTGGCGCCTGGTCGTAGAGGATTCCCGCGAGGTCGCCCAGTTCCTCCGGCACCTTCGCGGACTCGCTGCGGCCCAGCCCGGCCATCTCGACGACGGTGACGCCGTCGGGGCCCGGTACCGCGCGCACCCAGACGCGGCGGCGCTGGATGAACAGCGAGGCGGCGAGGCCGAAGATCGCGGCGATCGCGCCGGCCAGCGCCCAGCTGCTGCCGGGCTCCTGGACGATCTCGAAGCCGGCCCATTCCTTGACGTCCTTCTCGAACGTCACGGACCCGGCGCCGTTCGGCAGCTGCATGGTCTGGCCGGGCTTCAGGTTGTCCCGGAGCTGGGCGCCCTTGGAGTCCTTGAACTCCTTCATATGGGTCTTGTCCAGCTGGTACACGCTCTGCGGGATGCCCGAGTCGATGCCGAGGTCGCCGTGGTACGGCGTGAGGTTCAGCACCGGGTTCTGCAGCGACGGGAAGGCGGAGAGCACCGAGGAGCCGCCGCCGTAGGTCGGCAGGAAGAACAGGGAGATGCCGAGCTGTTCGCTGGTGCCCTGGGCGTTCTTGTAGCCGTCCAGCACCTTCACCACACCCTGGGAGGTGATGTTGGCGTCGAGCGGGAGCAGCGGGACCGCGTCGCGGTAGACGATGTCGCCCTTGCCGTCGCGGACCGTGATGACGGGCGCGTAGCCGTGGCTGACGAGGTAGACCTTGGCACCGTCGATCTGCAGCGGCTCGTTGACCTTGATGGTGGTCCGCGTCGACTTGCCGTAGGCGCCCTTGCTGTAGTCGATGTCCGCGTCGAAGGTGACCGGCGTGCCCTTGCTGGGGCCGCTGGTCTGGTAGCTGGCGCTGAAGTTCCTCAGGTTGAAGCTGAACGGCACCAGGTCGTCGGTGCTGAACATGGAGCCGGACTTGAAGTCGTCGTACTGGCTGAGGGTGTTGGCGAACCCGTCGCCCTCGACGACCAGCTTGGTGCCGTCCGACTTGTACATCTGGCCGGAGGCGAAGGCGACCAGCAGCACGATCAGCGCGATGTGGAAGATCAGGTTGCCGAACTCGCGGACGTAGCCCTTCTCGGCGGCGACCGCGTTCCCGGCGATGTGGGAGCGGAAGCGGCGCTTCTTCAGCAGCCTGAGGGCGGCCTCGCGGACCTCCTCGGGCGCCGCGGTCGTCCGCCAGGTCGTGTACGCGGGGAGGCGGTCGAGGCGCTTGGGGGCGCCCGGCGGGCGGCCGCGCAGCTGGCCCACGAACTGCCAGGCGCGGGGCACGATGCAGCCGATGAGGGAGACGAACAGCAGGATGTAGATCGCCGAGAACCACACCGAGCTGTAGACGTGGAACAGGCCGAGCTTGTCGTAGACCGGCGACAGCGTCTTGTGGGCCTTGCGGAAGTCGGCGACCTTGGAGATGTCGGCGCCGGTCTGCGGGATCAGCGAGCCGGGGATCGCGCCCAGCGACAGCAGCAGGAGCAGCAGCAGCGCGACCCGCATCGAGGTGAGCTGCCGCCAGAACCAGCGGGCCCAGCCGATCACCCCGAGGCCGGGGACGATCGACGGTTCCTCGACGGGGGCGGTGGAGAGCTGGGAGCCCGCCTCGCCGAGTTCCCGCCGGTCCTGCTCGGTGTTGTCGGTTTCGGTCTTGCTCATGGATCAGATCCCCACAGTGAAGCCGGCGGACCAGGACTGCATGTCCTGTACGAGGCGGTCCCAGGCACCCGTCAGGAGCAGCAGACCGGTCACGATCATCATCGTGCCGCCGATCCGCATCACCCAGACGTAGTGCCGCTTGACCCAGCCGAACGCGCCGAGCGCCTTGCGGAAGGCGACCGCCGCGACCACGAAGGGCACGCCGAGCCCCAGGCAGTAGGCGACGGTCAGTATGGCACCGCGGCCCGCGCTCGACTGCTGGGAGGAGAGGGCGAGCACGGAGGCGAGGGTCGGGCCGATGCACGGGGTCCAGCCGATACCGAACAGCGCGCCGAGCAGCGGAGCCCCGGCCAGTCCGGCGGCGGGCTTGCGGTGGAAGCGGAACTCGCGCTGGGTCATCCAGGGCATCAGGCCCATGAAGAAGATCCCCATGAGGATCATGAGGACGCCCAGCACCTTGGAGAGCACAGGGCTGTTGGCCTGGAGCGTGTCCCCGAAGTAGCCGAACAGGGCCCCGCTGGAGACGAAGACGGCGGTGAAGCCGAGGACGAAGAGGGAGGCACCGGCGACCATCCGGCCGCGCCGGGCCTCGCCCAGGTCGGTGCCGGTGACCCCGGTGACGTACGAGAGGTAGCCGGGGACCAGGGGCAGGACGCACGGGGAGAAGAAGGAGACGAGGCCGCCGAGCAGGGCGACGGGCAGGGCGACCAGCAGCGCGCCGTGCAGCACGGTCTGGTTCGGGTCGGTCCCCGCGGCGAGCGTGGTGAGCGCGCTCACGTCACTTCTCCGCGAGGACCGGGTCGATCATCTCGCGCAGCCGGTCCTCGCTGAGCGGGGACAGCGAGCGTGCGGCGATCTTCCCTTCCCGGTCGAAGACCAGGGTGGAGGGCACCGTCTGGAGGTTGAGGGTGCCCTTCTTGAAGCGCAGCAGCATCCGGCCCGTCGGGTCGTACAGGCTCGGATAGGTGACGCCCTGCTGCTTCTCGAAGGCGACCGCGTTCTGGACGCTGGTGTCGCGGGTGTTGATGCCCACGAACTGCACGCCCTTGGCGCCCAGGTCCTGGTAGACCTTCTCGAAGTTCGGCGCCTCGGCACGGCAGGGGGCACACCAGGAGCCCCAGACGTTCACCACGACGACCTTGCCCTTGTAGTCGGCGACGTCGAGCTGCTTGCCGTCGACGGTCTTGCCGGACAGGTCGGGTGCCGCGGCCCGCTCCCCCTTCTTCGCGGTGGAGATGCCGTCCGAGCCCATGACGAAGTTGGTGTCACCACCGCCGCCGGAGGTGCCGCCGTTGCCGCACGCGGACAGGGTCAGGGCCGCCGCGGCGGCCGTGGCGCCGAGCAGGACGGCGCGGCTACGGGTACTCATGTGAAAAGTTTCGCATGCCCGTTCTGGGGATCTTGCGCACCCCCCTCGGTCCGGGAAAGGTCCAGGAAAGGTCCGGGAATGCCGCCTTTCAGGCCGCGGCGCCCTGCTTGAGGAAGGTGTTCCAGCCGCCCGCCGGCCGCTGCCCGACGTCCAGCGTGCGCAGCTTCGCCAGCACCGCCGGCTTCTGTACGTCCATCCAGTCCACGAACTGCCGGAAGGAGACCAGCCGGACGTCGGCGCCCTTCTCCTTCTCCTGGGCGATGTGCTTGAAGGCCGCCTCGACGGAGTCCATGTAGATGCCGCCGTTCCAGTGCTCGAAGTGGTTGCCTATGAAGAACGGCGCCCGGTTCGTCGTATATGCACGCTCGAATCCCGCTATGTACGCACCTGTCGACTGCTTCCGCCAGCCCGGGTAGTTGTAGGCGGGGGCCTTCGTCGAGTTGACCGACTGGTTGGCGAGCATGTTGTAGTCCATGGAGAGGACCTCGAAGCGGCGGCCGGGGAACGGCACCTGCTGCAACGGCAGATCCCAGACGCCGAGCTTCTTGTTCGGCCACACCTGGCGGCCGCCGGGCGAGGAGGCGTCGTAACGCCAGCCGAGCGAGCGGGCGGTGGGGAGCAGGTTGTTCTGGCCGAGGAGGCAGGGGGTGCGGCCGCCGACCAGTTCCCGGTCGTAGTCGAAGGGGAGGGAGGGCAGGTCGGTCCAGCCGGTGTTGGTCCGCCACTCCTTCACGAACGCCTTGGCCTGCCGGATCTCGCTGCGCCACTGGGCCGGCGTCCAGTTGCCGACGGTGCCGTGGCCGGAGCAGAAGTGCCCGTTGAAGTGGGTGCCTATCTCGTGGCCTTCGAGCCAGGCGCGGCGGACGTTGGTGAGCGTCGACTTGATGTGCTCGTCGGTGAGGTAGCCGATGTCGGAGGCACCCCGCGGGTTGTTCGGGGGCTCGTAGAGCCGCTTCTTCGACTCGGGCAGCAGGTACAGCCCCGAGAGGAAGAAGGTCATCGACGCGCCGTGCTCCTTGGCCAGGTCCAGGAAGCGCGGGAAGAGGCCGTTGCCGACCTCGCCGGCGCCGTCCCAGCTGAAGATCACGAACTGCGGCGGGGTCTGGCCGGGCTCCAGCGGCTCGGGGGCGGCGGGCTGGTGGGGCTGTTTGCCGCTGCGGGAGGTGGAGCCGTCGCCGAGGGGGTGGGCGGTGACGGTCGGCTTACTGCTTGACGGCTTGCCGGCACCCTTGGCATGGGCTCCGTCGGACGGTGTGGCGGTGCCGCAGCCGGCCAGGCCGACTCCGGCCGCGGCCCCCGCACCGATGCCGAGCATTCCCCTTCGGGTGAAGGTCCCCATGGTTCCCCGATTCGTCACGTTCTCTGGTGGTCACCCAGTCAGAGGGCGTGACGATCGGATGGGTTCCTAGGCTTGTCAGATAAGCAGCAGGAACAGGCCGGAACTGGCTGAAGTTCCGCAACTCGCTTGCGACTCAGGCGCCGAAGGCCTTGTCCTTGCCCTTCACGGGCTTGGCACCGGCGCGGAGATGGGCCGGCACCAGGTCGATGGCGGGCTCGCTGTAGCCGACGGAGACGATCTTGTCCCCCTGGTAGGTGAACGTCGTCAGGGAGGCGAGCGTGCACTGGCGCTTGCGCGGGTCGTGCCAGAGCCGGCGGTTCTCGACGTAGGACCGCAGGATCCAGATCGGCAGCTGATGGCTGACCAGCACGGCCTCGTGACCGCGCGCCTGGTCCCTGGCCGTGTCCAGCGCGCCCTTCATCCGAACGACCTGGTCGACGTACGGCTCGCCCCAGGACGGCTTGAACGGGTTGACGAGGTACTTCCAGTTGGCGGGGTTCTTCAGCGCCCCGTCACCGACACCGAAGGTCTTGCCCTGGAAGATGTTCTCGGCCTCGATGAGCCGCTCGTCGGTGCCGAGGCCGAGCCCGTGCGCCTTGGCGATCGGGGTCGCGGTCTCCTGCGCGCGCTCCAGCGGGGAGGCGACGACATGGGTGACGTCCCGCGCGGAGAGGTGCTCGGCGACCCGGTCGGCCATCTGCCGGCCGAGCTCGGAGAGGTGGTAGCCGGGAAGTCTGCCGTAGAGCACCCCCTCCGGGTTGGCGACCTCCCCGTGCCGCATCACATGGACGACGGTGATGTCCTGGCTCTTCTCAGTCATGCTGCCGTGGCCTCCGCGGCCGCTCGGGCCGCCGCCGGGAGGGCGTCGGCGATCTTCTGAATGGCCCGCTCGTCGTGGGCCGTGGAGACGAACCAGGACTCGAAGGACGACGGCGGCAGGTAGACGCCGTTCGCGAGGAGAGAGTGGAAGAACGCGGTGAAGCGGAAGGACTCCTGCTTCTTGGCGTCCTCGTAGTTCCGCACCGGGCGGTTGGTGAAGAAGACGGAGAACATGTTGGAGGCGGTCTGCAGCTGGTGCGCGACGCCCTCCTTGCTCAGCGCCTCGCCGACGAGCCCCTGGATCTGCTCGGAGACGGCGTTGACCTTGTCGTACGCCGCGTCGTCGAGCAGCCGCAGCTGGGCCAGGCCGGCGGCGGTGGCGACAGGGTTCCCGGAGAGGGTGCCGGCCTGGTAGACGGGCCCGGCGGGCGCGAGGTGCGCCATGACGTCCGCCCGGCCGCCGAAGGCCGCCGCCGGGAACCCGCCGCCCATCACCTTCCCGAAGGTCATCAGGTCGGGTACGACCCCGTCCACCCCGAACCATCCGGCCCGGCTGGTCCGGAACCCGGTCATCACCTCGTCGGAGATGTAGAGGGCGCCGTTCTCACGGCAGGCGTTCTTGAGCCCCTGGTTGAACCCGGGCTCCGGCGGCACGACCCCCATGTTCCCGGGCGAGGCCTCGGTGATCACACAGGCGATCTCCCCGGGGTGCCGGTGGAAGGCCTCCTGCACGGCTTCGAGGTCGTTGTACGGCAGCACGATCGTGTCCCCGGCCTGGGCGCCGGTGACACCGGGGGTGTCGGGCAGCGCGAAGGTGGCGACGCCGGACCCGGCGGCGGCCAGCAGGCTGTCGACATGCCCGTGGTAGCACCCGGCGAACTTGATCACCTTGGTGCGCCGGGTGAAGCCGCGGGCGAGCCGGATGGCGCTCATGGTGGCCTCGGTGCCGCTGCTGACGAGCCGCACCTGCTCCAGGGGCGCGATCCGGGCGACCATCTCCTCCGCGAGGGCGACCTCGCCCTCGCCGGGCGTACCGAAGGAGGTACCGCGGGAGACGGCGTCCTGGACGGCGGCGATGACCTCGGGGTGGGAGTGGCCGAGGATCATGGGCCCCCAGGAGCACACGAGGTCGACGTACTCGCGCCCGTCGGCGTCGGTGAGGTAGGCCCCCTTGCCGGAGACCATGAAACGGGGGGTGCCGCCGACGGCACGGAAGGCGCGCACCGGCGAGTTCACGCCCCCGGGCGTGACGGCGGAGGCGCGGTCGAAGAGCGCCTGTGAGACGGGCGCGTCGTAGGGATAGGGCGTTTCGCTCTGGGCACTCATGACGTGCGCTTCTCCGACTTCTCGGACTCCGGTTGCTGGGTGACCTTCTCAGGGTAGGCGCAGCGGGGCGTGTCCCGGTCGGGGCCACCCTTCTCCTCGCAGTGCCTGAGGCATCCGTGCGGTATCTGCGAGACTGTGACCCGATACACGCAGCTCATCCGGTCCGTCGGCGGCCGGACGCTGTAAAGATCCTGCGGACTGATGTTTCGACGCACGTTTCGGCGGGCGGCCGTGGGGGAGGTCACTGACACGATGATCGGGTTGCGCGGCGGGGGCCACGCGTCCTAGAAAAGCAGTCGGGTGGAGATATGCATCGCGGTGGCGGACTGGGCGAGGGGACTGACGACCTGGGTCCTCGACGTGCCCGGCAGGGGAAGCACCGGCGCGACGCGGAGGAAGCGGCCGAAGCAGCACGTCATGAACAGAGCGGCGTACCGAGTGAGTCCGAGCGGCGCGACCGACGTATCGATCAGTGGGACCAGCGCGACCAGCGGGCCCGGCGGATCGATCGCGGAACCGACCGTCTCGAGACCGGTAGCAGGAATGGTGGTCGGGTGGGGGTGACGTACAAATACTTCGGCGCACCGGACGGCGCGACCGCGGCCCGTGTCCCGATCTCGATGCGTCCCGAGGAACTCGGCGGCGACGAGCTCGGGATGAACGGCATGTTCACCAAGATCAAGCCGGAGACGATGGCCGCGATGGTGCTGACGGGCATCGAAGGCGTGCCGCTGCACAAGGTGCCGCCGCTGGAGCTGGTCGTCCTGCACCCGGACTACGCGGTCGTGAAACTCCCCATGACGGTCGTCGACCCGCTGCGTGGCATAGGCGAGGAGGCGGTCGGCGCGGCGGCCTTCATCTGGTCGACGGTCCCGGACCGGGGCGGCCCGAGGGACGCGTTCAACGTGTACCAGCTGCTGCACGAGTGGCAGGACTTCAGCCACCGGCTGCATGAGGCCGGGCACCAGCCGTACTGCCTGGTGTGGCCCTGATCTGGGGTTTCCTGCGGAGCGGGCGAGGTCTTCGGGCCTCGCCCTTTTTGGTGCCGGAGAGCGGCCGCCGGGCGGGGCACCGTTGTCTTCCGCCTCGGTCTCCTCATCGATCGCCTTGTGGGAGCGGGCGCGGGAGGCAGACGAGCAGGAGAGCGGCCGTCGCGAGGAACGTGGCCAGACCCGCGCCGAGCGTGAGGGCGGCCATGGCCGGGACGGAGGTGAGCGATCCCGTCCCGAACACCGGCCACAGCGCGTCGCGGAACGCCGTCGCCGCACTGATCGCGACGCATCCGGCGACCAGCGACGCCTCGGCGACACGGCGGCGCCGGGTGCGCGGCGGACGGGCGACGAATCCGGCGACCGCGTTGCCGATCACGCAGAAGGCGAGGTAGGAGGTCGCCGCGACGGTCAGGAACCAGGCGGTGAGCAGCGGATCCGTCCAGCCTTCGCCGATGGCCTGGGCGCCGGTCACGGCCAGCGCCGCGAGTGTGCTCAGTACGACGAAGACCGTCATCGCGTGGCGGCGCACCCAGACCGCGCTCTCCGGTCCGACCCGGCGCCGCAGCACGGGAACCCTCCGGCACAGGTGGACGGCGTCGTCGAGCCAGTCGTGCCGCCGGCCGCGGGACGCGCCGTGCCGCCGGCTTTCCCGCACCAGCGACACGGCCACCGCCACGGTGAGTACGGAGCCGGCGACGAGTCCGCCGATCAGCACCCGGATCCACGTCCCCGCGAGCGAGGAAGGGGTCCGGGCGGCGGCCGCGGCCCACTCGGTCGCCAGCGTGAGTCCGACCAGCGTGATCATCGCGCCCGCCGCGCGCACCGTCTGCCGTGCCCGGTCCGCGCTGCCGGGCGCCCGCCACACGAGCAGCCGTAACGCGATCACCAGCGCGAGCATCGGCACCGCGAACCGGGTCAGGGAGACCACCACGTCATACGGGTCGTCCTGCCACGGGCTGACCGCCCTGACCGTCTTGTCCTGGGTCTCCAGCACCGTCAACGCCTCGAAGACACCGGCGACACCGAGGCTCGCCCGGACCACGGCCGCCGAAGCCCGGCCGTTCCCCTCATCGGGTTCCATGGGTTCCATGGGCTGTTATAGTACGCGTCTCGTACTACGTGACAAGTAGTATCGAAGCTCGTATCATCCGAAGCCGGTGGCAAGGAGGCCCATGCACAGCAACGACGCCCAGATGCTCGTACTCACCGTCCTCGCGGACGGCCCGCTGCACGGCTACGCCATCAACACCGCGATCGAGGAGCTCACCGGCAGCAGGCTCGGCCCCGGCAGCCTCTACGGAGCCCTGTCCCGGCTGGAGGCGCGTGAGCTGATCCGGCCCGCGGACGAGGCGGCCGAAGCCCAGGAGCGCCACCGCACCATGCGGATCACCGACACGGGCCGCGATCAACTGCGCGTCGAACTCCAGCAGATGGCCCGTATCTCCGCCGCCGGCCTGCGTGCGCTGGGGATCGCCCCGGCATGAGCGCGGCCACGCTCCTGACCCGGCTCTACCCACCGGCCGTGCGCGAGCGCTGGGGCGAGGACATCATTCACGAGGTGTCCGCGTCGGGAATCCGGTCCTGGCCCGACACCCTCGCGGGGGCCGCGCGACTCTGGCTCCACCCCGCCGACTGGCCCGAGACGTTCACCGGCCAGACCCGCCGCGTCCTGACCGTCGCCCTCTTCGCGCTCGCCGCGGTCACCGGGCTGCTGCTGCGCTCGGCCGAACCCTCCGCCGCCCTGACGGCCGGCATCCGCCATCCCGCCGCCGGCCTGTGGCTCGTCCCGCTCCTGCTCGGCATCGGCCTCGCCGCACCGCTGCCACCGCTGAGCCGCGAGGCACTGCGCCGCGTGACCGCCGCGGCGGTCCGCACCCTGGCCGCCCCGGCCATCGCGGTCGCGGCCATGTGCCTGACCGCGTGGAGCGGTGCCGCCGAACACCTCACAGGCTTCGCCGACGCCGCCATGGTCCTCTCCTACTGGCTCACGCTCGGCTTCGTCGCGTTCCGTCTGTGCACCCTCGTGGCCCATGTCGCCCGGACCGCCGCCCTGCCGACGACGCGCCGGCTGTCGACGGCCCTGCTGTGCGTCGGAACAGGACTGGCCCTCGCCGCGAGCCAGAACCTCCTCGCCGTCGTCCGCACCGCTCCCCACCCGGGCTCCGTCTCCGAAACCCTGGCACTGGGTCTCCTGGCCGCCACGGCCATCAGCACCGGCCGCGATCTGCGGCGCAAGCGGGTATAGGCCCCGGCGTGGCCGGTGCTCCGCGATCGCCAGGTGACCAGCACCGCCGAACCCCTGACGACCGCTGCCCCAGGAGTTGCCGATGACCGTCGTATCCCCGAAGGTCGTTGTCGTCGTGCCGACCTACAACGAGCGGGACAACCTGCCCGTCCTGGCCGGCCTGCTCGCGGACCTGCCGGTGCCGAACCTGCACCTGCTCGTGGTCGACGACAACTCACCCGACGGCACGGGCGAGGTCGCCGACGGACTCGCCGCCCGGTCACCGGACACGGTCGGCGTGCTGCACCGCACCGCCAAGGACGGACTCGGCCGCGCCTACCTGGCCGGAATGACCCGTGCGCTGGACGACGGCGCCGACGTCGTGCTCCAGATGGACGCCGATCTCTCGCATCCGGCCTCGGCGATCCCGAGCATGGTCGACACGCTGCTGACGACGGACGCCGCCGTCGTCCTCGGCTCCCGCTATGTGGCCGGCGGCTCGACCGCCACCGACTGGCCGTGGCACCGCAAGGCCCTGTCCGCCTGGGCCAACCTCTACGTCAACGCGATCCTGCACCTGCACGTGAAGGACGCCACCGCCGGCTTCAAGGCATGGCGGTCCGAGACGCTGCGCGCGATCGACCTGCCGTCGGTCCACAGCAACGGGTACTCCTTCCAGGTCGAGATGAACCACCGCACCGTCAGACGGGGGTTGACCATCCGCGAAGTGCCGATCCGGTTCGAGGAGCGCATTCAGGGGACATCGAAGATGAGCCTGGCCGTACAACTCGAATCCGCACTCACCCCATGGAGGCTGCGCTTCGGCAGGACCCGGCCGGACGATTCGCCCGCCCCGCGGCGGCCGTCGGCTCGGGGGCATTCCTAGATGCGCTGCGAGGTGCCACCGAGAAACCTTCAGCTCCCCTGGCCTCACGGGCCTCACGGGCCTCACCGGGTGTGAAACGGCCCGCTCGCTCTCACTCGGTGTCGTAGCGGCGACGCGCGCGTCCTCGATCTCTTCATGGTGGTCCGTGACCCACTGGGCGAACGCGTGGACCGTGGCGCGCAGGCTCTCGCCGAGCGGAGTGAGCTGGTATTCGACGCGTGGGGGCACCTCGGCGTAGACGGTGCGCGTGACGACTTCGTCGCGTTCCAGGTGGCGCAGGGTGAGTGTGAGCATGCGCTGGGAGACGCCCGGGACCCGCTGGTGCAGGGTGCCGAAGCGGAGGGGGCCGTTGCCGAGGATGCCGATGACCAGGACCGACCACTTGTCGCCGATCCGGTCCAGGGTCTCCCGGAAGCCGCGGCCGTTGTCGGGCCAGGTCTCGCAGGGGTGCGGGGCCGGTGTGACGTCGTCGGTTTCGGCGGTGTGCTTTGCGTACATCGATGTGCCTTTTGTGAGGTTCTCGACCCGCGATGCCGACAATCTCCTGGGCATCACCGGCTCCCTGGCGGCCGAGGGCATCACCGCCCGCGCCTACCCTGCCGACGTCACCGACGCCAAGGGCCTGACCAGTGCCCTGGAGAGGGCCGCCGCCGAACTCGGGCGGATCGGCGTGCTCGCCTACAGCCCGGCTCCCACCTTCCTCAGCCAGGCCGGCCAGGTGCCCGACCCGAAGGCGCTGGGGTTCACCCCCGCGGCCGAGACCACCCCGGATTCCGTGCGCCCCATGTTCGACATGCTCGTCGCCGGTGCCCTCACCGCGACGGCCGCGGTTCTCCCGGCGATGCGCGAGGCCGGTGACGGCGCCCTGCTGTTCACCACCGGCACCACCGCCCTCACCCCGCTCCCGGGCATGGGCGACTCCGGCATCGCCCTGGCCGGTCTCCGTTCCTGGGCCCAGGGTCTGCACAACGACCTCGCCGACGAGGGCGTCTACGTCGGCCACCTGTCCATCGGCGTGCCGATCATCCCCGGCTCCGGCGAGGGCGACCCCGATTCCCTCGCCGACCGCTGGTACCGGCTCGCTCGGGAACGCCGCACCTTCGAGACCACCGTCGGCATCTGACCGCCGGTGATTCGACACCCGGCCCGCGGCGGGCAGCAGTCCTGGACGGACGCTTCCGGGTCAGCGGATGCGGGCCACTCCCGTGTAGATGCCGGCGTCCGGTTCCGGGGTCGGGGGTGGGGTGGAGCCGGGCCACCGGGTCGCCGTGACCAGGCCGGGGGGCACCAGGTCCATGCCGTCGAAGAAGCGCTCCACCTCCGCGCGCGGGTGGAGGGCCAGTTGGATGCCGCCCTTGGCGTACTCGGCGACGACCAGTTCGACGAGTTCCGGGAACAGGTCGGACGCGGCGTGCGACAGGATCAGACAGCTGCCCGACGGCAGGGTGCCGACCAGGTTGCGGACGATGCCGTGGGCGTCCTGCTCGTCGGTGATGAAGTGCATCAGGGCGATGAGGGAGAGAGCGACCGGGCGGTCGAAGTCCAGGACGTGCCGGGCGTGCCGGACGATCGCCTCCGGGTCGCGGACGTCCGCCTGGATGTAGTCGGTCGCTCCCTCGGCGCTGCCGACCAGCAGCGCCTCGGCGTGACGCAGGACGATCGGGTCGTTGTCGGTGTAGACGACCCTGGCCGACGGCACGACGTTCTGCACGATCTGATGGAGGTTCGGCTCGGCGGGTATCCCGGTGCCTATGTCCAGGAACTGGTCGATGCCCTGGGTGGCGAGCCATGCGGCCGCCCGGTGCATGAACTCCCGGTTCTGCCGGGCGGCGTTCCTCGCCTCGGGCGGCAGCTTCTCGACGACCGCCTCGTCGGCCGGGTAGTTGTCCTTGCCGCCGAGCAGCCAGTCGTAGACCCGCGCGGGGTGTGCCCTGCCGGTGTCGACCGGCGGAGACGGCTGCGGGTTCGTCGTCATGGCAACTCCATCGCACCGGTGGGAGATCCGGAGACCGGAAGATACGGACCGAGGTCGCGGTGATCGCAGTCGGGTATCTCATCTGCCTTGCGTACAGGTGGACTTGGACGCCAGAGCGGGGCGGGGCGGGTGAGGTCACCCGCCCTGCCCCGCTACCGGGAGTTCACACCGTGGCCCGGCTCCATCCGCACCGCTGAGCGAGGAGGATGTCCGCCGATCCGGACACCCTCCTTGCTCCCGGTTCCGGCCCGGAGCCCGCGCTAGCTGGTGTAGCCGGTCACGGTGCCGATCCAGGTGATGAAGTCACCCGGGTCCTCGTCGGCGCCGTGGGCGGCGTCCCAGTACATGGAGGAGTTGACGGTGTCCCCGAGGTTCTCCAGGCTCAGGGCCAGGTTGCCGACGATCGTCAGCGCGGTGTCGCTGTCCTTGGTACCGGTGCGGATCCACCAGTACTTGGCCCGGTCGTCGTTGCTCTGGCCGATGAAGTACATCGGGTTCATCATTTCGAGCTTGGCGGGGATGTCGCTGTCGAGTGACGAGCCGCCGCTGCCGCTGGTGTCGTTGGCCAGGCTGTAGTCGGTGAAGTGCCGCGCCTCGGTGGTGTCGAGGCCGAACTCGTTGTTCTCGGCCGCCGACAGGTCGAAGGCGTCGAAGGCCGGGATGCTCTTGGTGCGGGTCCCCACGTGGTCGAGGTAGTCGGACCAGGTGAACGTGGCCGCCGAACCGTCCCAGGTGATGAAGGTGTTGGAGGACAGGTAGGTGGTCCGGTCGTCGTCCGACAGGTCCGTCAGGTAGCTGGTGGCGGCCGGTTCGAGGTAGGTCGCCAGCAGGTAGTCGTCGAGGTTGTCCGTCGTGATGGTGCCGTAGTCGTCCGCCGTCAGACCGAGTGAGGACTGGTACGTCTTGAACAGGGCGATCAGGTCCGCGGAGGTGGTCTGGTCGACCTCGGAGCCGCTGCTGGCCGCATTGGTGCCCCAGTTCCACTCGTAGGCGCCGTCGGCGTTCTCCAGGTCGGTGATGGGGCACCAGGCACCGGTCGCGTAGACCGTGTCGGTGGCGTCGGCCGCGCCGAGGTCGCTCAGGTAGTCGTCGTAGAGCGAGCTGCCGCCGGAGGCCCCCAGCAGGGCCGACAGGGCTCCGCCGGCGCTGGTGCCGGCGGTGACGATCTTGTCGGTGTCGCCCGGGATGGTGCCCGCGTTGTAACGGACGTACCGGATCGCGGCCTTGAGGTCCACGATCGCCGCCGGTGCGGTGCCGTAGTAGTCGCCGCTGGAGTCCACCAGGGTCCGGCCCCGCGCGCCCGGCTCCACCGCGACGTACCCGGCCGCGATCGCCAGCTGCGCCCGGCTGCTGCTCACGGCCGTGTTGGACGACACCGAGGAGGGGAGGTAGCCGCCGACCGAGTTGGCGAACAGGATCGGGGCGTCGGTGGCGTCCACGGTGGTGCCGTCGATCGACACCGGGACGCTGACGGTCAGGCTCTGGTAGGTCTCGTCCACCGGGTCGGTGACGTAGGTGATCGCGCTCCAGAAGTGGTAGGTGACCTCCTTGTCGCCGTCGTCGGTGGAGATCGTCGTCGTGATCTCGGTGTACGCGTCGGGGTCGAAGGTCAGGGAGCTGGACGACGAGTCGGACGACGTGGTCGCACCGAACGCGTGCGTGCCGACGACGAGTCCGGCCGCCGGTACGGCGACGGCGGCCGCGGCGATTCCCTTGATCAGGGACCGGCGCTTCATCTTGTGCTTCATTTCCTGTCTCCTTCGCATGGCGCAGCGGTGTCCGGACCGCCGTCGATGGGGTTACACCTGCAATGGATCGCAGCGCACACCCGTCCCGGCCGACCGGCTCGGGGCGCATGGAGATCAAGGGGCTGCTTCGCTGACGGGAGCGTTGATGCGGGTGCCTGGAGCGTTCTGGAAGTGCTTCACATGGCGCTTATCTCGATCTCGGGAGCGAACGTATTTCACGGTCCACAATATCGTCAACAATTTCGTGGACTTCACCGTGAACCCATAGACACCAAAAGGGACCCATAGAGACGGGTCCCGAGTCTGAGATTTCCTGGGTGTTCCCGGGAATTCCTGAGAAACCAAAAAATGCCCGTCCTCCCGAAGAGGACGGGCACTCTCGGTCTGCGCTCAGTCCGAGTTGGGCCGGGCCAGGCCGTGGTCGTACGCGAAGATCACCGCCTGGATGCGGTCGCGGGCGCCGATCTTGGCCAGGACGCGGCCCACGTGGGTCTTGACGGTGGACTCGGACACCACGAACCGGGTGGCGATCTCGCCGTTGGTCCAGCCCTTGCCGATGGCGACGAGGATCTCGCGCTCGCGCTCGGTGAGGGAGCCCAGCCTCGGGTCCCGCACGGAGTCCCCGGGGTGGGCCGGGACGTAGCGGGTGAACTCGTCGAGGATGCGGCGGGTGAGGGCGGGTGCGATGACCGCGTCCCCGGCGGCCACGGCCCGGATGCCGGCGAGGAGTTCCTCGGGGCGCACGTCCTTGAGGAGGAAGCCGCTGGCCCCGGCGCGCAGGGCCGCGTGGACGTACTCGTCGAGGTCGAAGGTGGTGAGCACGAGGACACGCGAACGGTCGCCGGCGGCGACGATACGGCGGGTGGCCTCGATGCCGTCCATGCCGGGCATCCGTACGTCCATCAGGACGACGTCGGGGCGCAGTTCGGCGGTCTTGCGGACGGCCTCGGCGCCATGGGCGGCCTCGCCGACGACGTCGGTCTCGGGGACGGAGTCCAGGAGGATGCGGAAGCCGTAGCGTTGCAGCGGCTGGTCGTCCACGACGAGCACGGTGGTCACCGGACATCTCCCTGGGGGGTCAGGTCGAGGACGGCCTCGACGCTCCAGCCTCCGCCGCTCGCCGGTCCGGCGCTGACGGTCCCGCCGTAGAGGGCCGCCCGTTCCCGCATACCCACCAGGCCATGTCCTTCCTCGTGCGGTCCCGGCGGCGCGGCCGGGCCGGTGTCCCGGACCCGGATGGTCAGCCGGGTGTCCCTCTCCACGACCGCCAGGTGCACACGGGCATCGGGGTCGGCGTGCTTCAGGGTGTTGGTGAGGGCTTCCTGGACGATCCGGTACGTCGTCAGCTGCACCCCGCTGTCCAGGGCGTCCACGTCTCCGGAGGTCCGGTAGACGATCTCCAGCCCGGCGGCGCGCACATTGGCGCACAGGGCGTCGATGTCCGCGATACCGGGCTGCGGACTGAGTTCGGGCCCGCCCGGGGAGGCGCCCGCCGTCTCGCGCAGCACACCGAGCACGCGCCGCAGCTCGCCGAGGGCCTGCCGGCCGGTGTCGCCGATGAGCTGGAGGGCCTCCTTGCCGCGTTCGGGTGCGAGGTCGCTCGCGTAGGCGCCGGCGTCGGCGAGGGTGATGATGACGGAGAGGTTGTGGCCGACGATGTCGTGCATCTCGCGGGCGACCCGGGTGCGTTCGGTGGCGGCGGCGAGCCTGCTGCGCTGGTCGCGTTCTATCTCCAGCCGGGCGGCGCGCTCCCGCAGTCCGGCGAGCTGGGCCCGGCGGATACGGACCACCAGGCCCAGCGCCAGGGCCGCGGTCGCCGTGCTCAGCAGGAAGAACAGCGTGTCCCAGACCGACACGGCCACGGACGCCCGTACGGCGACCAGCACCAGGGCGGCCGCCGTGGCGGCGCAGGCCCACGGCAGCTGCCGGAGCCGTCCGTGCAGGGCCAGGCTGTACAGCGCGACGAACAGGGCGACGTCCGCGCGCAGCGCCGCGCCGAGGGACCACTGCAGGACGAACACCGCGGCGACGGCCGCGAAGGCCGCCGCGGGCCTGCGCCGCCGCCACAGCAGGGGCAGCACCAGGCCCGCCTGCAGGGCGAGCATGCCCGCGAGGGGCAGCCGGGCGAAGGCGAACCAGAAGGGGTGACTGCCGTGCCGGTCGCCGTCCCGGTCGCCGGGACCGCCATGGACCAGGTCGGGCAGGCAGAACATCAGGAAGACCAGGAGCACGACCGCGGTGTCCAGCACCCACGGATGTGTCCGGTCGGCCTGCCGCAACCGCCGGCCGCCCCGGGAGAGCCGGGCGACCAGCGGTCCCATCCCGCTGAGGTCATCGGTGGTCACGGACGTCACCTGTCCATGGTGCGGCAGAGGTCAGACGTCACTGCGCGCGAGCCGGTACGCCGCGCCGCCCAGGGCCAGCACCGTCCAGCCGAGGAAGACCAGCAGTCCGGCACCGGGCGACAGGGTGGTGCTGTCGTGGGTCAGGGCGAACATCGACTCGCCCGCGTTGCTCGGCAGGTAGGGGCTGATGTTGTCCTGCCAGGAGCTGGGCAGCAGGGAGATCAGTCCGGGGACCAGCATCAGGGAGGCGACCAGCACCGAGATGCCGCCGGCCACCGACCGCAGCAGGGCGCCCAGCGCGGTACCGATGACGCCGACCAGGCCGAGGTAGAGTCCGGCGCCCAGCAGGCTGCGCACGACACCGGCGTGCGTCAGGCCCATGGCCGCGGCCGTACCCGAGACGATCCGGCTTCCGAACAGGAAGGCCACGAACGCCCCCAGTGTCCCGACCGCCAGGGCGACCAGGCCGAACACCGCCGCCTTGGACCACAGCACGGGCAGCCGGCGGGGCACCGCCGCGAGCGTGGAGCGGATCATGCCGGTCGAGTACTCCCCCGCCGTGACCAGCACGCCGAGCACACCCAGGGCCAGCTGGGCGAAGTTCGTACCGAAGAGGGACAGGCTCACGGCCGTCGCGGTGGCGAAGTCCCGGTCCCGGTGCGGGGAGCCGATGCCGGACTTGTAGTGGTTCGCGGCGATGAGTCCGAAGGCGACGAGGAACAGCAGGCCGAGGCCCAGGGTGATCCAGGTCGAGCGCAGGGACCACAGCTTGGCCCACTCGGAGGACAGCACACGCCGTCCGGTCACCCGGTAGGCGGGGCGGGCGGGGGCGGTCCGGGTCTCTTCCGTGGTCGCGGTGAGGGTGGTCATGCGGGGCTCCCGACGGTCTCAAGGGTCTCGACGGTCGTGGAGCCGTGGTACTCCACGGAGTCCCTGGTCAGGTCCATGAACGCCTCCTCCAGGGACACCGTCCGCGAGGTCAGTTCGAACAGGGGGATCCCGTGCTCGGCCGCCTTCAGCCCGATCTGGCGGGCGGTCAGCCCGGTCACCTGCAGTTCCTCGGAGCCGACGCGTCCCGTGACGTCGACGCCCGGCCCGGCCAGCACGTCCCGGAGCCGTGCCGGGTCCTCGGTCGCGACCTTCACCGTGTCACCGCCGGCCTCGCGGATGAGGTCCCCGACGGTCGTGTCGGCCAGCAGCCGTCCCCGCCCCACGACGATCAGGTGGTCCGCCACCAGGGCCATCTCGCTCATCAGGTGCGAGGACACGAACACCGTGCGGCCCTCGTCGGCGAGCGCCTTGAGCAGGTTGCGTATCCACAGCACGCCCTCCGGGTCCAGCCCGTTGACCGGCTCGTCCAGCATCACCGTCTGCGGATCGCCGAGGAGCGCCGCCGCGATGCCCAGCCGCTGACCCATACCGAGGGAGAAGGCACCGGCCCGCTTATTGGCCACGCTGTCCAGACCGGCGAGGCCGATGACCTCGTCGACCCGGCGGCGCGGAATGCCGTGGGTCAGCGCGAGGGCCCTGAGGTGGTTGTAGGCCGAACGGCCCGGGTGGATCGACTTCGCCTCCAGGAGGGCGCCGACCTCCTGGAGCGGTGCCCGGTGCTGGGCGTAGTGGCGGCCGTTGACGGTGACGGAGCCGCTCGTCGGGGCGTCGAGCCCGACGATCATGCGCATGGTCGTGGACTTTCCCGCGCCGTTGGGCCCCAGGAAGCCGGTCACCGTGCCCGGCTTCACGGCGAAGTCCAGCCCGTCGACGGCCGTCTTCTCGCCGTATCTCTTGGTCAACTGCCGTGCGTCGATCATGGGCGCTGTCCCTGTCTGCCGGTGGCACCGTCGGTTCCGGCGCCTCACAACCACGCTAAGAGCCGGATCACCCGGATCCCTCGTACCGGAAGGCCGACCTGCGCCCGGCACGTCGTACCGCGGTACTACGACCACACGGCTACCGGCGGCGCATGGAAAACACACAGGCTCCACGGCGTCCGCGGCAGGCGTCCGGCGGCCGATCGCAAGGCCCCCAGCGCCCTCACCCACCCCCACCAGCGGATCTACTACATGTTGTAAGAATCTACCTACTACATGTTGTAGAGTGCGGCCGCCCACTCCACCTGCGGAGGAAACGAGCCCATGCCTTACCTCGGAAGTTCGGTGCATCTGCGCGCCCTGGCGACCGCCGCCCTGCGCCCCGAGCCGGTGCCGCCGACAGTGCGGGCCGAACGGGTGGCGCCGACAGCGCGCGCCGAGCGGGTGGCGATCGTCTCGGCGAGCATCGGTGCCGGTCACGACGGCGCCGCCGCCGAACTGGACCGCCGGCTCGCGGCCCGGGGCCTCACCGTCGACCGGTTCGATCTGCTGGACCTGCTGCCGGCCCGCATCGGACGGCTCGTCCGGGACGGCTACCACCGCATGCTCGTCCAGGCTCCCTGGGCCTACCAGCGGATCTACCGCAGCACCGAACGCGCGGGGGGCGGCGGGCCGTTGGCGAGGGCGCTGCTGCGCACCGCGGAACAGCGCATGCTCGGCGCGCTGCGTCCCGGCACCGGTGCGGTCGTCTCCACCTACCCGGGTGCCAGCCGTGTGCTGGGCGGCCTGCGCCTCGACGGACGGCTCGCCGTGCCCGTCCTCACCTACCTCACCGACTTCTCCGTGCACCCGCTGTGGGTGGCCGACGGCGTGGACGTCCACCTCGCCGCCCACGCCGTGCCCGCCGCCCAGGCCCGGGCCGCCGGGGCGCGGGACGTCCGGGTGTGCGGACCGGTGGTGAACCCGCGCTTCCGTCCCGGTACCGAGCCGGAGCGGGCGGCGGCCCGGACCCGCTTCGGGCTTCCGGCGAACGCCCCGCTGGCCCTGCTGGTCGCGGGTTCGTGGGGCGTCGGACCGGTCCGGCAGGTCGCCATGGAACTGCGTGACTGCGGCGCCGCCGTCCCGGTCGTCGTCTGCGGCCGCAACACGGCGCTGGCCGAACGGCTGCGCGCCGACGGCATCGAGCACGCCTTCGGCTGGGTCGACGACATGCCCGCCCTCCTGCACGCCGCCGACGTCCTGGTCCAGAACGCGGGCGGGCTCAGCTCCCTGGAGGCGTTCGCCGCGGGGCTGCCCGTCGCGAGCTACCGGTGCATACCGGGCCACGGGCTGACCAACGCCGCCGCCCTGGAGGAGGCCGGCGCCGCGGTCTGGATCCGCGAACCGGCCCGGCTGAAGGCCGCGCTCCACGACCTGATCGACGGCCCGCCCGGACTGCGCCAACGCACGGCCGGGCTCGGCCTGTTCGCCGCCGAGCCCGAAGGCGGACCCGCCGCGGAGATCGCGCGCGTCCACGCCGCGGGCCCACCACCACCGCCGCCGCCCCACACCCCCGTCCGACGCCGCCGCCTCGCCACCCGCCGGCTGGTCGCCACCACCGCAGCGGCAGGCGCCGTCTGGGCGAGCGCGGTCGGCACGGGGATCGCGACGGCGTACGACGGCCCGGACGTGCTGCACGCCATCGGACACGGACTCGACCTGGAAGACACCGCCCCGGACCGGGCCCCCGGCGCGGAAGGCCACCACTCGTGAGCACCGCCCGGCTGGTCCGCACCGCTGCCGCCGTCACCCTGCCCGTCCTCGCGGCCGCCCACGCCGCACCGGTGATCTCCACCCTGGGGCCACTGCGCAACCGGACCATGCCCCGCCTCGCGGGCCGCGGCCGCCCGGATCACATCGCCCTCACCTTCGACGACGGACCCGACCCCCTCTCCACCCCGTTCTTCCTGCGCCTCCTCGCCGAGCGCCGGGTGCACGCGACCTTCTTCCTGCTCGGGCGGGAGGCACGGCGCTCGCCCGGCCTGGTCCGCGAGATCGCCGCGGCGGGCCACGAGATCGCCATCCACGGCTGGCTGCACCGCCCGCTGCTGCTGCGCGGCCCGCGCGCCACCTACGACGACCTGGCCCGTGCCCGCGACACCGTCGCCGGCATCACGGGCCGCCGGCCCACCCTGTTCCGGCCCCCGTACGGCGTGATGTCGACCGCGGCCCACCTCACCGCCCGCCGCCTCGCCCTCACTCCGGTGCTGTGGACCAGCTGGGGCGAGGACTGGACCGCCCGCGCCACACCGGAATCGGTCCACCGCACGGTCACGTCGGACCTGGACGGCGGTGGCACGGTCCTGCTCCACGACTCCGACTGCACATCCGCCCCGGCCGCCTGGCGCTCGGCCCTCGGCGCCCTCCCCCGCATCCTGGACACCTGTGAACAGCGGGGCTACGAGGTCGGCCCCCTGCGGGACCACGGCTGGCCCCGCCCGGCCTGAGGCGCCGAGCCGCACGGACCCCGGCGGCCACCCGGCGCGGGCGGCCCCCGAGAGCGGCCGCCCCGGGACGAACCGGAACCGCCGGGGCGGACCCGCGCGGAGCGCACGGCCGTCGTGCGGCCAGTCGGGCCGGTGCGCAGGGCCGCAGTGCGGTCAGCCGGTGCGATGCCCACGGCCGCAGTGTGGTCAGCCGGTCATCGCCTGTCGGACCAGTGCCGTGTCCACGAACTGTTCGAAACGGACGATCAGGCCGCCGCGCACGACGAAGTGGTGGGCGACGCGGACGTCGATCGCCTTCCCGGTGGCCTTGTTGACGGCCGTGTAGCGGGCCAGGACGACGACGTTCTCGCCGTCGACGACATAGCTGTCGTCGTGCGCGGTCCAGCCGTCCCAGTCCCGGCCGAGCCTCTCCATCACCTGGGAGGTGACGCCTTCGGGCGTGCGGTAGGTGCCGGCCAGCGGGAAACCGGCCATCTCCGTCCACTCCACGTCGGGGGCGAGGGTGGCCCGCAGGGCGTCCAGGTCACCGGCCGCCGAGGCCAGGTACTGACGTCGTACGACGTCGGCGGGGGCGGTGGAGTCGGCGAACTCGGCCTGCTTCAGCCCCACTTCATCTCCCCCTTGGCGACCTTCGCACCGATCTGGGCGGCGATCTGCATGCCGTTGCCGGGGTAGCGGGCCACCAGCGCCTCGGTGAGCGCGGCACCGTCCGCGGCCTTGCCCAGCTCCTCCTCGAACGCGACCAGGTACTCGCGGGTGGCGGTCACGGCGGAGACGTCGGCCGGAGTGCCGGGCAGCCGGTGTCCGGGGACGACCAGGTCCGGCTCCAGGGCCGCCATCTCGTCGAGCAGCCCGAGCCAGGCGGAACGGTCCTCGGGGGTGGGGGTGTCGGCGACCCACACGTGCTCCTGCTGGAAGAGCAGGACGCCACCGAGGATCGCGCGCCGCTCGGCCTGCCACAGGTAGTGCCGGTCGGGCAGCTCGGCCGGGCCGCCCCTGAGCTCGAAGCGATGCCCTTCCAGGGCGAGTTCGCCGGTGAGCGGCTGGAGGTCGACCAGCCGCGTGGGGAGGTTCGGGCCGAGGGCCGCCCATGCCTTGAGCTTGCCCTCGTAGGAGTGCCGGATGTGCTCGATGGTGATCGGGGTGGCGACGAACCGGGCGTCGGGGAAGGCGTCGGCGAGGACTTCGGCGCCGAAGTAGAAGTCGGGGTCGCCGTGGCTGACGAAGACGGTGGTCAGCTTCTTGCCCGAGTCGAGGACCGCGGCGGCGAGGCGGTGGCCGTCGGCGCGGGTGAAACCGGCGTCGACGAGCAGGGCCTCGTGCTCGCCCGTGACCAGGGTGGCCGTCTTGTTCCTGACCCCCGCGGGGAAGTCGAGATCGAGGACCGTGAAGGAGAGGGCGGGGCTGCTCATGAGGTGCTCCTGAAGAGAAGGGCGAGCGATTCACCTGACAGAACAGTAACTGACGAGTCAGATATTTCCTCGCGCGTGTGACCCGCACCACAACCCCCTCCGGACTCAGGGCAGCCGGGGCAGCACATCCCGCGCCGCATGGCTCAGGATCCGCAGATCCTCGGCGAACCGGTCACGGTCCTCCGGCGGCAGCGGCGCCAGGAAGAGGCGGCGGATGTTCTCCACATGCACACGGGTAGCGGCGACGGCGGTCTCCGCACCCTTGGGCGTCAGCCGTACGAGCCGTCCGCGCCGGTCGCCGGGATCCTCGGTCCGCTCGACCAGCCCGGCCGCCTCCATCCGGTCCACCAGGCGCGTCACACCCCCCGTGGTCAGCACCTGCTCCTGCGCGACGGCCCGCATCGACAGCCCCGGCTCACCGGCACGCCCCAGGATGAGCAGCACCTCGTACATGAGGTGGCTGATCCCGCACTCCTGCTCCAGGGACCGCCCGACGATGTACTCCAGCCGGTTCGCGGCCCCCTGCAGCCGCCCGAAGGCCAGCACCAGCGGGTTGTTCGCGGCCTCCTGCGGTGTCGAGATCTCCGCCTGCTCGTCCACGGCCCCGGGACCCCTCTCGTCGTACCCGCACCCCATGCCGTCCGATCATCCCCGAGCGGGGCCCGACCGGCTAACGTATGGAGTCACAGTCGTTGCAAAACAGGGCAATTCACCCTGCCCGCTCCTCCCGTGAGGCGGCCCGTCATGAGCCTGAGCATCCGCAACCAGATCCCCGGCACCGTCACCGCCGTCACCCCGGGCGAGGTGATGGCGACCGTGAAGGTGCGCCTGGACGGCGGGCAGGACCTCACGGCCGCGATCACCCTGGAGGCGGTCGAGGACCTGGGGCTCGCCGCGGGCTCGGCCGTACGCGCGATGGTGAAGTCCACGGAGGTCGCGCTCGCCACCGGCCGCGTGGCGGGCGTCTCCATCCGCAACCAACTGCCCGGCACGGTCAGCGAGGTGGCCACCGGCGGAGCGATGGCCACGGTCAAGATCGCGGTCGACGGGGCAGAACTGACGGCGGCGATCACCAAGGACGCGGCCACCGACCTCGGCCTGACCGCGGGTTCACCGGTCGTGGCACTGATCAAGTCGACGGAGGTCTCGCTGGCCACGGCCTGACCGGGAGCCGACGGCCCCTACTCGCCGCGCTGCCGACGGATCCGTGCCGCCACCTCGTTCTCCTCCGTCTCCCACCAGGGGCGGACACGGTCGGCGGTGGAGGCGGAGGCGGAGGTGGAACCGGCGGGGGCGGGAGACGGGACCGCGGAGGCGGGGGCGGCGGCAGTGGCGGCGACTTGCTGGTCCAGGTGACGGTCCAGGGCCGCCGTCTGGATCCGTTCCGCCCTCGCCCACTGGTACAGGATCGTCAGCAGGAAGGGCAGGGCGACCAGCTCGGCGATGCTCAGCATCGCGCCGCCGCCGATCTGCTGGTCCTGCCGCACGTCGGGGGACCAGGACGGATGGTGGTGCAGATACCAGGCGCCGGCGATCAGCGTGCCGTGCGTCATCACGACCACACCCGGGACCGCGTCGATCACGCCGTCCAGGAAGACCAGGCCCGCCCGGACCGGGTGGGTGCACCAGGCCGGCAGGGTCTCCTCACGCGTCAGCACCGGTACGACGAACAGCGAGCCCGCCACCAGCAGGTGCAGGTACATCAGTTCGTGCAGCCAGCCCACCCGCAGCGCGGTGGCGAAGTACGGGGTGAAGTAGATCGTCAGCTCGGTGGCCAGCACCAGCGCCGTGCTCACCAGGGGGAAGGTCAGGAGGCGGATCAGGCGGCCGGTCATCGCCCGGCGGAGCCGCGCCGCCGCGGGCTCCGGCAGCGCCTGCACCGCGAGCCGGAGCGGGTCGCCCAGGGCGAGACCGAGCGGGGCCACCAGGTCGAGCAGGATGTTCTGTACGGCCGCGGGCCAGAAGACGACATGGTCGTAGACGGCGAGGGCGGACATCGTCGCCACGACCAGCGTGCCCAGGCCGAGCAGCATGAAGGCGGCGGTGCGCAGCGGTGACCAGGGCTCGCCCTTGCGGCGCAGCCGCAGCACCCCCCAGCCGTACAGCCCGCCCAGGGCAACGACCAGCAGCAGCGCCGGCACGTCCGGCTGCCACGACGTCAGCAGCCGGCCCGTGGTCAGCTCGGCCATCCGGCTCACGGCTCACCCTCCTTCGGTCCGGGACGAATCGGTCAGGTCACGTCCACTGCGCGACGCTATACCCGGCCCGCCCCGGCCTCGCACCGGGGTCGCGTGGACAACCCCCGGGATCGTCGGCACGTCCACCGGACGGGGGAACACCCTGATCACCGCGGAGGTCACCGGAGCTGCCGCGTCACAGTTCTGTGCCGAGCCAAGGTGATCCTTCTCCACTTTCGCTGACCCGTACTTAAAGTGATCAACTCACAGAGGTCGTCTTCATCACGGGGGAACGAATGAGGGAACGATCCGGCATGCCCTGGCGCATACCGGCGCGGCCCGGCGCCGCGCTGCTCGCCGCCGTCGGGATCGTCGCCGGGGTACTGGTCGGCGCACCCGGACTGGAGTCGGTGCCGGGGTGCGGGGCGTCGGGGGACGCCTACCCGTCACAGACCGCGGAGGACTGGGTGTCGTACGCCGATCACGTCGTCGTCGCCAGTCCGACGGGGGAGCGGGAGACCAACCGGCGCACCTACCAGAAGGGGTCGGTCGCGTACGCGACGGACCGGCTGGTGAGCTTCCGTACCGACAGCCGGCTGTGGTCGCGTACCGCACCCCGGCACGCCCTCGACACCGGCTTCGACATGGTCGCCCCCGGCTGGCAGGTCTACCGGTCCAGCGGCACCCGTGTCGCCCAGATGGCCACCGACGCGCCACGCCTGGAGGTCGGCCACACCTATCTGCTCGCCCTGCGGTGGCAGGAGAGCGGGTGGGTGGTCCTCGGCGAGGGCGGGGCCGTGCCGTTCGACGACCACACCGGCGACCAGGGCGAGTGGTGCGGGCGGGTGCTGAGCAAGGAGGACGTCGCCGAGGGCGAGCGCTTCTCCCGGCACGACGACCACAGTCTGGAAAAGGCGGTACTGGGCCAGGACGAGCAGGCCGTCAAGCGCACCCTGGAGCGCACGAGCCGCAAGTAAGTTCGCCCCTTCGGACCCTCCAGTACACAGGCACCCACATCTCCCCCACTGAAATGGCATGAGCAGTTCACCTGTTCTCCACATGTGAAGCTCTGGAGCGCAAGGAATCGGCCATTGACTCTGCGGCGCGGCACCCCGATTCGGAGCCGTGTTGGGGAGAAACGCTTCCGTATAGGGGGGGCACAGTGGTGTCCGCGCTCGAGGGTTCCGCCGGGGCGGAATCCGAAAGACCCGTGCCCAGGCGGCTGTCGACCGCCCGGGGGCTCGGGGACCGGATCTTCCGGTACCAGTTGACCGCCACGGGCGGCATCGTCCTCGCCATCATGGCCGCCGTAGGGCTGTTCCTGCTGCTCCGGGCCGGGCAGGCGCTGCGGACCCGGGGCGTCTGGGCCTTCCTCACCACCGCCGAATGGCAGCCGGACGTCCACCGGTTCGGCATCGCGGCCGTGCTCACGGGCACGCTGCTCATCGCCGCCGTGGCCGTCACGATCAGCGTGCCGCTGGCCGTCGGCACCGCGCTGTTCATCTCGGACGTGGCACCGCGGGGACTGCGCCGCACGCTCGTCACCATGGTCGACCTGATGGCCGCCGTGCCGTCCGTGGTCTACGGCCTGTGGGGGCTGTTCTTCCTCCAGGAGCACGTCATCGGGCTGTCCCGGTGGCTGTCGGACTGGTTCGGATGGATCCCCTTCCTGCACGTCGACGGCACCCAGCCGGGCGAACCGCTCGCCTCCCAGAGCGTCTACACCGCCTCCACCTTCGTCGCCGGGATCGTCGTCGCGCTGATGGTCGCGCCGATCCAGTGCTCGGTGATGCGCGAGGTGTTCGCCCAGGCACCGGCCGGTGAACGGGAGGGCGCCTACGCGCTCGGCGCCACCCGCTGGGGCATGATCCGCGCGGTCGTGCTGCCGTACGGCATGGGCGGGATCATCGGCGGCACCATGCTGGGCCTCGGCCGTGCCCTCGGCGAGACCATCGCGGTCTACCTGATCATCTCGCCGGTCTTCACCATCCAGCCGCACATCCTGCAGACCGGCTCGAACTCCGTCTCCTCCCTGATCGCCCTGCACTACGGCGATGCCTCCACGTTCGGCATGTCGGCGCTGATGGCCGCGGGCCTCGCGCTGTTCCTGCTCACCCTGGCGGTCAACTTCACCGCCTCCTCGATCGTGGCCCGGTCACGGTCCGGCGCACAGAGCGAGGCGTGACGATGACCGTCGTAGACCTTGAGAAGGACGTCCCGAAGGACGTCCCCCAGGACGCTCCGGCGCCCGTCGCCGAGGCCGAGACCCCCGACGTACCCCGCCGGATCGGCGGGCTCACCCGCTCGGGCGTGCTGTCCCTGTTCGGCGCCGCCGCCTCCGGCCTCTGCACGGCCATCCTGCTCTTCGGCGAACTCGCCCCGTTCTCGGGCGCATTGGGGTTCTTCGTCACCGCCTACCTTTCATTCCTAGGTATCTACGCGGTGTTGACAGGCCTTGAGGAGGACGGACAGGCCGTACGGGACCGATTGATGACCGTCGTCCTGTGGACCGCGGGCGGGCTGATGTTCTGCGCGCTCGCGATGGTCGTCGGCTTCACCGCGTGGCGCGGCCGCGAGGCCCTGCCGCACGGCAACTTCTTCACCCAGGACATGCAGGCGGCGGGCCCCCTCGACCCGCTGTCCAACGGCGGTATCGCGCACGCCATGCTCGGCACGCTCATCATGATCACCATCGCGCTGGCGATCACGGTCCCGCTGGGCCTGGCCTGCGCGGTGTACCTCAACCAGATCCCCGGCCGCTTCTCCCGGTTCGTCCGCACGATCGTCGAGGCGATGACCGCGCTGCCCTCGATCGTGGCCGGCCTGATGGTGTACGCCGTCTGGATCCTCGGCCTCGGCATGCAGAAGTCGGGTCTGGCGGCGGGCTTCGCGATCAGCGTGATGATGCTGCCGATCGTGATCCGCGCGTCGGACGTGGTGCTGCGCCTCGTGCCCGGCACGCTCACCGAGGCGTCCGAGGCGCTGGGCGCCCCGCGCTGGCGGACGGTCTGGCACGTGGTCCTCCCCACCGCCCGCTCGGGCCTCGCGACCGCCGTCATCCTCGGCACCGCGCGCGGCATCGGCGAGACCTCCCCGGTCCTGCTCACCGCGGGCTTCACGGCGGCGCTCAACGCCGACCCGACGAGCGGCCCGATGATCTCCCTCCCGCTGGCCGTCTTCAACTTCGTCAAGTCACCCGAACCGACGATGATCGCCCGCGGCTTCGGCGCGGCGGCGGTCCTGATGGCCCTGGTCCTGGTCCTCTTCGCGATCGCCCGCGTGATCGGCGGCCGCGGCCCCGGCCACCAGAACAAGCGCCAGGCGAAGAGGGCGGCACGCGCTTCGCGCAGGGACGCGCAGAGGTTCGCCGAACTTCACACGCCGGGCCTCCAGCTCTTCGAGACCGGTGACAGCAACGAACCCAGGGGCGCGGGACTCCATCAACCAGCGGCTCCGCCGCGGAGCGCGCCCAGCCACGACGAGCCCGCACCCACCGACGGCGAACAGCCCCCGTCCTCCACAGGAGACGTGCACTGATGTCCAGCCCTGTCATCAACGCCCTCAGACGGCTGGGCATCCTGGCCGTGCTTCTCAGCATCCTCAGCCCCCTCACCGTCCTCGGCATCGCACAGAGCGCGTCCGCGGACAGCTACACCCCCATCGCCGGCGCCGGCTCCACCTGGGCCGAGAACGCCGTCGACGAATGGCGCCGCGCCGTCAACCAGTACGGCATGCGCATCAGCTACGCCGGCAACGGTTCCTCCGACGGCCGCCGCCAGTTCCTGTCCGGCACCGTCGACTTCGCCGTCTCCGACATCCCGTTCCAGACGAACCCCACCGACGGCAGCGCGGCCGAACGCCCCGCGTCCGGCTCCTACGCCTATATGCCGATCGTGGCCGGCGGCACCGTCTTCATGTACCACCTCACCGTCAACGGCAAGCGGGTCACCAACCTGCGCCTCTCCGGCGACGTGGTCACCAAGATCTTCACCGGGGCCGTCAAGACCTGGGACGACCCGGTGATCAAGGCCGACAACCCCGGCATCCAGCTGCCGCACCGCACCATCGTCCCGGTGGTCCGCTCCGACGGCTCCGGCTCCACCGCCCAGTTCACGATGTGGATGGCGAACCAGCACACGTCGCTGTGGAACGCCTACTGCGCCAAGGTCGGCCGCTCGGGGGCGTGCGGGCAGACGTCGTACTACCCGACCGTCTCCGGCATGATCGCCCAGTCCGGTGACCTCGGTGTCGCCGGTTACATCGCCCAGAGCTACGGCGAGGGCGCGATCGGGTACGTCAACTACTCGTACGCGCTCAACGCGCACTACCCGGTCGCCAAGGTCCTGAACCACGCGGGCTACTACACCGAGCCCACCCCGCAGAACGTGGCGGTCTCGCTGCTCAAGGCGAAGATCAACACCAACAAGAGCTCGTCCGACTACCTCACCCAGCAGCTCGACGGCGTCTACAACGACACCGACAAGCGCAACTACCCGCTGTCCAGCTACTCGTACATGATCCTGCCGCTGAAGGTGCAGGGCACCTTCACCGCGGCCAAGGGCAAGACGCTCGGCGCGTTCTCGTACTACTTCATGTGCCAGGGGCAGCAACAGGCCCCGAAGCTCGGCTACTCGCCGCTGCCCATCAACCTGGTGCAGGCCGGCTTCGACCAGATCCGCCGGATCCCGGGTGTGCAGACGCAGAACATCAACATCAAGAACTGCAACAACCCGACCTTCACCGCGAGCGGCCAGAACAAGCTGGCGCAGACCGCGCCCTACCCGGCCGCCTGTGACAAGAAGGGCGCAGCGCCCTGCACCAGCGGCAGCGGCGGTGCCACGACGGGTTCGGGCAGCGGCAGCGGCGGCTCCGGCACCGGCGGTACCTCGGGCGGCACCGGCGGCACGGACGCCTCGACCGGCGGCTCCGGCGGCAGCGCCCAGCCCTCCGTCGACCCCGACACCGGCCAGACCATCAGCCCCGGCGGCGGCACGGGCACCAGCACGAGCGCCGGCGGCACCGGTACGGCAGCCGACAACACCGTCGCCCTCGCCCAGCCCGTCGCCGTGGCCACCGCGCACGGCTGGAGCGGCACCCAGACGCTGATGCTGCTGGCCGCGCTCCTGGTGTTCGGCCTGCTCCTGCTGCCCTCGCTGGTCTCCCGCCTGGTCGGCAGCAAGAGCGACGACCGCTCGAACGACGGGAGTTCGCGATGAGACGGGCCCGGATCCGCAACGCGCTGATACGCCTCCTCGCCGGCGCCACGGTCGGTGCCCTCGCCGGACTCGCGGTCGCCCAGACCGCGCCGACCGCCAGCGCGGCCACCGGCGACGACTCCGCCGTGACCGTCTCCGGACGCGGTGAGTTCAAGGACATGAAGTTCACGGTCATCCAGACCAGGAACCTCACCAGCCAGGCCGTCACGGTGAGCTGGAGCGGCGGTACCCCGACCACCTTCGCGGGCACGCAGTTCAACACCGACTTCGTGCAGATCATGCAGTGCTGGGGCGACGACGACGGCACGGTCCCGTCCAACCCGGGACCGGCGCGCACCCAGTGCCAGTACGGTGCCTCCCCGACCACCAGCCGCACCAGCTGGCCGGGCAACAGCCTGGACGACACCCGGCAGGTCTTCTACAACGCCGACCCGACCAACTACGGCCAGGACAACCGGTACGGCGCCGCCAACCCGAACGCCGGCGGCGAGGTCCCCTTCAAGTCGGTAGACGGCACCACGATCACCACGAACACCCAGAACAACCAGTTCTACAGCTACAACACCACCAACGAGATCGACTTCGGCCGCACCGGCGCCGACGGCTCCGGCAAGGAGTTCTTCGAGGTCCAGACCGCCAACGAGGCGCCCCACCTCGGCTGCGGCATCCCCGTCGCCACGGACGGCGTGACCAAGCCCCGCTCCTGCTGGCTGGTGATCGTCCCGCAGGGCCATCTCGACCTGGACGGCAAGCCGTACGCGGACAAGAGCCAGGTCAACGCGGGCTCCCCGGTCTCCTCCACCAACTGGAAGAACCGGATCGCGGTCAAGCTGGACTTCAACAGCGTCGGCAACAACTGCGCCCTCGGCGCCGACGAACGCCCGACCACCGGCAGCGAGCTGGCGGCGGACGCGATGACCAGCTGGCAGGCCCAGCTCTGCTCGGTCGGCAAGGTGTTCGGCTACACCGAGCTCGGTGAGCCGGACACCCGGTCCCGGCTGATCGCGGACGGCACCTCCGGTCTCGCGTTCACCACCCGGAAGCTGGGCGCCGACACGGGCACGACAGCGCCCTCGGGTACGACGACGTACGCGCCGGTCGCACTCTCCGGAGCCGTCATCGGCTTCACGATCGAGCGCAGATCCGCGTCCGGGGCACCGGAATCCGTCGAGAAACTCAACGGCACCAAGATCGAGTCCATCAAGCTGAACGCCCGCCTGGTCGCCAAGCTGCTCACCGAGTCCTACCGCAGCTCCACCTGGGGTTCGGTCCTCAACGGCACGGCCGCCAAGGGGTACGGCTGGGCGAGGAAGAACCCGGCCGGGCTCGCCTCGGACCCGGAGTTCCAGGCGCTGAACCCGGAGTTCGCGTACCTGTCGGTCGCCGAGACCCCGGCCACCGACACCGACCTGATGACCTCGCTCGGCCACTCCGACACCGCCCGTGCGATCTGGCAGTGGATCTACGCCGACAAGGACGCCCGTCAGTTCCTGGCCGGAGTCCCCGACGACGACGGCATGCGGGTCAACCCGTACTACAGCACCAACGCGGACCTGAACCCGATGGGCATCGCCTTCGACCCGTCGAACACCGACGAATACCCGAAGAGCGACCCCTGGTGCACGGTCCCGCCCGGCTCGGACGCACCGGCCACCAACAAGCAGTGCATGATCGACTTCCACCCCTACGTGGAGGACATGCACGCCGGCGCCCTGCACACCCGCCGCGCCGACACCCTGTGGAAGTCCACCTGGGACGCGCTGGCCACCCCGCCGGTGTACAAGAGCTCCGGCCCGCAGATCGTCGGTTCGCGCTTCGTCATCACGATCACGGACGCGGCCTCCGCCGCCCGTTACGGCCTCCAGACGGCCGAGCTGAAGAACTCCGCGGGCAAGTACGTGGCCCCGACCGCGGCCGGCCTGACCGCGGCCGCCGCGACCGCCACCGGCTCCGGCGTCGCCGAGATCACCCCGGCGAACGCCACGGCGAAGGGCGCCTACCCGCTGGCCGAGCTGGTGTACGCGGCGGTCCGGCCCGGCGAGGTGACCAAGGCGGCCCGCCAGGACTACGCGGCCCTGCTGCGCTACGCCTCGGCCACCGGCCAGACCCCGGGTGCCGACCCGGGCCGCCTGCCCGAGGGCTACGCCCCGCTCTCCACGAAGCTGCGCGCCCAGACCGTCAAGGCGGCGAACGCGCTCCTCGACTACACCGGCCCGACCTCCGCGGGCGGCGGCACCGGTTCGGCCGACGGCGGCGGCGCCTCCACGAGCGGCGGCGGTGCCCCGGGTACCACCGGGGACACCGGTGGCACGGCGGGCGGCGCCGGTACGGGTGCCGGAGCCGGCGGCGCCAGTGCCGCGCCCAGCGCCAAGCCGTCGTTCGACGGCGGCAAGGCGCTGCAGACCACCGCGGCCGGCAACACCCCGGCCGACCCCGCGAATCCGCTCCGCTATGCGGTGCCGGTCGGTGCCGCGCTCGGGGCGGTCGCCGGAGTGGGCGCCCCCTTCGCGGGCGGCAACCGGCTCCGACTGCCGCTGCGCCTCCCGCTGCCCGGCGGGCGGACCGTGACCGTCGTACCCGAACTACCGGAGCTGTCGCGGCGGCTGCGGCGACTGCTCCCGTAACCCCCGAGCGCCTCGCGGCGCTCCCCCGGACCGGAGCGCCACCCGGTGCTCCCGCAGACGGCCGCCCGCCCCGAAAGGCAGTCGGGGCGGACGGCCCGTACCACCCTGCCAGATCCTCTGGCAACACCCCAGCTAGCAAGCTCTCGTCAGGAGACTCTCGATGCGCAGACTGCGCTCTCAAGCGGCGTTCGTCGCCGCTGCCGTGGTGGCCGGTGGCATCGCCCTCGCCACTCCGGCGGTCGCCGACCCGGACGCCGGATTCCGCCAGCTGGTCGGCGTGGGTTCGGACACGACCCAGGACGTCCTCAACGCCCTGGCCGGTGACACCATCAACGGCACCAGCTACTCCGCCACCGCCGTGAAGTCGACGAACGGCGCGGGCATCGCGTCGTACGACGCGATCCAGCCCGGCACCGGCGCCACCGGCACGAAGATCACCACCCGCTCCGGCGGCACGACCTTCCTGCGCCCGAACGGCTCCGGCGCCGGCCGCACCGCCCTGAGCGAGTCGCTGACCGGCGACCTGGACTCCTCCGGTGCCTCGGTCAAGGGCCAGGTCGACTTCGCCCGCTCCTCCGGCGGTCCGTCCAACTCCGGCAGCGCGCTCACCTACATCCCGATGGCGCGTGACGCGGTCGGCGTCGCGGTCAAGGGCTCGGCTCTCGACACCCTGACCGTGAGTCAGCTGCACGACATCTACACGGGCACGCTGACCGTGGTGAACGGCCAGACCGTGCACCCGAAGATCCCGCAGACCAGCTCCGGCACCCGCAAGTTCTTCCTGAACGCGATCGGCGTCACCAACGACACGCTCTCCGCGAACGTCGCGGTCGTCCAGGAGAACCAGGCCAACTCGGCCCTCACCGAGGACGGCGCGCTCGTCCCGTTCTCCGTCGGTTCCTGGATCGCCCAGGTCAACGGCGTCTCCCCCGACTACAGCCAGACGGCGGCCGCCGCCGGCGGTCACCTGGCCTCCGTCCAGCTGCCGGGCGACACGGGCGCCACCAGCCCGGTCACCACGGTCAACGGCAAGGTGACGCCGGTCAACGCCTACTACGAGAACTCGACGTTCGGCCGTGACGTGTACAACGTCGTGCCGAGCCGGGCCATCGACCCGACCAGCATCTTCTTCGACAAGGACCTGTACGACGTCTTCGTCACCAGCGGCAGCCACACGGCGCAGCTGGCGTCGGACGCCGCCGAGGCGGTCATCGCCAAGTTCGGCTTCGTCAACGAGTCCTACAACGGCTCCGTCTCCGTGGCCAAGCACGCCAAGCTCGGCGGCCTGGAGGAGTCCAGCTCCTTCGACAGCTCGGTGCCGAACGCGCCCGCCCTGAAGACCACGGTCGGCGACGCGAGCCTCAACCTCAGCTGGACGCCGAGCAGCACCGTCCCGGCCATGCCGGTCACCGACTACCGGGTCACGCTGTTCGACGCGGACGGCGGCGTCGTCGCCACGAAGGACGTCGCGACCACCACCACGTCGGCCTCCTTCACCGGCCTGGCCACGGGCACATACACCACCCAGGTCACCGCCAACAACGTCAACGGCACGGGTGCGGCCGCGACCTGGACCGGCGCGGTCCAGTACAAGAGCACCACGACCGCGACGGCCGCCACCACCGCCTACGGCAAGGTCCCGAAGGTCGTCGTCGCCGTCGCCGGCTCGCACGGCGTCACCGCGGCCGGCAAGGTCACCGTCAAGGAGGGCGCCACCACCCTCGGCACCGGCACCCTGGACGCGTCCGGCAAGGTCACCATCGGCCTGTCGAACCACCTCAAGGTCGCCACGCACTCCCTGACGGTGTCCTACGGCGGCAGCACCAAGCTGAACGCGTCCTCGGCGACCGTCTCCCTGAAGATCACCAAGGCGACGGCGTCCGTGGCCTCCTCGGCGCCCACCTCGGTGAGCCACACCGCCAAGGCCAAGGTCACCGTCAAGGTCACCGCGTCCGGCACCACCCCGACCGGCACCGTCCGTATCTACGAGGGCTCCAAGGTCATCGCCACCGGCACCCTGAGCGGCGGCAAGGTCGTCGTCACCCTGCCGAAGCTGGCCAAGGGCAAGCACACCCTGCACGCCTTCTACGTCGGTTCCTCGACCGTGAACTCGAAGGCCGGCGCCAACTTCACCATCAAGTCCACCTGACCGGCTGACAGGCCCGCCGGGAGCCTCGTACGGCTCCCGGCGGCCCTCATCTACCTTCCCGAAGGAGGCGGGCCGCCGTGACCGTCGCCGTACCCACTCCGAAAGCTCTGGCTCCGGCCGTGCCGCGCAGGCCCGTCCGCAGCCTCACCTTCGTCCGCCACCTCTCACGCGGCGGACTGCTCAGCCTCGCCGCCCTGCTGCTCGGCATCACCGTGCAGCTGCTGGTGGTCAGCGGCGCCCAGCAACACTCCGCACAGCACGCCGACTTCGACCAGCTGCGCGAGCAACTCGCCCTCGGCACCGCCCCGGTGGCCCAGACCGGCCAGGACGGCAAGCTGCTGGCCCCGGGCACGCCGGTCGCGCTCATCGACGTACCGAAGCTGGGCCTGAGCCAGGTCGTCCTGGAGGGCACCGACTCCTCCGTGATGACGGACGGCCCCGGGCACCGCCGGGACACCCCGATGCCCGGCCAGGCCGGCACCAGCGTGCTGATGGGCCGCGCGGCGGCGTACGGCGGCCCGTTCGGCAAGCTCTCCCAGCTCGCCACCGGCGACACGTTCACCGTGGTCACCGGGCAGGGCAAGGCCAGGTTCCAGGTCATCGACGTACGACGGGCCGGGGACCCGGCGCCGACCGCGCTCGCCGCCGGCAAGAGCCGGATCGTCCTGATCACCGCGACGGGCCCGAAGTTCATGCCCTCGGGCATCCTGCGCGTGGACGCCGACATGGTCTCCGCGCCGTTCCAGACCCCGTCGGCCGTGATCCGGGCCGGCACGCTGCCGTCGTCCGAGGAGCCGCTGGCCCGCCCCTCCGGGGTGCCGTGGCCGCTGGTGATGTGGCTGCAGGCGCTGCTGCTCTGCGCCGTGGCCGCCGTCTGGACGTGGCACCGCTGGGGCCGCCACCAGACCTGGATCGTCTTCGCCCCGGTCGTCGCGGTGCTCGGCCTCCAGGTCGCGACGCGCACCACCGAACTGCTGCCGAACCTGCTGTGACCGAGGTGACTGAAATGACCGAGACAGTTGAGATGACCGACACCGTCGTACTGCCCGCCGCCACGGTGGACGGCCCCGCTCCCGCCACCCTCGAAGCCCGTGCCGTCTCCGCGTGGTTCGGCTCCCACCAGGTGCTCAGCCGGGTGTCGCTGACCATGCCCGCGGGCGAGGTGACCGCGCTGATCGGCCCGTCCGGCTGCGGCAAGTCGACGTTCCTGCGCACCCTGAACCGGATGCACGAGATGATCCCGTCGGCCCAGTTCGGCGGCGAGGTGCTGTTCGAGGGCGAGGACATCTACGACGCGTCCTGGCGGCTGACCGACGCCCGCCGCAGGATCGGCATGGTCTTCCAGAAGCCGAACCCGTTCCCGGCGATGTCGATCTACGACAACGTGGTGGCGGGCCTGAAGCTGACCGGCACCAAGGCGGGCCGCCGGGAGAAGGACGAGCTGGTCGAGGAGTCCCTGACCCGCGCGGGTCTGTGGAAGGAGGTCCGCGACCGGCTCCGGCAGCCCGGCGGCGCCCTCTCCGGCGGCCAGCAGCAGCGTCTGTGCATCGCGCGGGCGCTGGCCGTCCGCCCCCGGGTGCTGCTCATGGACGAGCCGTGCTCGGCCCTGGACCCCACCTCCACCCGCCGTGTGGAGGAGACGATCCACGACCTGGCCGGCCAGGTGACGATCGTGATCGTCACCCACAACATGCAGCAGGCCCACCGAGTCTCGCAGCAGTGCGCGTTCTTCCTGGCCGAGCAGGGCACCCCGGGTGGCATCGTCGAGCACGGCGCCACCGAGGACGTCTTCGGCTCCCCGCAGGACCAGCGGACGGCGGACTACGTGGCGGGCCGGTTCGGCTGAGTCCCGCCGAGCGGGCTCAGCAGTACGGCGGCTGGTTGGTCAGCGAGGAGGCGACCCGCATCCAGACGCCGAACTGGCGGTAGAGGGCGGGGAGCGGCCCCCGGGCCTGGACGGTACGGCTGTCGACCGCCGTCACTCCGGGGATGCCGAGGAGCACGGCGGGGACCGAGGCGGACTGCCAGCGCACGGCGAGGGCCGACTCCCCCTCGGGCGCGGCGGGCCGCTTCGGCACGGGCGAGAGCGCCCCGGTGACGGCCTCCTCGATCGCCCGGCGGGCCTCCTCGGCGGGACGCAGCTCCGCGGCGAACCGGTCCCGGGCGTACTTCACGGGGACGGTGGCGACCGATTCGTCCCATGCCGTCATCTCGGCGCACGCCGCGTCGTCACCCGTGAGGGCCACGACGGGGACGCCGAGCGCGGCAGCGGTGGCGTGCGCGAGCCCGATCTCGCCGGCGGGCCTGCCGTCCAGCCAGATGTCCTCGATCTCGTGGCCCATGAAGCTGTGGCTGAGGACGCCGAGGGCACCGGCCCGGGAGTGATAGCCGACGCAAATCGCCGCGTCGTACTCCGCCGTGAGGCCCTCCAGCATGAGCATCTTCTTCGGCTTGCCGCGCACCAGCCGGGCGGCGGGGTGCAGGGCCTCGGGGAGCAGGTTCCGCATCGGCCCGTGGGCGTCGTTGACGAGCACCTCGGTGGCCCCGGCGGCCACCGCCCCGCGTATCGCCGCGTTCACGTCCTCGGCCATCATCGACCGGCCGCGCTCATAATCCCGCCCGCCGGGCTGTACGTCGTCCCTGTCGACGAGCCCGGTGATGCCTTCCATATCCACGCTGATGTAAATACGCACGTCCTGAGGCTATCCGGACCCTACGTATTGTAGGTTCCCCATCGGCCACGGCGGCCCGTCAGCTCACGGGGGTACTCATGCAGGGCACGGACACACAGGAGGCGCGGCGCAGCCTCGCCCCCACGGTGGCGGTGCTGGTGGCGAGCCTGCTGGTCGCGGCGGTGGGCGTGTACGAGCTGTCCGGCTTCGGTCTCCAGGCCCTGGACCGGCGTCCGCACCTGTTCAGCGACGGGCTGGCCACGGGCGGGGTGATCGTCGCGGCGGTGCTGGCGGGCGCGGCGATCGGCAACCTGGCGTGGATGCTGGTGGCGCGCCGGCGGGCCGAGCGGGAACGGTCGTAGGCCGAACGGGAGCGGCCGTAAGCCGAACGGGTGATCTCGAACCGACCGGATGATCTCGAAGCCGACCGGAAATGATCGTAAGCCGAGCGCGAGGGTCGCGTAAGGACCGCCCTCGCTTTCACACCTTTTTCCGTACCACGAGGGATCTCGCCCGCGCCTCCCACAGCTAACCTACAGGCTGTAGGGTCAGCCCCTCTGTCATCCCGCCGCCGTTCCGGCTGCCGTCCCCGCTGTCATCGTCCCCCGTCCCCCGTCCCCAAGGTGACCGGTCACCATGCCCCCACAGCCGTCGACCCTGAACCCCCCGCGGGCCTCCGCCGCCCGCCGCGCCCCCGGCACCGACCGCGGCGGCGCACTGCGCAGACGAGCCGCCGACGCCACCGTCTGGTACCTGCGCGTGATCGCCGTACTGAACATAGCGGCAGTGCTGTCCCTCCCGTTCCGCGAAGAGGTCGACGAACACAACAACGGCCGTATCACTCTGCACCTCCACCGGCAGCACGCGCACCACTCCGGCCAGTTCTTCACGCCGTACCTGGCGACCGCGGGCCTGGTCTCGGCCGCCCTCGCGATCTTCTTCGTCCTGGTGATGCGGCGCCGCAAGCGCGCGGCCTGGGTGGTCAACATCGCGCTGTCCACCCCGCTCTTCGCGCTCTACGTCCTCGCGCTCACCCAGCACGAGTACCGCGCCCATGTCTTCAACTGGGTCTCGGCGGCCGTGACCGGCCTCTTCGTGGCCGCGCTGCTGATCAGCCGCCGGGAGTTCAACGCGGTCGGCGACCCGTCCAACCCGAAGACGGCCGTGGCGGTGGCCGCGGGCGGTGTCCTGGTCACGGGCGGCCTGGGCACCCTACTCGTCCACGCGACGAACAAGCTCCCCGGCGCCACCCTCCCCGACGAGATCGCGTACACCCTCCTGCGGGGTGTCAGCGTCGGCCCGCTCGCCGACCACGTCACCGCGGTCCACGCCCCGCGCTGGACCGACATCATCATCAACATCCTGCTCGCGGCCGCCTTCTGCCTGGTCCTGTACGCCGGCTTCCGCTCCCCGCGCGGCCGCCGTCTGCTCAGCCCGGAGGACGAGACCCGGCTGCACGAGCTGCTGGACAAGCACGGCGCCCGTGACTCCCTGGGCTACTTCGCCCTGCGCCGCGACAAGGCGGCGATCTTCTCCCCGACCGGCAAGGCCGCGGTCACCTACCGGGTCGTCGGCGGCGTCAGCCTCGCCTCGGGCGACCCGATCGGCGACCCGGAGGCCTGGCCCGGCGCGATCGACGCCTGGCTGACGGAGGCGCAGCGCCACGCGTGGACCCCCGCCGTCATGGGCGCGAGCGAGGAGGCGGGCACGGTCTACGCCCGCCACGGCCTGGACGCCCTGGAACTGGGCGACGAGGCGATCGTCGACATCGCCGACTTCACCCTCGAAGGCCGTGCGATGCGGGTCGTCCGCCAGGCCCACAACCGGGTCCGCCGGGCCGGCTACACGGTCCGTGTCCGCCGCCACGAGGACATCCCGGACGACGAGATGGCCAAGCTCATGGAGAAGGCCGACCACTGGCGCGACGGCGCCACCGAGCGCGGCTTCTCCATGGCGCTCGGCCGCCTCGGCGACCCGGCGGACGGCCGCTGCATGATGCTGGAGTGCCGGGACGCGGACGACACCCCCCGCGCCCTCCTCAGCTTCGTGCCCTGGGGCGAGCACGGCCTCTCCCTGGACCTGATGCGCCGCGACCGCGACTCCGAGAACGGCCTGATGGAGTTCATGGTCGTGGAACTCCTCCTCCAGGCGGCCGAGTTGAAGATCGACCGGGTCTCCCTGAACTTCGCGATGTTCCGCTCGGTCTTCGAACGCGGCTCCCGCCTCGGCGCCGGCCCGGTCCTGCGCCTGTGGCACTGGATCCTGACGTTCTTCTCCCGCTGGTGGCAGATCGAGTCCCTGTACCGCGCGAACGCGAAGTACCGCCCGGTGTGGGAGCCCCGCTACCTGCTCTTCGCGAGGAGCAGCGACATCCCGCGGATCGGCCTGGCGAGCGCCCGGGCGGAGGGATTCCTCACGGTTCCCTGGGGGGCGTGAGAAGGGCCGGGGTTTTCCGGCCCCGGCCCCGCGCTGTTCGTGACGTCACCGCCCCGGCCCTTCACCGGTGGCGCGGCGGAAGGCCGCCTCGACGTCCCGGAAGACCACCAGGAAGTCGTCGGCCACCTCCGCACATCCGCCGAGGCGTGTGCCGACGCCCGCCGCACCAGCACCGCCAGCACGTCCCACGCCCGCATCTCCTCAAGAGCTTCGGCGAGCCGCCGATAGGTGTCGTAGGCGTCCTCGTCCGCGTCGTCGGCGTCGAGCAGGTCCCGGACGATGTCCGCGAGGTGCTCGGCGACGACCCGTCCGGGAGTCCGCACAGCGACCTCGCGCGCCTGCCCGCACCACCGGTGGGAGAGGCACAGGTCCATGACCTGGCGCAGCAGCGGCCCGTCGAGGTACTGCGGGTGGCCGCGCAGGATCTCCAGCGCCTCAAAGCGGTAGGGGCTGCCGCGTCCGAGCGCCCCCGCCAGCGCCCGCTCGGCGGAGCCCGCGCCGTGGAGCAGGTCGTACTGCGTCCGGCGCAGCGCGGACGCGGCCTCCTCGACCCGCTCCCAGTCGCTCCGGCGGATCCTCAGGCCGTCGTCGTCCGGGTTCATCCCCTGCCCGCTCGTTTCCACGGCACCCCCTGGTCGGCTTCTGCCCAGCCCCTTCGGCTCGAAGGCGCCCCCGGGCGGCACACCGCCTACTCGCCCCCCACCGTCCGCAGCACCGTCACCACCAGCGTCCGGGCCACCGCCACCACCTCCGCCACCGACACCCGCTCCTGCGCGCTGTGCGCCACCCGGACGTCCCCCGGCCCGTACTGCAGCGTCGGGATCCCGGCCCCCGCGTACAGCCGCAGATCGCTGCCGTACGGCGCCCCGCGCTCGCGGGGCCGGGACGACCAGCCGTTGGCGTCCGCGCAGGCGTCCCGCACCACGCCCCGCAGCGGATGGCCTTCCTGGAGCCGCCCGCTCGCGAACTGCCCGCCCGGCCAGGTCACCGTCGCCGGATGCGCGCGCAGCCACGGGTCGGCGGCGCACACCTCGGCCACGCACCGCTCCAGCCCGGCCCGCGCCTCGGCCGGGTCCTCGTCCAGCCGGACGCCCAGCCGCCCCTCGGCGGTCAGCAGGTCCGGGACGCTGCTGGCCCAGTCCCCGGCACGCAGGGTCCCGACCGAGAGGGCGTACGGGATCGGGTACTCGGCCATCAGGGGAGAGGGCGCGTGGTTGCGGGCGTTCTCCAGTTCCGCCAGCGCCCGGTGGATCGCCAGGTATCCGTCGATCGCGCTCACGCCCGCGTCCCGGGAGCTGGCGTGCGCCGCCTTGCCCGGCACGGACAGCCGGAAGGTCAGCGCCCCCGCGTTGGCCGTGATCAGCGTTCCCGCCGTCGGCTCGGTGATCACACAGGCGTCGCCGGTGTGCCCGCGCCGCAGGGTCCCGAAGGCGCCGAGCCCGCCGTCCTCCTCCCCCACCACGAAGTGCACCGCCACCCGCCCCCGCAGCCGCACCCCGGCCGCCCGGACCGCGGCCAGGGCGGCGAGGTGCGCCACCAGGCCCGCCTTCATGTCACACGCCCCGCGCCCGTGTACGACGTCGCCGGTCACCCGCGGCACGAACGGATCGCCCTCCCAGGCGGCCCGGTCCCCAGGCGGAACCACGTCCACATGCCCCTGGAGGATCAGCGTGGGCCCGTCCCCCTCGCCGGTCCGCCCCACCAGTCCCCACGCCTCGTCCCGCGCCGCCTCCATCCCCGGGAACTCCGGGTCGGCCAGCAGGGCGGGCAGATCCATCGACCACAGGTCCACGTCGAGGCCCAGCCGCTCCAGCCGCCCGGCCAGCAGGTGCTGGAGCTCCGACTCCGCCGGGCTCCCGGTCACGCTCGGGACGGCCATCAGCTCCAGCAAGGTCCTGCCGACGGCCGCCTCGTCGACGCACGCGAGCGCCGCGGCCTCCTGATCGGTCAGCATGGCATCCTCCCCAAGGTCACCCGGTGCCCCGATCATCACCCGACCCCGGCCGCCCCGAACAGGTACCCGCGCATTCCCACCCGCTCGCACACCGCGATCGCGGCCGGGTTGCCGGCCGGAGAGGGCGGGGACGGCCACGGCGGTCGCGGTGCCGTACCGGAAGACGCGGGCGCGGGGCCGGCCGGTGGCCCAGAGCACGTGGTTCACATCGGCGGAGGGCCCGCCGGCGGCCCGGAGCACGTGGTTCACGCGCGCGGGAAGCCGCCTCCCACGATCCCGCCGCCCACCGTGAAGCCGATCACCGAGCCGCCGCCCTCCCGCCGGAAGGCGAAGGGGGTGCCGCCGTGGGCCATGGCGACCTCGCGGACGATGGAGAGGCCGAGGCCGGAGCCGGGGAGGGACCGGGCGTCGGCGGCGCGGTAGAAGCGGTCGAAGATACGGATCAGGTCGCCGTCGGCGATACCGGGACCGCGGTCCAGGACCTCGACGCGGACCGTGCCCGGCCGGGCGGGGCCGGTGACGCTGATCTCGATGGGCGCCTTGCCGCCGCGGTCGAACTTGGCGGCGTTCTCGACGAGGTTGGAGATGGCCCGCTGCAGCATCCCGGGGCGGCCGTCGGTGCTCGTGTCGCCGCTGTAGCGGACCCTGATCTCACGCCCGGTACGACGGCGGGCCAGCCCCGCCACGTCCTCCGCGATGTCGGCCAGGTCCACCTGCTGCGGGGGCTCCGTGTCGGACTGCCCGGCCGCGAGGTCGACCAGTTCGTTGACCAGGTCGGTCAGCTCGCGCGCCTCCTGGCCGAGGTCGGCGACGAGTTCGTCCCGGGTGGCGGGCGGCAGCTCGTCGATACGGCGCAGGAGGGAGATGTTCGTACGCAGGGAGGTCAGCGGGGTGCGGAGTTCGTGCCCGGCGTCCTGGACGAGCCGCCGCTGGTCCTCCTCCGACTGGGCGAGGCGGCCGAGCATCCGGTCGAAGGCGCGGCCGAGCCGGCCCACCTCGTCGAGCCCGGTGACCGGGACCTCGATGCCCAGCTGCCGGGTGCGGGCCACGTCCTCCGCGGCCGAGGTGAGGATCACCAGCCGCCGGGTGATCCGGCGGGCCAGCCACCAGCCGAACAGCCCGGCGGCGACCACGACCGCCGCCATCAGCGCCAGGGTGCGCTGCTGGAGCGCCTTCAGCAGGTCCTCGGTGTCGCTGAACTCCTGCGCCACCTGCACCGCGCCCCGCCCGTCGCCGAGCGCGACCGTGGCGATCCGGAACAGGTCGTCGCCGACCCGGACGTCCTTGTGCTGGACCGTCCTCCCGGCGTGCCTGGCCATGGCGGCCGCCCGGTCCGCGACGGTGACGGGGAGCACCGGGTCGCCGTGGTCGACGATCTGGCCCTGCGCGCCGAGCACCTGGACGTCGGTACGGGCCGGGCGGACCAGATCATGTCCGGGCCGGGAGGAGGAGAAGTCGTCCGGCACCATCTTGTGCGTCTTCACCTCGTCCTGGACGTCGGAGACGACCTGCGTGAACACCGACTGCTGGTCGACACGGACCAGGCGGGCGGCGGCGTTGTAGGACAGGATGCCGACGACGATCGTGACGGCGGCGGTGACCGCCGCGAAGGAGACGACGAAGGTGGTGCGCAGGGAGACCAGTTTGGGCCGGCGCTGGGCCAGCACCCGCCTGAGCCGCTCCAGCCGCCCGAGGCGGCCCACTCAGTCCTCCCGCAGCACGTAACCCACGCCACGGACGGTGTGGATCAGCTGCGGGGCGCCCGGCTCGTCGAGCTTGCGGCGCAGGTAACCGACGTAGACGGCGAGGTTCTTGGAGCCGGGTCCGAAGTCGTAGCCCCAGATCCGGTCGTAGATGGTGGAGTGGTCGAGGACGATTCCCGCGTTCCGGGCGAGCAGTTCAAGGAGCTCGAACTCGGTACGGGTCAGCTCCAGCTCGCGCCGGCCGCGCCAGGCCCGGCGGGCCTGGAGGTCCATACGCAGTCCGGCGGCCTCGACCTGGCGGTCGGAGACCTGCGGTTCCCGGCCGGGGTCGGTGGCCACGGAGCCGCCGCCGCTGCCGCCGCCGGTGGTCACCGGGGAGGTACGGCGCAGCAGCGCGCGGAGCCGGGCGAAGACCTCTTCGACGTCGAAGGGCTTCACGACGTAGTCGTCGGCGCCGGCGTCCAGCCCGGCGATCCGGTCGGCGGTCTCGACGAGCGCGGTCAGCATCAGGATGGGGGTGCGGTCGCCCTCCGCGCGCAGGACGCGGCAGACCTGGAGACCGTCGATCCCGGGCATCATCACGTCGAGGACGAGGACGTCGGGCTTGTCGCGGTGGGCATGCGCCAAGGCTTCCACGCCGTCCGCGACCGCCGTCACCTCATAACCCTCCAGGGTGAGGGCACGCTCGAGGGCGTGGCGGATGGCGCGGTCGTCTTCGGCGAGCAGCACAGTCTGGGGCACGGACCCAGTCTGCCAAGGCCTCCGGCGGTTCCGCCGTGGTGAGCGGGCCTACGATCACCCTTTTTACCTGCCTCTCACCGTCACAGAGGCAACCGGGCGGTCGAATTTCGGCTGCCGCCCGGTGGGGGACGGGCGCGCAGTCCGGTTGATTTTCGGCTGCCGCCCGGGTAGGGCTGGGCGCCCCCACGCGGCGGAGCCGCATATCGATACGGCCTCGCGCCCCTTACGGGGCGCTGAGCCTCGCCAGCTGCTCCGCGAACGGGATCACCGCCACGTCGTCGGGCTTCTGCGGCTTCGTCGCCGCCAGCCCCGACATCAGCCGTGCCAGCTCCTCCGCCGCCCGCTCGATGCGGTCCTCCAGGCCCTCCGCGCCCCAGTCCTCCGACGCCGCGTACACGCCCGTCGGTACGACCACGGCCCGCAGGTACGCGAACATCGGCCGCAGCGCGTGCTCCAGCACCAGCGAGTGCCGGGCCGTACCGCCGGTCGCCGCGACGAGTACCGGCTTGCCGACCAGCGCCTCCTTGTCGAGCACGTCGAAGAACGACTTGAACAGCCCGCTGTACGACGCCGTGAACACCGGCGTCACGGCGATCAGGCCGTCCGCCTCCGCCACCGCCTCCAGGGCGGCCGCGAGCTTGCGCCCCGGAAACCCGTTGGTGAAGTTGTGCGCGATCTCGACGGCGAGGTCGCGCAGCTCCACGACCTCGACCTGCACCTCGGTCTCCCGCCCCACCGCGGCGGCCAGCCGGTCCGCCAGCAGCCGCGTGGACGACGGCACGCTCAGCCCCGCCGACACGACGACGAGCCTCATGCCCGGTCCTCCTTCGTCTCCGTCTTCTCGGCAGCGGCGGCGGCCAGCAGCGACGCGTGCGTCGGCGCCTCGGGAACGTCCGCCGGACGGCCGTTCGCGAACTCCTTGCGCAGCACCGGCACGACCTCCTCGCCCAGCATGTCGAGCTGCTCCAGGACCGTCTTCAGCGGCAGCCCCGCGTGGTCGACGAGGAACAGCTGACGCTGGTAGTCGCCGGCGTACTCGCGGAAGGCCAGCGTCTTCTCGATGACCTGCTCGGGCGTGCCGACGGTCAGCGGGGTCTGGTCGGTGAAGTCCTCCAGGGAGGGCCCGTGGCCGTAGACCGGCGCGTTGTCGAAATACGGCCGGAACTCGCGCACCGCGTCCTGCGAGTTCTTCCGCATGAACACCTGGCCGCCGAGACCGACGATCGCCTGCTCGGGCGTGCCGTGCCCGTAGTGGGCGTACCGGGCCCGGTACAGCTCGACCATCCGCTTGGTGTGGTCGGCGGGCCAGAAGATGTTGTTGTGGAAGAAGCCGTCGCCGTAGTAGGCGGCCTGCTCGGCGATCTCGGGCGAGCGGATGGAGCCGTGCCAGACGAACGGCGCTATCCCGTCCAGCGGGCGCGGGGTGGAGGTGAAGCCCTGCAGCGGGCTGCGGAACTTGCCCTCCCAGTTCACGACGTCCTCGCGCCACAGCCGGTGCAGCAGGGCGTAGTTCTCGATGGCGAGGTTGATGCCCTGCCGGATGTCCTGCCCGAACCAGGGGTAGACCGGGCCGGTGTTGCCGCGGCCCATCATCAGGTCCACCCGGCCGTCGGCCAGGTGCTGGAGCATCGCGAAGTCCTCGGCGATCTTCACCGGGTCGTTGGTGGTGATGAGGGTCGTGGAGGTGGAGAGGATCAGCTTCTCCGTCTGCGCGGCGACGTAACCGAGCATGGTCGTCGGCGACGACGGCACGAACGGCGGGTTGTGGTGCTCGCCGGTCGCGAACACGTCCAGCCCGACCTCCTCGGCCTTCAGCGCGATCGCCACCATCGCCTTGATGCGCTCCCGCTCGGACGGCGTCCGCCCCGTCGTGGGGTCCGGCGTGACATCGCCGACCGTGAAGATCCCGAACTGCATGCTCGCTCACCCTCCAGGTTGTTTACGATTCAACTATACCCACAGAACGAGACCCCCCGTCCACCTATTCCCTACGCCCACAGCGCCCCGTAAGGGGCGCGGGGAACTGCACCAAAGCACCACCACCGCTGCCGACCCGGCGCCCACCCCCCCGGACCACGGCCGCCACCCCCCTCGTCAGCCCGTCCCCGAAGCCGTCGGCGTCCCGCTCGGCGTCCCCGTACGCGAAGCCCCGCGCCTCGGCTTCCGCCAAAGCCACCCCCTCGCGCACGGCGCAGCAGCCGGCACCCGCCACCGGCCCCGTCGGCAAACGCACCATCACCCTGGTCAACCGCCTCAGCCAGACCATCTGGCCGGCCATCGCCGCCGACCCCAAACACCCAGTGGCGGCCACGGGTTGGGGGCTCAAACCCGGGCAGAGCCTGAGCTTCGCCATCCCCGACCACTGGGACGTCCGCCTCTGGGCCCGCACCGGCTGCTCCTTCGACGCCGCCGGCAACGGCAGCTGCCTGAGCGGCGGCTGCGGGACATTCCAGTGCGGCTCGACCTGGGGCGAATTCCCCTCCACCCTCGCCGAGTTCAACCTGAACGCCTGGAACGGCACGGACTTCTACGACGTCAGCCAGGTCGAGGGCTACAACCTGCCGATGTGGATCAACATCTCCCACACCACGACCACCGACCCGGTCAGCTCCGCGGGCTGCTACAAGGGCACCTGCACCACGAACGTCGACTGCCCCAAGGCGATGCAGGCCCTCTCCGGCGGCCAGGAGATCGGCTGCAAACCGCCGTGCGCGGCGTTCGGCGGCGACACCTACTGCTGCCGCGGCGCCTGGCCGGGACGCGACAACTGCATCCCCTCCACATGGCCCGTCGACTACACCCAGGTCTTCAAACGCGCCGCACCCTACGCTTACTCCTACGCCTTCGACGACGGCGCGACGATGCCCTGCAAGGGCGCCTGCTACTACCGGATCACCTTCGGAACGACCAACGGCACCACCTGACGCCGGCCCTCGGGGTGCCGCGTTCACCCGGACGGCCCGCCCACGAGGCCGCGCCGTCCGGGGACCACGACGCTGGAATCCCGGGCGTCGCCCGACGCCCCCGCGCCGAAGGACCGGCATGCACATACCCCGTGAGTCCCGCCGCACCGTCCACATCGCCCGCTGGGGCGCTGCACTTCTGGCCCTGTCGGGAGCCACCTCCGTCCTGGTACCCGACACCGCACAGGCCGGTGGCCCGAGCGGCGATCCCGGCCGGGCGAAGCCCACCATCGTGCTCGTGCACGGCGCCTTCGCCGACGCGTCGAGCTGGAACGGTGTCGTCGAACGGCTCCAGCAGAACGGCTACACGGTGGCCGCACCGGCCAACCCGCTCCGCGGCGTCGCCCAGGACTCGGCCTACCTGGCGAGTTTCCTGAAGTCCATCAAGGGGCCGATCGTCCTGGCCGGCCATTCCTACGGCGGCGAGGTCATCTCCCAGGCCGCCGTCGGCAACGACAACGTCAAGGCCCTCGTCTACATCAACGCGATCATGCCCGACGCGGGAGAGTCCCAGGCCGTCCTCGCCTCGAAGTTCGCCCCCGCCCCGCTCACCCAGGCACTCAGGCAGGTGCCCTTCCGCAACGCCGACGGCACCACCGGCACGGACGTGTACATCCAGCCGGACCGGCTGCGCCAGGTCTTCGCCGCGGACCTGCCCGCCGGCCAGACCGCCGTCATGGCAGCCACCCAGCGTCCGATCGCGATGTCGGCGTTCGCGGACAAGCTCACCGGCGCCGCCTGGCGGACCAAACCCGTGTACGCCCTCGTCGGCAGGCAGGACAAGGCGATCAACCCCAGCCTGGAACTGTTCGAGGCGAAACGGGCCAACGCCCGCAAGACCGTCGAGATCGACTCCTCGCACGTGTCCCTCGTCTCCCACCCCCAGGCGGTCAAGGACCTGATCACCCAGGCCGCCGAGGACTACATGTGGGGCCCGACGCAGAAGTCCTGACCGGCCACGTCCCGACCGGCCCCGGCTCCGCTCAGAAGACGTACGGGTCCCCGGTCGCCAGCACCAGCACCCGCTGCGTGTCGTTCGTACGGTCGTGGTCCACCACGCCCCCGCTCCAGGCCACGTCCACCGACAGCGTCACCTCCGACGGCCGCTCCCGCAGCCGTACCGGAACCACCAGCTGCTCGCCGGGCTCGTCCACGGCCAGCGGCCCGGTGCCGCACACCACCTCCCGGTCACCGGTCCGCGCACACCCGGCGGGCAGCCGCTGCGCGTCCGCCAGCGCCGCCGACCAGCGCAGCCGCACACTCGCACCGGACAGGGCGTCCGGCCCGTGATCACGGGGGCTCAACCGCACCTCCATCAGGCCCCCGCCCAGCACGGCGGAACCGTGCACCTCGAGATCGGCCTCCCCGGCCCAGGCGGTACCGCCCGACCCCAGCACCAGCGCACCCGCCGCCACCGCACCGACCACCGCAAGCCCGTATCGCCGCATCCGCATCCGCATCGCCACGCCATCCGTCCCGTCCGACCCCGAGTCCGACATGCATACGGATGTATGCCACCCGGCCCCCATCCCAGGCACCTCCCAACAGGTGACACGGGCCCGACGTGACACCCTGCGAGCATGCTCATCCTCCGCTCCGCCGCCCTCTTCGTCGTCGCCGCCCTCTTCGAGATCGGCGGCGCCTGGCTGGTCTGGCAGGGCGTACGGGAACACCGGGGCTGGCTCTGGATCGCCGGCGGCATCCTCTCCCTGGGCGCGTACGGATTCGTCGCCACGTTCCAGCCGGACGCCCACTTCGGCCGCATCCTGGCGGCCTACGGCGGCATCTTCGTGGCCGGCTCGATCCTGTGGGGCGCCGTCGCCGACGGCTACCGCCCGGACCGCTGGGACATCACGGGAGCGGCGATCTGCCTGGCGGGAATGGCAGTGATCATGTGGGCACCAAGAAACTGACGGCCAGGCCCCCTACCCAGGGGCACCGCGCCACTGACGGCCAGGCCCCCTACCCAGGGGCACCGCGCCACTGACGGCCAGGCCCCCTACCCAGGGGCGCGGGGCTGTGTTCAATATCCGGCTCCGCCGCGTGGGCGCGACAAGCCCCCACCGGGCCCGCAGCCGCCGAACCACCGAAACCACCCCCCACCTATCCTTGCCACAGACAAGCCCGCACACGCACACCCCGCCGAGGAGCACACCCCCATGGCCCCCTCCCGCATCGCGGTAGTCACCGGCGCGAGCAGCGGCATCGGCGCCGCCACTGCCGCCAAGCTCGCCGCAGCCGGCTACCGCGTCGTCCTCACCGCCCGCAGGGCGGACCGCATCGAGGCGCTGGCCAAGGAGCTCACCGAGGCGGGCCACCAGGCCACGGCCTACCCGCTGGACGTGACCGACCGCGAGGCGGTCGACGAGTTCGCCACGGCCTTCAAGGCGATCTCCGTCCTCGTCAACAACGCCGGCGGAGCCCTCGGCGCCGACCCGGTGGCCACCGGCGACCCCGCCGACTGGCGCACGATGTACGAGACGAACGTCATCGGCACCCTGAACCTCACCCAGGCCCTGCTCCCCAAGCTGGAGGCGAGCGGCGACGGCACGGTGGTCGTCGTCTCCTCCACCGCGGGACTCGGCACCTACGAGGGCGGCGCCGGCTACGTCGCCGCGAAGCACGGCGCCCACGTCCTCGCCGAGACCCTCCGTCTGGAGATCGTCGGCAAGCCGGTGCGCGTGATCGAGATCGCCCCCGGCATGGTCAAGACGGACGAGTTCGCACTGACCCGCTTCGGCGGCGACACGGACAAGGCGGCGAAGGTCTACGCGGGCGTGGCCGAACCCCTCACCGCCGACGACGTGGCCGACACCATCACCTGGACGGTCACCCGCCCCAGCCACGTCAACATCGACCTCCTGGTCGTCCGCCCCCGCGCCCAGGCCTCCAACACCAAGGTCCACCGGGAACTCTGATGCCGGACAAGGACCCGGCCGAGGACCCGACGGAGGCCCTGGAAAACGACCTGGAAAAGGCCCGCCTGAAACAGGAGACCAAGAACGAACGCCAGGTCTGGTACTTCCTGGGCTACTTCCTCTTCGGCATCCACATCATCGCGTTCGTGATGATCTACGCGGTACGGCACGCGAAATAGCCGGCACGAACCGAGCGAGCCGATGGGCGCAGCCATATGCGCCGCGCCCATCACCGCTCTAGCCCTTCACACAGACGACCTGCTTCAGCTTCGCCACGACCTCGACCAAGTCCCGCTGCTGGTCGATGACCTGGTCGATCGACTTGTAGGCGCCGGGGATCTCATCCACGACCCCGGAGTCCTTTCGGCACTCCACGCCCCGCGTCTGCTCTTCCAGGTCCTTGGTCGAAAAGCGCCGCTTGGCCGCGTTCCGGCTCATCCGCCGACCCGCGCCGTGCGAGGCCGAGTTGAAGGACTTCTCATTGCCAAGGCCCTTCACGATGTACGACCCGGTGCCCATGGAGCCGGGAATGATGCCGTACTGCCCGGCTCGGGCACTGATCGCACCCTTGCGGGTCACCAGCAGGTCAACGCCCTCGTACCGCTCGCGGCTCACGTAGTTGTGGTGGCAGCTCACTTCGGGTTCGAAGGTGACCTTGGCCTTCTTGAACTCCTTGCGGATCACGCCCTTGAGGAGGGCCATCATGATCGACCGGTTGTACTTCGCGTACTCCTGAGCCCAGTAGAGATCGTGCTCGTACGCCATCATCTGCGGGGTGTCAGCGACGAAGACGGCGAGGTCGCGGTCGACCAGGCCCTGGTTGTGCGGGAGCTTCTGGGCCACGCCGATGTGGTGCTCGGCGAGTTCCTTGCCGATGTTCCGGGAACCGGAGTGAAGCATGAGCCAGACGGAATCATCTTCACTTATGCAAACTTCTGCAAAGTGGTTGCCCGAGCCAAGTGTCCCCATTTGAGCGGCCGCTCGGCCCCTGCGGAAGTGGACCGCCTCCGCCACCCCGTCGAACCGCCCCCAGAACTCCCCCCACCCGGCCGCGGCCAGCCCATGGAAGTCCCCCGGCTCGACCGGCTCCGCGTGCATCCCCCGCCCCACCGGAATCGCCTGCTCGATCTTCGACCGCAGCCGCGACAGATCCCCCGGCAGATCATTCGCCGTGAGCGACGTCTTCACCGCCGACATCCCGCACCCGATGTCCACCCCCACCGCCGCCGGGCAGACCGCACCCTGCATCGCGATGACGGACCCGACCGTCGCGCCCTTGCCGTAGTGGACGTCCGGCATGACCGCCAGGCCCTTGATCCACGGCAGCGTCGCGACGTTGCGCAGCTGCTGGAGGGCCACGTCCTCGACGGTCGCCGGGTCGGTCCACATCCGGATCGGTACCTTCGCCCCCGGTATCTCCACGTACGACATGTCTTCCTCATTCCCCCGCGAAACGTGACAAAAAGATTTAGCGCATCAGAATGCAAATGTGATGCCAAGAGCACCCAAATCAGACATGGGACCGGCGTTCACAGCAGTGCGTGCGATACACATTGTCTCCAGGGGGCGCCCCGCTGCGGCAAGCGATTAACCAGCGGGGACACTGGAGCAGGACCGAGCGACCCAGTGAACGGAAAGGAGCCTGACCGTGCAGCGGAAGGCGCACGTAGCCGGCACCGCCGCTCTCCTCGCGGCTCTGCTGGCCGGCTGCACGAGCGGTTCCAGCGGCGGGGACGACGCCGGCGACAAGAACGCCGACACCGGCACCTCCACCGCCGCCGCCCAGCCGGGCAAGTACCGCAACCTCCCCGAGGCCTGCGGTGCGGTCAGCTACGACACCCTCGACTCCCTGCTCCCCGGCATCGCCCAGATCACCGACGCGGACCAGCAGGAGAAGGCCTACGAGGGCGAGGCCACGCTCACCTACGACACCGACCGCAAGGTCGGCTGCCGCTGGAAGGTCGAGTCCACCGACGCCACGGACCGGCTGCACGTCGACTTCGAGCGCGTGGTGTCGTACGACAACGCGATCAGCGACGACAGCGAGGCGCAGACCATCTACACGCGGCTGGAGACGGTGGCCGACATCCCCGCCGAGTCCGCGTCCCCGAGCCCGACGGAGTCGGAGTCGGAGTCGCCGAGCGGGGCGGCGGGGTCCGGGTCGCCGTCGCCAACCCCGTCCGCCTCCGCGTCCACGTCCACGTCCGCCGATGCCTCAGGCTCCGCGTCCTCCTCGGCGTCCGCCGACGCCTCCACCTCCGCCTCCTCCGCCTCCTCCTCCGCTTCCTCCTCGGCCTCCCCCTCCACCCCCTCGGCCGACCTCCAGCCCCGTGTCCTCACCGATCTCGGTGACGAGGGCTATATCGACGACCAGCTCAGCGGCTCCGCCTCGACTTCCGAACAGCGGACCGTGACTGTGGTGTTCCGCACGTCCAACGTCGTGGTGACCATCCAGTACGAGGAGCAGCCGATGGCCACCGGGACCGTCCCGGACAGCAAGGAAATGCAGGACAGGGCCCAGAAACTGGCGGCCCAACTGGCCGAGGCGCTCAACGGCTGAGGGTGCGGACACGCCCTCTCCACCCGGCCCGCAAAGCACGTGAACCGAAACCGCACAGCTCCCTCACCGCGTACCGTGGCCCCTCGGACCCGATCAGACCGCAGGAACCCCGAACGTATGAGTGAAGGAACCATGCAGCGAGTAGCAGTCCAGCGAAACGACCAGCGCGCCCGGAACGAGCGGAACGCACAGCGACGGGCAGGGCGCCTGCGCCGCGGCCTCGTCTGCGCGGCCGCCGTCCCCGCGGTGGCCCTGTTCGCGGCCGCCTGCTCCTCGGGCTCCGGCGACTCCGCGAAGGATGTCGGTGGCGGCTCGAACCCGGCCACCGCCCCCGCCGGATCCACCACGGCTCCCTCTTCTTCGACCGTTCAGGCGGCCAAGTACCAGACGCTGCCCAAGCCGTGCGCGGCGCTGTCGAAGAAGACGCTCACCCAGCTCGTGCCGAAGGGTGTGACGTCCGGCAAGGACGGCGCTTCGGACGACACGGCGACGCGGAGCAGCTGCTCCTGGAGCAGTCTGGACAACAACGGCGTGAAGGGTTCCCAGTTCCGCTGGCTGAACATCTCCTTCCTCCGTTTCGACTCGGACGCCGGCCGCGGTACCGGTGACAAGCAGGCCGAGGCGTACTACACCACGCAGCTGCAGGACGCCCAGTCCGTGTCCGGTGCCAAGAACACCAAGTCGGTGCCGGTGACCGGGGCCGGTGACCAGGCGACCGTGGTGCGCTACGACCTGAAGAAGAAGGAAGGCGCCTTCAAGCAGCAGACGGTCGTGGCCCGGGTCGCGAACGTGGTGGTCACCGTCGACTACAACGGCGCGGGTCTGGCCGGCGAGAAGACGCCGGATGCCGACACGCTCACGAAGGCCGCGGAGGCGGCCGCCAAGGAGGCGGTGGCGGCGGTCGCGACGGGCGGCAACGGGTCGGCGCCTGCTACGAGTTCACCTGCGGCGACGCCGTCGAAGTCGGCCTCCGGGTCGCCCTCCGCGTCCGCGTCGCCTTCGAAGTCGTCAGCCAAGAAGGGCTGACCGGCAACACGGGCGCCGCACACATGTGCCACCCTGTTGCGCGCAACAACACGCAAGGGGAGGGGAGTACGGGTGGCCGCGCCAATGCAGCTGACTCGGATGCACCGCATTCTCATCGGCGTGGTCGTGTCCGGCGCGATGATCATCGCCGGTATCGGCTTCACCGGTTCGTACGCGGCCGTCCGTGAGCTGGCCATCAAGAAGGGCTTCGGGAACTTCTCCTATGTCTTCCCGATCGGCATCGACGCGGGTATCTGCGTCCTGCTCGCCCTGGACCTGTTGCTGACCTGGATCCGCATCCCCTTCCCGCTGCTGCGGCAGACGGCCTGGCTGCTGACCGCCGCGACGATCGCGTTCAACGGCGCGGCGGCCTGGCCGGACCCGCTGGGCGTGGGCATGCACGCGGTGATCCCGATCCTGTTCGTGGTCGCCGTCGAGGCGGCCCGGCACGCGATCGGCCGTATCGCCGACATCACGGCGGACAAGCACATGGACGGGGTCCGCCTCACCCGCTGGCTGCTCTCACCGGTCCCGACGTTCCTTCTCTGGCGCCGTATGAAGCTGTGGGAGCTCCGCTCCTACGACCAGGTGATCAAGCTGGAGCAGGAACGTCTCGTCTATCAGGCTCGGCTGCGTTCCCGCTTCGGCCGGGCGTGGCGGAGGAAGGCTCCGGTGGAGTCCCTGATGCCGCTGCGGCTGGCTCGCTACGGCGTCCCGCTGGCGGAGACGGCTCCGGAGGGTCTGGCGGCGGCGGGGATAGAGGTCCCGGTGCTGCTGCCGGCTCCCGTGTCCGCCGCCGTGTCCGCCGCCGTGGCGGCTCCGCAGGGCGCGCAGCGCGCCGAGCTGATCCCCGCCCCGCGCACCGAGCAGCCCGCGGACGTGCCCCAGCAGGCGTCCGAGGAGGAGACGAACCCCTGGCTGCAGGCCAGGGACCCCCAGCAGATCGAGTACCAGGGCGGTTACGACCCGACGTACGACCCTCGGTACGCCGCCTGGCTGGCACAGCAGCAGCAGTACCAGCAGGAGCAACAGCAGTACCAGCAGCAGTTCCCTCAGGACCAGTTCCCCCAGGACCAGTTCCCGCAGGACCAGTTCCCGCAGGACCAGCAGCCCCTCCCTGAGGAGTCCCTGTCGGAGACGACCGGCAGCTTCCCCATCCCCTCCGGTCCGGGCCGGACCCGCGAGCTGGGTGAGGGCGGCGGCCCGCCGGAGCCGAACGAAGAAGACTTCTACCTGGTCTTCAAGAAGTCGATAGACGGCGGTTACCCCAGCTCCAGCCAGTTCAGGGGCGACGTGGAGGCCACCTTCGGCACCACGCTCCCGCAGCGCGAGGCCGACCGCATGGTCAACCGCTTCACCAACCGCCACACGGCAGAGCTGCAGGACGACCACATCGCCTGACAGGCACAGTGAAAGGGGCCCTCCCAGGCGGAGGGCCCCTTCTTCATACCGGTTTCATGCCGGCTTCGTGTCGGGCTACTCCCCGAGCAGGCGCCGTACCCGCTCCTGCCCCACGGCGAGGAGCAGCGTGGGCAGTCGCGGCCCCGTGTCCCGGCCGACGAGCAGGTGGTACAGCAGTGCGAAGAACGTGCGCTGGGCCGTCTTGATCTCGGCCGGCAGTTCCTTGGGGGTCGCGTCGGCGGAGAATCCGGCCTGCACCTTGGGCACGCCGTACACGAGGTGGGTCAGTCCGTCGAGCGACCAGTGCTCGGCGAGGCCGTCGAGGAGCAGTCGTACGGATTGCTGGGAGGCCTCGTCGAGGGACTTCAGCAGTTCGGCGTCCGGCTCCTCGCGGACGATGGTGCGCTGGTCGGCGGGCACCTGGGTGTTGATCCAGGCCTCGGCCTTGTCGTAGCGCGGCCGGGCCTCGTCCACCGAGCCCAGCGGGTTGGCGGGGTCCAGTTCGCTGAGGATGCGCAGCGCCTGGTCCTCGTGTCCGGCGGTGATGTCGGCGACGGAGGCGAGCGTGCGGTACGGCAGCGGTCGCGGCGTGTGCGGCAGCTCGCCGCCTGCCGTGCGCACCGCGCGGGAGTGCGCGGCGACGTCACCGGGGAGCGCGGAGCCGTCGGCGACCTTGGCGTCGAGCTTGTCCCACTCGTCGTAGAGCCGCTGGATCTCCTGGTCGAAGGCGATCTTGAAGGACTGGTTGGGGCGGCGGCGGGCGTACAGCCAGCGCAGGATCTGCGGTTCCATGATCTTCAGCGCGTCGGCCGGGGTGGGTACCCCGCCCCGCGACGAGGACATCTTGGCCATGCCGCTGATGCCGACGAAGGCGTACATGGGCCCGATGGGCTGCTTGCCGCCGAAGATCCCGACGATCTGCCCGCCGACCTGGAACGAGGAGCCCGGCGAGGAGTGGTCGACACCGCTCGGCTCGAAGATGACGCCCTCGTAGGCCCACCGCATCGGCCAGTCGACCTTCCAGACCAGCTTGCCGCGGTTGAACTCGGTCAGCCGGACGGTCTCGGAGAAGCCGCACTCGTTGCAGGTGTAGGTGAGCTCGGTGGTGTCGTCGTCGTACGCCGTGACGGTGGTCAGGTCCTTGCCGCAGCCGCCGCAGTACGGCTTGTACGGGAAGTACCCGGCGGAGCCGGAGGAGCCGTCGTCCTCGGCGGCCGCGCCCGAGCCCTCCTCGGCCTCCAGCTCGGCCTCGTCGACGGCCTTCTGCTGGGGCTTCTTGCCGGCCTTCGGCTTGGTCCGGTACTGGGCGAGGATCGCGTCGATGTCACCGCGGTGCTTCATGGCGTGCAGGATCTGCTCGCGGTAGACACCGGAGGTGTACTGGGCGGTCTGGCTGATCCCGTCGAACTCCACGCCGAGCTCGGCGAGCGACTCGGTCATCGCGGCCTTGAAGTGCTCGGCCCAGTTCGGGTACGCGGAGCCCGCCGGGGCGGGCACGGAGGTGAGGGGCTTGCCGATGTGCTCGGCCCAGGTCCCGTCGATGCCGGCGATACCGGCGGGCACCTTGCGGTACCGGTCGTAGTCGTCCCAGGAGATCAGGTGCCGGACCTGGTGGCCGCGCCGCCGGACCTCGTCGGCGACCAGGTGCGGGGTCATGACCTCGCGCAGGTTGCCGAGGTGGATCGGTCCCGACGGCGAGAGCCCGGACGCGACGACGACCGGTTTGCCCGGGGCCTGACGCTCCGATTCCTCGATGACCTCATCCGCGAAACGGGAGACCCAGTCGGTGGTCTCGGTGCTCTGACCCACGATCGGCACGTCCTTCTTTCTGACATGGGGCAGCCGGTACGGTCGCACGGCTGACCGCTCCATTGTCCCAGGCGCCGCCGCCTCAACGAAAACGGCTTTACGAGAGCGCCGTAAGAGATGAGCTGTAAGAGATGAGGGGCCGTATCGGCACGCGGTTCCCCCTGCGGCCGCAAAAACCCCTTTACCCCCCGTGAAATACTGGACGCGTCTACCTGAACCCACGAGGAGAACGGCTCCCACCCCATGGCCTCGGTCACGTCCCTCAGCGACTCCGTCAACCAGCAGCTCACCGACGCCCTCGCCGCCGCCCTGCCGGCAGCCGACGGAGTCGACCCCCTGCTGCGACGCAGCGACCGGGCGGACTACCAGGCGAACGGGATCCTGGCGCTCGCCAAGAAGGCCAAGGCCAACCCCAGAGAGCTGGCGACGCAGGTCGTCTCGCACATCACCACGGGTGCGGACCTGATCCAGGACGTCGAGGTCTCCGGCCCCGGCTTCCTCAACATCACCCTCGCCGACAAGGCGATCACCGAGAACCTGGCCGCGCGGTACGCGGACGGCGACCGTCTCGGTGTGGCGCCCAAGGAGCACCCGGGCATCTCGGTCGTCGACTACGCCCAGCCGAACGTGGCCAAGGAGATGCACGTCGGCCACCTGCGGTCCGCGGTGATCGGCGACGCCCTGCGCGGCATGCTCGACTTCACCGGCGAGAAGACGATCGGCCGGCACCACATCGGTGACTGGGGCACCCAGTTCGGCATGCTCATCCAGTACCTGATCGAGAACCCGGACGAGCTGTCCGCGGAGACCGACACGGACGGCGAGCAGGCCATGTCGAACCTGAACCGGGTCTACAAGGCGTCCCGGGCGGTCTTCGACGCGGACGAGGACTTCAAGGAGCGGGCCCGGAAGCGGGTGGTCGCCCTCCAGTCCGGCGACAAGGAGACCCTGGACCTGTGGCAGCGGTTCGTGGACGAGTCGAAGGTCTACTTCTACTCGGTCTTCGAGAAGCTGGACATGGAGATCCGCGACGACGAGATCGTGGGCGAGTCGGCGTACAACGACGGCATGCCCGAGACCGCCCGGCTCCTGGAGGAGATGGGCGTAGCGGTCCGCTCGGAGGGTGCGCTCGTCGTGTTCTTCGACGAGATCCGGGGCAAGGACGACCAGCCGGTGCCGCTGATCGTGCAGAAGGCGGACGGCGGCTTCGGCTACGCGGCCTCCGACCTGACGGCGATCCGCAACCGGGTCCAGGACCTGCACGCCACGTCCCTGATCTACGTCGTGGACGTCCGCCAGTCGCTGCACTTCAAGATGGTCTTCGAGACGGCGCGGCGGGCGGGCTGGCTCACCGACGACGTCACCGCGCACAACATGGGCTACGGCACGGTGCTGGGCGCGGACGGCAAGCCGTTCAAGACGCGTGAGGGCGAGACGGTACGGCTGGAGGACCTGCTGGACGAGGCGGTGCAGCGGGCCGCCGAGGTCGTCCGGGAGAAGGCGCAGGACCTCACGGAGGAGGAGATCCGGGAGCGGGCCCAGCAGGTCGGCATCGGTGCCGTGAAGTACGCGGACCTGTCGACGTCGCCCAGCCGGGACTACAAGTTCGACCTGGACCAGATGGTCTCGCTGAACGGCGACACGTCCGTGTACCTCCAGTACGCGTACGCCCGTATCCAGTCGATCCTCCGCAAGGCGGGAGAGGTACGGCCCGCCGCCCACCCGGCGCTGGAACTGCACGTGGCGGAGCGGGCGCTGGGCCTGCACCTGGACGCGTTCGGCGACACGGTCTTCGAGGCGGCGGCGGAGTACGCCCCGCACAAGCTGGCCGCGTACCTGTACCAGCTGGCGTCGCTGTACACGTCGTTCTACGACAAGTGCCCGGTCCTCAAGGCCGACACCCCGGCCCAGGTGGAGAACCGCCTGTTCCTGTGCGACATGACGGCCCGCACCCTCCACCAGGGCATGTCCCTGCTGGGCATCAGGACGCCCGAGAAGCTCTGAGCAGCGTCCTCACCGTGACAACGGCCTGTGTCCGGTCCTCCCCCGAGGACCGGACACAGGCCGTTGTACGGATGGTGCGGGTATGACGGCTGTCAGGCGGCGAAGCGCTTGAAGGCGGCGCGGGTGCCCGAGCCGGCGATGCCGTCGATGTCACCGGTGTAGCCGTAGTCGGCCTTCAGCAGGCGCTGGAGCGCCTTGATCGTGTTGGTGCCGGGGTCGCCGTCGATGTCACCGGTGTAGCCCCAGTAGGTCTTGAGGCAGCGCTGGAACGCCTTCCAGCTGTTGGGGCCGAGCTGGCCGTCGATGCCGTCGGTGTAGCCCCAGTACTCCGCCAGGAAGTTCTGCACGTTCTTGGCCTCGGCGGTGGTCAGGCCGAAGTTCTCGTAGGAGGCCAGGGTGGCGGCCTGCACGCTCACCGCCGGCTGCGAGACCGGCGCGGCGAAGCTGGTGCCCGCGGTCGCCAGGGATCCGGCGGCGAGGCCGGCGACGGCGGTGATTCCGACGAGGGTCCGGACAACAACGTTCGGTCGCATGCGTTCCTCTTTCAGGTCGTGGGTGGGCGTCCGGTCCGTTCGGCGAGCCGGTGCCGCAACCACGGTGCGGCCCGCCCGGACGGCTCCGCCACGGTTGTCGCCGAAGTGGCGGCCTCCTGGGACGTCACCCCCTCTGACCTGCACCGACACCCTCCCGCGGGACGGAGTGGCGGGACGGCCGTACAGGGGTGGCCATGCTCATGCAGAATGCGTCGGAGCGGGGGGCCGCTGACCACGGTTCATGACCGCATCGGGGGGAACATGTCGCGCTGGAAAGCACTGCCAGCTGAACTGGATCCGCGCGTACGGCAGTTGGTGGTGCGCTTACGCCGGCTGAAGGACCACAGCGGGCTGAGCATGCGGCAGCTCGCCGCGCGGACGGGGTACAGCCCCAAGTCGTGGGAACGGTATCTGGGCGGCCGGTCGCTGCCGCCCGGGGAGGCCGTGGAGGCACTGGCCCGGATCGGCGGAGACGATCCGACCCGCCTGCTGACACTGCGCGAGGTGGCGGCGGAGGCCTGGGAGAACGGCAAGGACCGCGGGAGCACCGCCGCGCCGGCCGACACACCGGCGCCCGGGCCCGAGCCCGGGCCTGAGCCCGAGCCGGTGTCGCCGTCGCCGTCGCCGTCGGCCGATCCCGCCGCTGAGATACGGCTCTCCGTGCGGTCGTTGCGGATCGTGCTCATGGCCGGGGCGGTGGTCCTGGTGCTGGCGGTGTCGTCGGCCGTGCTGATGACCTTGCGGCTCACCGGGCACTCCGGCGCCGACGACGGCCGGACGCCGCGGACGGCTCCGCTCGCCGCGTCGACACCGGTCACGACACCCTCGTACAGCTGCCGTCTGCAGCGGGTCGACGGCGTCTGGTACGCGGGCAACAGCCGGACCCGGGACGCCACCGTGGGGTACGGCCAGGCGGGGCCGGACGTCGCGGAGGTGCAGTGCCTGCTGCGCCGGGCGGGCGTTTCGCCGGGCGGTATCGACGGCATGTTCGGCCCGCTGACGCGGGGCGCGGTGGTGCGGTTCCAGAAGCGGGCGGGGCTGATCGGGGACGGCATCGTGGGCCCGCGCACCTGGAAGGCGCTGCGGGGATGACCCCTGAGCGGACCCGGCTGGCCGCCTCGCTGAGGGAGTTGAGAGCCCGCACCGGCCTGAGCCTGGCGGCCCTCGCGACGAAGACGGCGTTCAGCAAGTCGTCCTGGGAGCGCTATCTCAACGGCAAGTCCCTGCCCCCGCGCCAGGCGGTCCAGGAACTGTGCCGGCTGGCCGGCGAGCCGGACGGGCGCTGCCTGGCGCTTTGGGAGATCGCGGAGTCGGAGTGGAGCGGCCGGGGGAAGGAGCCGGCGGCGGCTCCACCTTCGGCGACGCCATCCCCTACGGCTACTACGACTACGGGTACGGGCCCGGCCACGGGTACGCCTACGGATACAGGCACGACTACGGGGGCATCGGCTGCCGCAGCGCCTGCGCCCGCCTCCCGCCTCGCCGGGCACCGGAGTGTCGTCGCCGTGGCGGTGCTGGCGTCGGTGTGTGCCATGGCTGTGGGCGTGTTGGCGGTGGCGGTCGCGCTGCTGCGGCCGTACGCCGAGGGCGCTTCGCGAGCGTCCGAACAGGCGCCCCGGTACCAGGGCTCTTCCCCGTCCGACCCGCGCTGCCGGGGCGCGGCCTGCGAGGGCCGGGACCCGATGGGCATGCGGTGCGCCGCCTCCCCCGTCACGCTGGCCACCCGTCACACGGCCGGCGACGCCTGGCTGGAGGTGCGCTACAGCAAGGAGTGCGGGGCGAGTTGGGCGCGGATGTGGGGAACGCGGGTCGGTGACCGGCTGGAGGTGACGGCGGCCGGCCGGGCGCACGGCGCCGAGATCAGGACGGCCGCCGACGCGGACGCGTTCGTGTACACCCCGATGACGGTGACCGCCCCCGGAACCGCGATCCGGATCTGCTTCCGCCCTGCGGGGGCCGGCGGGCAGGAGTGCTTCACCTCGGTGACGCGGTGACGGCGGGGGGCGCGTAGGACATCGCCGTCGCCGGGTTGTCAGAGGCTGCCTCTACAGTCATCGCCATGGCGACACTTCCCAACCCGCTGCCCAAGCTGGCGACCGATCCGAGCGGTCGTTCCCTGGGGCTCCAACTCCCGCCCGGGAGACTGCTGGACGACACGCTCGACGGGCCGTGGCACGAGCCGTTGCTGTGGTACGCCGGGCAGCCCGCCGGGCCCGGGACCTGGGCCGCGCTGGGCGCGCCGGCCGCCCGTGCGGGGCTGCTGCCGGTGCTGATCGACGTGGCGGACGTCGACGACTGGGACTTCGCGCCCGGGGAGACCTCGTACCCCGGGGACCACGACGCCGACGAGGTGCTGGAGGACGCCTGGGAGGAGGACCCGCCGGAGGGCGAGGAGTGGCCGGGGCTGGCCCCCGCGCCGGTGCTGGTCGCCGACCCGGACGCGCGGGCCGCCGATGTCGCCGACGCGCTGAGCCAGGGTCGGCCCTGGCTGAAGGAGCCGCATCTGGCGCTGGTGTCGGCCCGGCGCAGCGCGGACATACCGGCGGCGATCGGCTGGAGCGGGCCGGTGAACCACGAGGAGGACGTGGCCCGGCTGTGCGCGGTGCTGCGTTCCTGGGAGGACCGGTTCGGCATACGTGTGGTGGCGCTCGGCCTCGACCACCTCGCCGTCTCCGTGGCCGCCCCGCCCACCGACCTCGACGCGGCGGAGGGGGTCGCCGCCGAGCACTTCGCGTTCTGCCCGTACGCGGTGCTGCCCGGCGCCGACGACACCCTCTCGTCGTACGCCGAGCAGTTGGTCGGCGAGCGGCTGTGGCACTTCTGGTGGGACTGAACTCCCTCAGCCGTTGAGGCTCTTGGCGAGCCGGCGCAGGCCCTCGGCGATCTCCTGCGGGGTCTGGGTCACGAAGCACAGGCGCAGGGTCGAGCGGTCGGGGTCGGCGGCGTAGAAGGGTTCGCCGGGGACGTAGGCGACATCGTGGTCCACCGCCCGGCGGAGCAGGGCGGTGGTGTCGTACGACTCCGGGAGCCGGGCCCAGAGGAACATGCCGCCCTCGGGCCGGTCCCAGGCGGAGCCGGCCGGGAGGGCGTCGGGCAGGCCGGCGAGCATGGCGTCGCGGCGTTCGCCGTACACCGTGCGGACCTTGGCGACATGGCCGTCCAGGACGTCCAGGTAGCGGGCCGCGGCGAGCTGGTTGACGGTGGGGGTGTGCAGGTCGGCCGCCTGTTTGGCGACCGCGCAGGCGCGGCGCAGTGCGGCCGGGGCGCGGAGCCAGCCGAGGCGCAGGCCGGGGGCCATCACCTTGGAGAAGGAGCCGAGCAGGACCGTGCGGTCCTCGGCGCCGGGGAAGGACGCGATCCAGGGGACGCGCTCGCCGTCGTAGCGGAGTTCGCCGTAGGGGTCGTCCTCGACGATCCACAGGCCGTGCCGGGCGGCGGCCGTGGCGACGGCGGCGCGGCGGGCGGCGGGCATGGTGCGGCCGGTGGGGTTCTGGAAGGTCGGGACGAGGTAGAGGAGTTTGGGCCGTTCGGCGCGGATCAGCTCCTGGAGGGCGGCCGGGTCGACGCCGTCCGCGTCGCAGGGGACGGGCAGCACCCGCGCCCCGGCGAGCCCGAACACCTGAAGTGCCGCGAGATAGCAGGGGCTTTCGACGAGGACCGTGTCCCCGGGGTCGATGAGCGCGCTCGCAATGAGGGAGAGGGCCTGCTGGGAGCCGGTGGTGATCAGGAGGTCGTCGGCCTCGGTGGGCAGGCCCTGGGCATGGATGCGTGCCGCGAGTCCCTGCCGGAGCGCCGGCTCGCCCTCCGTCGTGGAGTACTGCAGCGCCCGTTCCGGTATCTCCTCCAGGACCGTCCGGAAGGCGGCCGCGATGCCCTCCCGGTCGAAGAGTTCGGGGGCCGGCAGCCCGCCCGCGAAGTTGATCATCTCGGGGCGTGCGGTCACCGCGAGGATCTCCCGGACGGGCGAACCGCCGACGGTTCGGGCACGGGCCGCGAGCGGCGGCAGGGCGGCGGGGGAACTGGTGACGGTCATGGACGGCTCCTGGGGCTGATCCTCGTCTTGGCGGGAGCCTAGAGAGGTACATGCCGCCTACACCTGTCATTTCGCGATGCGGACAAAGTGCGGGCAGGGGCGGCTCAAGAACCCCTGCCCAGGTGCTCGAACGTCCCGTCCCGCCGTCCCACGGGCTGGTGTCCGTGCAGGTCAGGTGGGTGGGTCGGGTTCACGCGTCCCGAATCCGCCGTGCGCTCTGGCGGCCGGGACGGGTCGGCCCACAGGCTGAGGGCACATCGAGATCGCCGACAGCACCGACGGCGCCGACCACGCCGAGACCGTCAAGGGAGCCCTCGTATGTCCGCCACGCACCCCGCCCCGTCCCCCGGCCGTCGCCGTTTCCTGGCGGCGGCCGCCCTGACGCTGGTCGCCGTGACGGCGCTCAGCGGATGCCGGGACGGTCAGGGCGTACGTGACGAGGGCCCGTCCGCCGCCTCCATGTCTCAGCCCGCCGACGACGCGGTCCGCCAGGCCTCGCCGCCCAGCGGGAACTCGTAGACGGGCCGCCCGTTGTCGCCGCTCGTGCGGAACGGCCGCCCCTTGTCGTCGATCCGCAGCGTCCCGGACCGCGCCCCGCTGGACCAGGACAGCTCCAGGTACCAGCCCACGGAGTACGCCGAGGCGTCGGCTCTGACATGGATGACCTCGGGGTCCGAATCGCTCACCTTGAACGGGAAGTCCCGGTGCCCCGCCGCCGGCACGAGCGTCGGCCGCACCCCGTCCAGGGCGACGGTGAAGAAACGGGCGGGTGTGTTCTCGCCGCAGCCGACGCCCGGGGTTCCCATCGCGTAGTCGTTCCAGGCGAGCGGTGAACCCCGTTCCACCGTGCGCACCGCGAGGCTCTCCAGCACCACCGGCTCCGAGCCGGTGCCCTTCAGGGTCAGCGTGACGTACTGCTCGCCCGCGGAGACCGCCTGGTGCGCGGACACCCACGCGGTCGCGTCCGACTCCACGGGCGGCGGCGCCACCGCGGCCGGGGCCCGGTCGATCAGATAGCGCTGGGAGCAGGGGCTCTCCCAGGTGTAGGGCTGGGTGGTGACGGTGAACGGGGGCGGCGCGGTGTCGGTGGCCGAGGAGGACCGCGAGGACGACGACGAGGTGCCCGGTGGCGGCACCGCGGAGGTGTGCGGTGCGCCGGTCGCCTGGGTGGCGGCGCCCGCGTTCTTGTCGTCGGTCCCGCCGGAGGACAGCCGTACGGCGAGCGCGGTGGCGCCGAGCAGTACGACGACCGCGATCCCGGCGAGGAGAGCGCGCCGCGGGACACGGCGACGACGCGGCTCCGCGACGGGCTCGCCGTCCGACTCCCCCAGCACCGCCCCGGCCGCCCGCTCCGACGGGCCCAACGGCTCCGGCGGCTCCGGCAGTTCTGCCGCGACCGCCCCGGCGACGCCGGCCGCCTCGGTCACCTCGGCCGGCTTCGCCGCTCCGGCCGGCTTCGCCGCCTTCTCCGACGCGTCCGTCTTCCGTCGCCGCCCCGCGTCCGCCAGTACCCACCGCCGGTGCAGCTCGACGAGTTCCTCGGGGCGGGCCTTGCAGAGCCGGGCGAGGCGTTCCACCGGGGCGTAGTCCGCCGGTACGGCGTCCCCGTTGCAGTAGCGGTGCAGGGTCGACGTACTCATGTGCAGCCGTTTGGCGAGCGTGCCGTAGCTCAGCCCCGAGCGGTCCTTCAGCTCCCGCAGCAGCTCCGCGAAACCGCTCCCCGCCGTGCCGTCCGACACCGTTCCTCCGTCCCCCCGCATCCCATTCACCCGTTCCAGGGAAGGGCTGTTCTACCAGGTCAGAGCCGGTGCGACCGTTCCAGTGTCCCTGATCGTCCGGCGGCTGTGGCGGACGGGACGGAGCGGCCCACAGGCTGTGGCCATCCAAGCACGCCACCACTCGAAAGAGGATTCGCCCATGCGTACCGCCCGCCGTGTCCGTCTGCTCGCCGCCACCGGTGCCGCCGTCGCCGCCCTCGCCCTCTCGGCCTGTCAGAACGGCACGGGCACCAAGGACGAGGGCACGTCCGGGTCGGCGAACAGCACGTCGGCCTCGTCGACCCCGAAGACGTCGGGGGACTCCACCGGCGCCGCTTCCTCCGGCTCCTCGGGCTCCTCCGGCTCCTCCGGCTCGAACGCGTCCGGGACCGGCTCGACGGGGTCGGGCACCGGCGGGTCGACGCCCGCGCCCGCCGGCAACTCGGCCGCGAAGAAGCCGGGCAGCGGCGGCGGGAGCGGCACCACGGCCCGGGTCCTCTGCGACGGCTCCAACACCAAGGTCACCGCCCAGCCGGCCTCCCGCCCGCTGAACCACATGCTGCTCACGGTCACCAACACCGGCAGCAAGCTCTGCGACCTGACCTACTACCCCGTCGTCCGCTTCGACGAGATGCAGTGGGTGCCGCAGCCCGACGAGGACACCCACCCGCAGGCGGTCGTCTCCCTCGCGCCGGGCGAGTCCGGGTACGCGAGTGTGCTGCTGTCCGCGGCCGACGGCAGCGGCGACGGCGGCACCACCGGCCACAAGCTGACGATCGCCTTCCAGGGCAGGACGCCGAACAGCAGCGGCGGGGCCTCGGCGACCCCGTCGCTGCCGGCGAAGGGCGTGTACTACGACAGCTCGCTGCGGGTGACGTACTGGCAGCAGAGCCGGGACGACATCAACGGCTGGTGAGCGGGGCTCAGGCCTTGGCGGCGACACCCGCGTAGACGTTGATGTCGGCGTCGGTGACGTCGTTGATGTCGGCGTACCGGGACCGGTCGATGTCGTCGAGTTCGGCCAGCAGGGCGGGGTCGGGCTGCTCGGGGACGGGGGCCGCGTGGTCGGGGTGCCAGTGGTGGACGGGGACCACGCCCGGGTCGGCGAGGCCGAGGGAGTTCTCCGCGAAGAAGCGCTCCACGTCGGCCCTGGACCGCAGCACGAAGGTCAGCCCCCGCTCGGTGTACGACCGCTGGACCCCGCCGATCTTCTCGGGGTTGAGGTCCTCGGTGAGGTGGCTGATGACCAGTCGGCTGCCGGAGGGCAGCGCCTCGACGAGCTCGCTGACGATCGGGTACGCCACCTCGTCCTCGATGAAGTGCAGGATCGCCACCAGGAACAGGGCCATCGGCTGGCCGAAGTCCAGTGTCTTGGCGGCCTGTTCGAGTATCTCCGCCGGGTTCTCGAAGTCGGCGTCGATGTAGTCGGTACGGCCGTCGGGCCCGCTGGTGAGCAGAGCGCGGGCGTGGGCGAGGACGATCGGGTCGTTGTCCACGTAGACGACCCGGGAGTCGGGGAGGATGCGCTGGGCGATCTGGTGGACGTTCTCCGCGGTGGGCAGCCCGGTGCCGATGTCGAGGAACTGGTGGATGCCGTCCACCTCGGCCAGCCGGGTCACGGCACGGCGCAGGAAGTCGCGGTTGTGCCGGACGTCGAGGTAGCCACGCGGGTTGGTGGCGAGGGCGGCGGCAGCGGCGGCGCGGTCGGCGGGGTAGTTGTCCTTGCCGCCGAGGAAGACGTCGTAGATCCGGGCCGGGTGCGGCCTGGTGTTGTCGAACCTCTTTCTCAGCTCGGCGGGATCCTGGCTGAGGGCGTCACCGGACATGGGCGTCTCCCGGACGGTCGGCGAAGGGCGAAGTCGGTCAACAACCTAACGCCATCGGCGACTTGAAAGTGCCCCCGACCGGATCCCACCGGCCGGGGGCACCGTACGTCCGTTATCGGCCGAGCATCCGGGCGGCCTCGACGGCCCAGTAGGTGAGGATGTTCTGCGCGCCGGCCCGCTTGATGCCGGTCAGCGTCTCCAGGATGGCCCGGTCGCGGTCGATCCAGCCCTTCTCGGCGGCGGCCTCGACCATCGAGTACTCACCGGAGATCTGGTAGGCGGCGACCGGTACGTCCACGGAGTCGGCGACCCGCGCGAGGATGTCGAGGTAGGGTCCGGCCGGCTTGACCATCACCATGTCGGCGCCCTCCTCCAGGTCCAGGGCCAGCTCGCGCATCGACTCGCGTGCGTTGGCGGGGTCCTGCTGGTAGGTCTTGCGGTCCCCCTTGAGGGACGAGCCGACGGCCTCCCGGAAGGGGCCGTAGAAGGCGGAGGCGTACTTGGCGGTGTAGGCGAGGATCGCGACGTCCTCCCGCCCGATCTGGTCGAGGGCGTCACGGATGACGCCGATCTGCCCGTCCATCATCCCGCTGGGGCCCACGACATGGGCTCCGGCGTCGGCCTGGACCTGGGCCATCTCGGCGTACCGCTCCAGGGTGGCGTCGTTGTCGACGCGCCCTTCCGAGTCCAGCACCCCGCAGTGTCCGTGGTCGATGGTCTCGTCGAGGCAGACGTCGGACATCACGAGCAGGTCGTCGCCGACCTCGGCGCGCACGTCCCGCAGCGCGACCTGGAGGATCCCGTCCGGGTCGGTGCCGGGGGTGCCGAGGGCGTCCTTCTTGCTCTCTTCCGGCACGCCGAACAGCATGATCCCGGAGATCCCGGCCTCGACGGCCTCCGCGGCGGCCTTCTTCAGACTGTCCCGGGTGTGCTGAACGACGCCGGGCATGGCGGCGATCGGCACGGGCTCGGCGATGCCCTCGCGGACGAACGCCGGGAGGATGAAGTCCGCGGGGTGCAGGCGGGTCTCGGCGACCATGCGCCGCATGACGGGGGAGGTCCGCAGCCGACGCGGCCGCGTGCCGGGGAAGGATCCGTACTTCGTCATGCTCCCTACGCTACGCCCGTCACATGGGCGCGCTTGCCGACGCGGCGTCGGCGCCCCCGCCCCTGCGGAGGCGCCGGCCGGGGTCACACCTCCAGCTGGCTCTCCAGCTTCTTCAGGCTGTGGCGGGCCAGGGCCAGGTTGCTGCGGGACCGGTCCAGCGCGAGGTAGAGGAAGAGCGAGCCGCCGACGGCGGTCAGGGGGCGGATCAGGTGGTACTGGCCGCCGAGCGTGATGAGGATGTCCTCGATCTCGTCGTCGAGGCCGATGGACTTCAGGGTGCGCTGCTTGGCCCGTACGACCTCGGTGTTCCCGGCCGCGGCCAGCTCCAGGTCCAGGTGCGGTCCGCCGCCCAGCACGCCGAGGGACATGCCGCTTTCGTAGTCGACGAGGGCGACTCCGAGGGCCCCGTCGATGCTCATGGCTTCCTTGAGCGCTGTCTCGATGTTCACGCTGGTGCCCTCGATTTCCTTACGTGGGTCAACTCGGACGCCAACAGAGCGGTACGGGTTCACTCCCGAGCTTTTGGAGTCCGAATAAGTGTCATCTTTGGCCAGTGTTGCTGCAGTTGGCAATAAAGTAACTCTGCGACCGAGCGTCCGGAGGGGGAACTCATGGCTTTGCTCGACACCGTCCTGAGCGATGCCGGGAGCACACCCGGCGTCAGCGCCCTGGCCCTCCTGGACGGCGTGACCGGCCTGTCCTACGCCGAGTACGGCGACACGAGCGCCGCCCAGGATGCCCAGGAGACCGCCCACTTGGTGACCACCCGCCTCAACCAAGCCGGTTTCGAGGGGGAGTTGGAGACCATCGTCATCACGACGACCACCCACCACCATGTGACGACCCGGGTCGACCGCGAGGGCGATCCGCTCCTCCTCTTCGCCCTGGTGGACCGGCACCGTACGAACATCACCTGGGCGCTGCGCGACCTGGCCGAGCGCACGAACCGACTGCTCGCATGACCGAGGAGACCCCGGCCCCCCGCAACATCCCCGCCCTGCTGTCCGCCCTGCACACAGAGAAACGGTCCTGCACCGTGCTGGTCTCGGGCACCCCGGGCGGTGTCATCCACGTCCGGGACGGCCTGGTCGTGGGCATGGAGACGCCCGGCGCCCCCGGCGTAGAGGTGCTCCTGCTCAAGTCGCGCCGGGTCGCCGAGGAGGACTGGGCGGCCGTACGCGCCACCGGCACCGACCCCGCGCGGCTGGCCCGGGAGCTGGTCGCCCAAGGCCTGCTGGGCGCCACGGAGCTGGAGATCACCGGCCAGGCGGCCCTGTTCGACGCGGCCTTCGCCCTGGCCCTGACCAGCCCGGACGGCTGGGAGGTGACCGCTCCCCGCCCCCTGCTCGAAACGGAGGCCGCGGTGCCGCCCGCCCGCCTGGTCACCGAGAACACCCGCCGTATCCGCCTGCTGGCGAACGAACGGGGCGCCACGGCCCGCTTCGCCCGCGACCGCCTGGAACCGGCACCGGAGGCCCGCGACCCGCAACGCGTCGCCCGGCTCTCGCCCCGCCACCGCACCGTCCTGACCGCCGCCGACGGCCGCAGAACCCCCCGGGACATCGCCTTCACCCTGGGCCGCGGCCTGTTCGCCGTGATGCTGGACCTCCGCGACCTGCTGGCCCTGGGCCTCCTCCAGCCCCCGTCCGCCACCACGGCAGGCCGCCCCAGCACGGCTCTCCGCACCCCACCCCACCCCCACCCCGACACGGCAACACCGCACCCCCCGACGACCCCACTCCCCCGCCGCAAGCGCTAGTCCGGGAGAGGCCGGCCGCCTCCGCACCACGAGCACGACAGGAAGAAGCCACCATGAGCGACCCCGTGCAGGACATCCTCGCCTCGTTGCGCGACCGGGTGATGGGCGTCTCCGAGACCGTACTGGCCACCGTCGACGGCCTGGTGGTGGCCGCCGACGCCGACAAGACCCACCCCGAGTCCATGGCCGCGGTGGCCGCGGCCGCCCTCTCCCTGGGCAACCGCCTCGCCGACCAGGGCGCCACGGGAACCCTCCGCCAGATGACGGCCCAGTGCAGCGCGGGCCACGTCATCGTCACAGCGGTGGGCACCCGGGCCCTCCTGGCAGTGGTCACGGACGAGGGCATCGACGGCCTGGCCTTCGACCGCGAGATCCCGACAGTGGTCGCAGACCTGAACAAGATCCTGGACAACGACACGGCGTAGCCAGGGGTCAGCCGTGCGCACAGGGATGTGGGCGGCGGTGTCCCCACGCAGTCGACGTCGAGGCACCGCCCGAGGACAGGGCACCCGCCCCTGCCGGAACGCACCAGCACAGCCCTTGTCGTCAGGGGAAGTCCGGGCACTCCTCGGCGAAGCCCTGCGAGACGGGCCGCCATATGCCGTGTTCCTCGCGCGCGCTCAGTCGATCCGCTTCCTGCGCGGTCTCGATCAGCTGAGCGGTGGTCAGGGGGACGGCCGCCGCGAAGACCCGCCCGACGTGGTGGCAGTGCAGCACCGGGCGGAGTTCCTCCGAGTACGGTTCATCGGCGACCGCGAAGAGATCGGTCAGGGTCCAGCCCAGCGGACCCGCTACGGCGGACAGCTGCTGCCGGCGGTGCGGACTCGGGTCCCAGCGCCACACCATCCCGTACAGCGTGCTGAGGGACAGCCCCATGAACGGCAGTTCGCGGATGCCGAAGCCGCGGTTTTGGATCAGTGCGCCGAGCACGGCGGCGAACCTGGTCCCGGCGGGACGCGGACTCGGCCACGCCGGCCGGACGAAGGGTTCCGGTGCGGCGACGCGGGGCAGTGAGCGGACGAATGCCTCCAGCGAGGCGAGCTGCGAGTGGTCGCAGTAACTGACGCGGTAGGCGAACTGCCTCATGACCCTGGCGTCACGCTCCGGGGGAAGGAGTTCCGCCGGCACCGGCCGGCCCGCGACCACGAGAAGGTCGGCGACCGGTATGTCGAGTTCGGCGGCGAGTTCGGTGAGTCGCTGCGGGGCGGTGTCGGTTCCGCTCGCGGCGAGGCCGCTCAGGATGGTGGCCCGTTCCATGCGAGGAAGGTAGCGGGCCGGCTCCCGGAAGGTCAGGCGACCGATGCCCTGAAGGGATCAGTGGGGATGATCTCCGCCTGGTCGAAGAGCTGCTCCAGCGCCTCGTGTCCGTGATGCCTGCGGAACTCGATCTCGGCGGCCGTCACAGGCAGGGTCCACAGGATGCGGGCATGGCCCCCTGGAACCGGACAGTGTTCGAGGTCGGGTCCGTGGAGGTAGGGCAGACTGATCAGCAGGTGGTCACAGGTCGAACCCGGCACCCACGGTTCACCGATCGGCATGCTGTGCTCCAGATCGAGCCGATGCCCTCCGCAGTGGTAGTAGGCGATCATCGCCATCAGCTCGATGAACCGCCGGTCGCGGACGTGGGCGGTCATGACGAATTCAAGACCGTGACCGTCCTTCCCCAGCGCGGCCCAGCACCCGGCGGTCACATAGGCCCAGCTGTCGCTGCGGGGGCCGGGCCCCACAACGAGAACGCGCAGGGCGGGCACCACCTCTCGCCGGCCCGGCCCGAGGTCGTGGTCGACGGCCTCCACAAAGTGCCCCGCGAAGAACGCCCGGACATGTGACTCAACAGCCTCCGCAGCCGGCCGCCTCACATCGATCACCCCGCGATCGTCCCATACCGCGCGACGGTCCCCTGAGGCTCACTCATGCGCGTGGCCCGCACCCCACGTCAGGGGAACGGGCCACGCGCTCTCAGCTCACTCAGGTGGTACGCCGCCGCCGGGCCCCCGGCCGCCGTTCGCTCGGCCGTGTCACCGGGTCCCCGGCCTCCAGCGCGCTCGCGCGGCGCCGCAGGCCGAACTCGGCCAGGGCCTCCGCGAGCTTGCCCACGGACGGCTCCGGAGCCATCACGTCCACCCGCAGCCCGTGCTCCTCGGCCGTCTTGGCCGTGGCCGGACCGATGCACGCGATGACCGTCACGTTGTGCGGCTTCCCGGCGATGCCCACCAGGTTCCGCACGGTCGAGGACGACGTGAAGAGGACCGCGTCGAAGCCGCCGCCCTTGATCGCCTCGCGGGTCTCCGCCGGCGGCGGCGACGCCCGCACGGTGCGGTACGCCGTGACGTCGTCGACCTCCCAGCCCAGCTCGATCAGCCCGGCGACCAGCGTCTCCGTGGCGATGTCGGCACGCGGCAGGAAGACGCGGTCGATCGGGTCGAAGACCGGGTCGTAGGGCGGCCAGTCCTCCAGCAGACCCGCGGCCGACTGCTCGCCGCTCGGCATCAGGTCCGGCTTCACGCCGAAGGCGACCAGCGCCTTGGCGGTCTGCTCGCCGACCGCCGCGACCTTGATGCCCGCGAAGGCGCGCGCGTCCAGGCCGTACTCCTCGAACTTCTCCCGGACCGCCTTGACGGCGTTGACCGAGGTGAAGGCGATCCACTCGTACCGTCCGGTGACGAGCCCCTTGACCGCGCGCTCCATCTGCTGGGGCGTGCGGGGCGGCTCGACGGCGATCGTCGGGACCTCGTGGGGCACGGCGCCGTACGACCGCAGCTGGTCGGAGAGGGACACCGCCTGCTCCTTGGTGCGCGGCACGAGCACCTTCCAGCCGAACAGCGGCTTGGACTCGAACCACGACAGCTGGTCGCGCTGCGCGACGGAGGACCGCTCGCCGACCACGGCTATCACCGGCCTGCCGCCGTCCGGCGAGGGCAGCACCTTCGCCTGCTTCAGCGTCTGCGCGATGGTGCCGAGGGTGGCGGTCCAGGTCCGCTGGCGGGTCGTCGTACCGGCGACGGTGACCGTCAGCGGGGTGTCCGGCTTGCGGCCCGCGGCGACCAGCTCACCGGCGGCCGCGGCCACCGAGTCGAGCGAGGTCGACACGACGACCGTGCCGTCCGAGGCTCCGACCTCGGTCCAGCACCGGTCGGAGGCCGTCCGGGCGTCCACGAAGCGGACGTCGGCGCCCTGCGCGTCGCGCAGCGGCACACCGGCGTACGCGGGCACGCCCACGGCCGCCGCGACACCCGGCACGACCTCGAAGGGCACACCGGCGGCTGCGCAGGCGAGCATTTCCTCGGTCGCGTACGTATCTAGTCCCGGGTCCCCGGACACCGCACGGACGACCCGCCTGCCACCCCGCGCGGCCTCCATGACAAGATGAGCCGCATCCCGCGCGGGCGGGAGGGAAGCGGTCGTTGACGCGCCGTCAACAACCGTGAGTTGAGGCGTGCCTGTGCCCTTGTACGGGTCCGACGCGGAATCCGGACTCGTGGGTACGACGGAGACGCCCTGCCTGGCGTGGGCCCTGATCACGTCGAGCACGTCGTGCTCGGCGACCAGGACGTCCGCGCTGGACAGTGCCTCCACGGCACGCAAGGTCAGCAGTCCCGGATCCCCGGGTCCGGCACCCAGGAAGGTGACGTGCCCGTGATCGAGGCCGGCGGGAAGGTTGGTGGGGCTCACTGTGCTCGCTCCCCCATCAGACCGGCCGCGCCCTGGGCAAGCATCTCGGCGGCGAGTTCGCGACCGAGCGCCGTCGCCTGGTCGTATGTCTCGGGCACGGGACCGGTGGTGGACAACTGCACCATCCGTGTGCCGTCGGTCGTGCCGACGACTCCACGCAGGCGCATTTCCTTGACAATCTGCCCGTCGGCCAGAAGGTCGGCCAGCGCGCCCACAGGGGCGGAGCAGCCGGCCTCCAGGGCGGCGAGCAGTGATCGCTCGGCGGTCACGGCGATCCGTGTGAACGGGTCGTCGAGTTCCCCGAGCGCGGCAACCAGCGACGCGTTGTCCGCGACGCACTCGATCGCCAGTGCCCCCTGGCCGGGGGCGGGCAGAACCGTGTCGACCGACAGGAAGTCGGTCACCTCGTCGATGCGGCCGATGCGGCTGAGGCCGGCCGCGGCCAGCACCACCGCGTCGAGCTCGCCGTCGCGCACATATCCGATCCGGGTGTCGACGTTCCCCCGGATCGGGACGGTCTCGATGTCGAGCCCGTGGCTGCGGGCGTACGCGTTCAGCTGCGCCGTCCGGCGCGGTGAACCGGTGCCGATGCGCGCCCCGCGCGGCAGGTCGGTGAACTTCAGCGCGTCCCGGGCGACGATCACGTCCCTCGGGTCCTCGCGCAGCGGTACGGCGGCCAGCGCCAGCTCTTCGGGCTGGGTGGTCGGGAGGTCCTTGAGCGAGTGAACCGCGAAGTCGACCTCGCCGCGCAGCAGCGCGTCCCGCAGGGTGGTCACGAAGACCCCCGTGCCGCCGATCTGCGCGAGGTGCTCGCGGGAGGTGTCGCCGTAGGTGGTGATCTCGACGAGCTCGACAGGCCGTCCGGTCACCTGGCTCACGGCCTCGGCCACTTGCCCGGACTGGGCCATGGCGAGTCTGGATCGCCTGGTCCCCAGTCGCAGTGGATTGTCACTCATGCCGGTCGGTCCTTCTTGTCTGTGCTGTCCACGGCCCGGGAGACGGCGGCGACCGTCTCGGGGTCGAGGTCGAACAGGGTGCGCAGCGCGTCCGCGTACCCGGCGCCGCCGGGCTCGGCCGCGAGCTGCTTGACCCGTACGGTCGGCGCGTGCAGCAGCTTGTCGACGACCCGGTGCACGGCCTGCCGGATCTCCCCGCGCTGGCGTTCGTCCAGGTCGGGAAGGCGTCCGTCGAGCCGAGCGATCTCACCGGCCACCACATCGGCGGCCATGGTGCGCAGGGCGACCACGGTCGGCGTGATGTGCGCGGCCCGCTGCGCCGCCCCGAACGCGGCCACCTCGTCCGAAACGATACGGCGGACCTGGTCCACGTCGGCGGCCATCGGGGCGTCGGCCGACGCCTCCGCCAGCGACTCGATGTCGACCAGGCGCACACCGGCCAGCCGGTGCACGGCCGCGTCGATGTCGCGGGGCATGGCGAGGTCGAGGAGGAAGAGCGCGGGGGCGGGACGTACGAACCCGGCGACCGGCTCCGGCCTGCGCCGCTCGGGGATCCGGCCGACACGGGCGGCGGCCCTGGCGAGCGCCCCGATCAGCTCGGCCTCGGCCTCGACTGCGGCTTCGAGGGTCTCGGCCGTACGACGGCCGGTCTCCCGGATGTCCACGGTCCCGTTGTCCACCCAGGCCGCGTGCTGTTCCAGCTCGGCGGCGGCCATCCCGGCGACCGCGGCCTCGCCCATCACGGAGAAACCGCTCTGTGCGGCGGTGAGGTCGAGCGGGCAGTTCTCGTCGGTGCCGAGGCTGGTGGCGGGCAGCGGCCTCGGGGTCGCCGGCAGGTCCGCGTCGATCTCGGCGACGGGCGCACCGGTCCGTCCCCCGATCGCCGCCGCGATCACCTCGGCGGTGAGGACCAGCCCCGTCGCCCCGGTACAGGAGACGGCGATGTCGGCACGTGTCAGCTCGCCCGGCACCGAGTCCATCGGTACCGCGCGGGCCGTCACGTGCGTGTCGTCGCCCTCGTTCAGGATCTGTACGAGCCGCTCCGCGCGGTCCGGCGTCCGGTTGGCCACGACGATCTCCGTGACCCCCGCCCGGGCGAGCGTCGCGGCGGCCAGCGAGGACATCGAACCGGCGCCGATGACCAGCGCCTTCTTGCCCTTGGCCCAGCTCTGCACATCGCCGCCGGCGGCGAGCTGCTCAAGGCCGAAGGTGACCAGGGACTGTCCGGCCCGGTCGATCCCGGTCTCGGAGTGGGCGCGCTTGCCGACCCGCAGCCCCTGCTGGAACAGGTCGTTCATCAGCCGCCCGGCGCTGTGCAGCTCCTGCGCCTTGGCGAGCGAGTCCTTTATCTGGCCGAGGATCTGCCCCTCGCCGACGACCATCGAGTCCAGCCCGCAGGCCACCGAGAACAGATGGTGGACGGCCCGGTCCTCGTAGTGCACGTAGAGATACGGGGTGAGCTCGTCGAGCCCTACTCCGCTGTGCTGGGCGAGCAGCGTGGACAGCTCGGCGACCCCGGCGTGGAACTTGTCGACGTCGGCGTAGAGCTCGATGCGGTTGCAGGTGGCGAGCACCGCGGCCTCGGTGGCCGGTTCGGCGGCGACCGTGTCCTGGACCAGCTTGATCTGGGCGTCCGCGCCGAGCGCGGCCCGTTCCAGAACGCTGACCGGGGCGCTGCGGTGGCTCAGCCCGACGACGAGGAGACTCATGCCGGCATCACGGCGGGTACGTCCCCGTCGGGTCCCTGCTCGTCGGAGTCGCGGTGCGGGGCGGCGGGCGCGGCCGTGCCCTCGTGCTCCTCGCCGGCCTTGCGCTGCTCGTGGAAGGCGAGGATCTGCAGCTCGATGGAGAGGTCGACCTTGCGCACGTCGACGCCGTCCGGGACGGTCAGCACGGTCGGCGCGAAGTTCAGGATGGAGGTCACCCCGGCGGCCACCAGCCGGTCGCAGACGGGCTGGGCGGCACCGGCGGGGGTGGCGATGACGCCGATGCTGACCCCGTTGTCCTGGATGATCTTCTCCAGGTCGTCGGTGTGCTGCACGGGAATGCCCGCCACGGGCTTTCCGGCCATCGCGGGATCGGCGTCGATCAGCGCGGCGACCCGGAAACCACGCGAGGCGAACCCGCCGTAGTTGGCCAGGGCGGCGCCGAGGTTACCGATACCGACGATCACAACCGGCCAGTCCTGCGTGAGGCCCAGCTCACGGGAGATCTGGTAGACGAGATACTCGACGTCGTAGCCGACACCGCGCGTTCCGTAAGAACCCAGGTAAGAGAAGTCCTTGCGCAGCTTGGCGGAGTTGACCCCCGCGGCCGCGGCCAGCTCTTCGGAGGAGACCGTGGGTACCGAGCGCTCCGACAGTGCGGTCAGAGCACGGAGGTACAGCGGAAGCCTGGCGACAGTGGCCTCGGGGATACCTCGGCTGCGGGTCGCCGGTCGGTGAGTTCGGCCAGTTGCCACGGTGCTCCAACGTGTTGAGCGGGGCTGCGGACGGTCACACGTACCCAGACCGCCCCGTCGACAGCAGGCTATGTCTTTGTGAACGCGTGCACAAAGATGGTGTCCGTTTTGCCCGGCCAACGTGACCGGGGTCACGCACCCTCGGCGCAGTCGCAGGGAACCGGCGCATACACGCTCACGCTCCACCTCGGATGGGGGCAAAACCGTACACACTCCTTACAAATCCCGCCCCCGAGACCAAGCCGCCGTCGATCCTAAGCGACTTTCCGGCCTGTTTGGACTAGTCGGTCAGTGCCTTGCGGAGGCGCTCTTCGTTCACGCGCCAGAAGGTGTGCTGTTCACCGTCGACGAGTACGACCGGGATCTGCTCCCAGTACTGCTCGTGCAGGTGCGGATCCTGGGCGATGTCCTTCTGCTCCCAGGGAACGCCGAGGTCACCGCACACCTTCTCGACCACGACCTGTGCGTCATCACACAGATGACAGCCCGGCTTACGGATGAGGGTGACCAATTGCGCACGAGGCGCGGGCGCCTTCCGGCCAAAGAGGGGACTCATGACGTCCATTGTCCCGCCCCCGGCAGGGCATGTCCGCCGCCTTCTGCACGGCTTGCTCGCCCTGCTCCCGCACGGCTTCCTCACCTTGTTTAACGGCCCTGTCGCGGAGAGTTCACACCCAACCAACTCCCGTGACTCCGGAACCACCGAACAGACTGGCTATGCTCACGACATGGCCGCTCTCGGATGGCTCACTCCCCGTAGGCGCTCCGCCACGGCGCGGAGCGTGTTGGCAGGCGAGGCCTCGGCGGAGGCTGCGCGCAAGAACCAGGAAGCGTCGGCATCGGCGCCGGCTCCGGCCGGAGAGGCCGAGGAACCGGAGTTCCCGGTGCTCGGCGACGACAAGGCCGCCGCGTTCTTCGACCTGGACAACACGGTGATGCAGGGCGCCGCGATCTTCCACTTCGGCCGGGGGCTCTACAAGCGGAAGTTCTTCGAGACCCGCGACCTGGCCAGGTTCGCCTGGCAGCAGGCGTGGTTCCGGCTGGCCGGCGTCGAGGACCCCGAGCACATGCAGGACGCCCGCGACTCGGCGCTGTCGATCGTCAAGGGCCACCGGGTCGCCGAGCTCGAGACCATCGGCGAGGAGATCTACGACGAGTACATGGCCGAGCGCATCTGGCCCGGCACCCGGGCCCTCGCCCAGGCCCACCTGGACGCGGGCCAGAAGGTGTGGCTGGTCACGGCCGCGCCGGTGGAGATCGCCGGGGTGATCGCCCGCCGGCTGGGCCTGACCGGAGCGCTGGGCACGGTGGCGGAGTCGGTGGACGGCGTCTACACCGGCAAGCTCGTCGGCGAGCCCCTGCACGGCCCGGCGAAGGCGGAGGCGGTACGCGCCCTGGCCGCGGCCGAGGGCCTCGACCTCTCCCGCTGCGCGGCCTACAGCGACTCCCACAACGACATCCCGATGCTGTCGCTGGTCGGTCACCCGTATGCCATCAACCCGGACACGAAGCTGCGCAAGCACGCGCGCGAGATGGACTGGCGGCTCCGCGACTACCGGACGGGCCGGAAGGCCGCGAAGGTGGGGATCCCGGCGGCTGCCGGAGTCGGCGCGGTCGCCGGTGGCACGGCGGCGGCGATCGCCTTGAGTCGACGGCGGCGGTAGCAGGGCGACCGACGCGGGCTCTCGCCGTAGGGCTGCGGGTCGTACACCGGCTGCGGCCGAGTAGGGGTTGCTCGCACCCACACGGCGGAGCCGCACATCGACAACGCCCCGCGCCCCTCACGGGGCGCTTCACAACCGTGTCTTTTTTCGGCTGCGCCCCTCCGCGCGCCCGAATTATCGCGCGCCCGCCCCAACACGCCCTCGACTCCGCCTGAACACGCACCTTTCTGATCAAGAATCGGTCACTCTGCGGCACTTGAACCATCTCAAATCGGTTAGAGAAGCGACGCAATCGATGATTTGAGCAACTCGGTGTAGCAGTGCCTGCACGAAGCGTTATTCTCCTCAGACGCAAACCGGTACCCCTCCGTCGCTACGACGGGTGAACGGTTCCGCACTGCACGTGATGAAAGCTCTGCCTCTGGGAGTCCCGTGTACCCACACGTCGGGGTTGACGCCTCGGGCCTGGCTACGCTGCGCGCAACAGTCGCGACGGTCAAAGAGACGCTGCGCGGCCTCGTCCCCACCGCCGCGTACGCCGTCCCCGCCTTCGCCACGGCCGCCCCCGTGGGCCCGTGCTACGCACTGGCCGACGGCGGCGCCGCCGTCGGCAGACGCGGCCGTACGACCGGCGGCTCCACCACCACCCGCCGCCCGGCCGCGGACAGCGACAGCGCCCGGATGATGGATCTCGTGGAGCGCGCCCAGGCCGGCGAGGCCGACGCCTTCGGCCGCCTCTACGACCAGTACAGCGACACCGTGTACCGCTACATCTACTACCGGGTCGGCGGCAAGGCGACCGCCGAGGACCTGACCAGCGAGACGTTCCTGCGCGCGCTGCGCAGGATCGGCACCTTCACCTGGCAGGGCCGCGACTTCGGCGCCTGGCTGGTCACGATCGCCCGCAACCTGGTCGCCGACCACTTCAAGTCGAGCCGCTTCCGCCTGGAGGTGACCACCGGCGAGATGCTCGACGCCAACGAGGTCGAGCGCTCCCCGGAGGACTCCGTCCTGGAGTCCCTCTCCAACGCGGCACTGCTCGATGCCGTACGACGCCTGAACCCCCAGCAGCAGGAGTGCGTGACGCTCCGCTTCCTCCAGGGTCTCTCGGTGGCCGAGACCGCCCGGGTGATGGGCAAGAACGAAGGCGCCATCAAGACCCTCCAGTACCGGGCCGTGCGCACCCTCGCCCGGCTCCTCCCGGACGACGCACGCTGACACGGGCACCCTGGGCGATCGTCAACTCACGTTACGTGAAAGCGTGTTGCTATTCTCAGCCGATCACCGGCCGTCCGTAACCCAAGTGCCGAGCCGCTCGTTGTGCGGGATACAGGCTCCCTGTGGTCACGTCCAGCAAGACCCTGATCACACGATCGTGTGGATTGGTCGAGGGCGTGCAACCCTCAGGACCCCCTGGGGAGTCGACCGTCATGACGAGAGGAGGTGCCGCCAGTGATCGCGAACGTATCGGCACACCGGCGGGCGAACGCCTTCGCCCAGGCTCTGGAGGAGCAGCCCGACCGGGATCCGGCGGCCGAGCCGTCCGAGGGACCGGCGGGCGATCCACCGGCCGCAGCGGACCGGGCCGAACGGACCGAGCACGGCGAGCTGTTGGCCCTGGCCACAGGGCTGGCCGCACTGCCCAAGCCGGAGCTCGACCCGGAGGTCAAGGTCGTCCAGCGGGCCCGGCTGGTGGCCGCGATGGAGGCCATGCTGGCGGAGGGCACCCTGGGCGGGGCGGCGGACACGTCTGTGCCCGGACAGAGGTCGGGCAGGTCCAAGGGCGCGCATCGGGCGAGCCCGCTGGGCAAGCTGCGACCGCGTTCCCGGCTCACCAAGGGGCTCGCCGCGGGCGGCCTGAGCGTCGGCGTGGCCGCCGGAGCCTTCGGCGGAGTCGCCGCCGCCAGCTCCGACGCCCTGCCCGGCGATTCGCTGTACGGCCTCAAACGGGGCATCGAGGACTTCAGGCTCAACTATCTGACCGACGGCGACGACCAGCGCGGCCAGACCTACCTCGACCAGGCCTCGACCCGGTTGATGGAGGCCCGCCGGCTGATGGACCGGGGCCGGGGCGGCCACCTCGACCACGAGTCGATCGGTGAGATCCGCCGCACCCTGTCCGGAATGCAGCAGGACGTCACCGAGGGCCACCGCCTGCTCCACGCGGCGTACGAGCGCGATCCGAACTCCCTGGGCCCCATCCAGGCCCTGTCCACCTTCGCCCAGTCCCACCGCGAGGCCTGGGGCGCTCTGAGCGCCACGCTCCCGCCCCAGCTGGGGGACGTCAGCCAGCAGGTGTCGTCGGTCTTCGCCGCCATAGACGAAGAGGTGGCCCCGCTGCAGTCACTGCTCCCCCAGCCGCCCCAGAGCACCGGGAGCGGCTCCGGCAGGCAGGGCTCCGGCACGGCGTCCACCGGCTCCTCCGGCAGCCACCGGTCGACGGCGCCGTCGTCCTCCGGCAGCTCGTCCTCGGGCCACGAGTCAGGCACCGGCAGCCCCAGCGGCTCGGCCTCCGGCAGCGCCGACGACGGTCTGATCGGCGGCACCACGGGCGGCCTCCTCGACCCCCCGAAGACCGGCACGAGCAGCCCGTCCCCGTCGAAGAGCGCATCCAGCGAACCGGACGTGACCTTGCCCCCGCTGCTGCCGGGTCTGCTGCCGGGCTTGGGCATCGACAGCGAGAACACGAGCAACTAGCCAACAAGGATGTTCCCCGTGCCCCCAAGGCGGCGCAGCCGCCGTCTGGGGGCACGGGGCTGTTTCAATTTGCGGCTCCACCGCGTGGGCGCGACCAGCCCCCACTCACCCGCACCCGAAACTCAACACATCGCGTCTCAGAAAAAGACCGACCGCCGCTGCACAAGCAACTTGTACAGCGTGTGCTGGATCTGCTCCCGCACCTGATCCGTCAGGTTGAACATCAGCATCGGATCCTCGGCCGCCTCCGGCGGATAGCCCTCCGTGGCAATCGGTTCCCCGAACTGGATCGTCCACTTCGTCGGCAGCGGCACCGCCCCCAACGGCCCCAGCCAGGGAAACGTCGGCGTCAACGGGAAGTACGGAATCCCGAGCACCCGAGCCAGCGTCTTCGCGTTGCCGATCATCGGATAGATCTCCTCGGCTCCCACGATGGAGCAGGGAATGATCGGCGCCCCCTTCCGCAGCGCGGTGGACACGAACCCACCCCGCCCGAACCGCTGCAGCTTGTACCGCTCGCCGAACGGCTTCCCGATGCCCTTGAACCCCTCCGGCATCACCCCGACCAGCTCGCCCTGCCCCAGCAGCCGTTCCGCGTCCTCCGCGCACGCGAGGGTGTGCCCCAGCTTCCGCGCCAGCTCGTTGACGACCGGCAGCACGAAGACCAGGTCCGCCGCGAGCAGCCTGAGGTGACGATTCGCCGGATGGTGGTCGTGCACGGCGACCTGCATCATCAGCCCGTCCAGCGGCAGCGTCCCGGAGTGGTTGGCGACGATCAGCGCACCGCCCTCGGCCGGGATGTTCTCGATGCCCTTCACGTCGACCCGGAAGTATTTCTCGTACACCGGCCGCAGCAGCGACATCAGGACCTGGTCGGTCAGCTCCGCGTCGTAGCCGAAGTCGTCGACCTCGTAGTCCCCGGTCAACCGCCGCCGCAGAAACGCGAGACCGCGCGCCACGCGCTGCTCCAGGCCGGCGTCGTCGTGCGGCTGCTCCGCGCCCGTCTCAGGGCTCTCCCGGGTCACATGCACATCTTCCTGCGCGGGGATCCGCCCGGCGAGAGGCTGGACCTCACGTACCGTCCCCGCATCACGCGCCATCGCCTGCTCGCCGCCGCCCTTGCGCCGGCTCCCCGCACCCCGGCGCCGCGTCGGCCGCTGCGCGGCAGCCCCGCGGGACCGGTCGTCGTCGAACGGAATGACCTTGGCGTCCGCCATCGTTGTTGCGCTCCTCAGTTGGCGCTCTGGGTCGGAGGATTCGTCGCGGTCCGCGCCGGCGTCCGCCCGCCGCTCAGGACGGGCAGCGCGGCGATCCGGTCGACGGCCGTGGCCACCGCCTGCGGCGGCAGCAGTCCCGGGGTCTGGGCGCGCACGAAGTCCGCGAACGTCTCCGCCGTCGTGTACTTCGGCTTGAATCCCAGCGTCTCGCGCATCTGGTCGGTGGACACCACCCGGCCGTGTGTCAGCAGCCGGATCTGTTCGGGCGAGAAGTCGCTCATGCCGAGCGTCCGCACCAGGGACCCGGCCCAGGTGACCGCCGGCAGCAGCAACGGCACGGTGGGCCGCCCCAGCCGCCGCGAGCACTGCGAGAGCAGCAGCACACCGTCACCGGCGATATTGAACGTGCCGCTGTTCAGCGTCCCCCGCTCCGGCTCGTGCGAGGCGATCCGCAGTACCTCGATGACATCGTCCTCGTGCACGAACTGCAGCCGCGGGTCGTACCCGAGGACGGTGGGCAGCACGGGCAGCGAGAAATAGGAGACGAGCGGGGTGTCGGCGGTCGGCCCGAGAATATTGGCGAACCGCAGCACGCACACGGCCACATCGGGCCGCCGGCGCGCAAACCCCCGCACATACCCCTCCACCTCCACCGCGTCCTTGGCGAACCCGCCGCTGGGCAGCGATTTCGGCGGCGTCGTCTCCGTGAACACGGCCGGATCCTTCGGCGCGGAGCCGTACACATTCGTACTGGACTTGATCACCAGCCGCTTCACGTTCGGCGACTTCTGACAGGCGCCGAGCAGTTGCATGGTGCCGATGACGTTGGTCTCTTTGACGGTGGCCCGGCTTCCGCTGCCGAGCGGTGTTCCGGTCACGTCCATGTGGACGACGGTGTCGGCACCGCTCTCGGCGAGAACCCGCGCGATGCTCGGCTGCCGGATATCGGTCTGGATGAAGTCCGCCCCGCCCAGATGGTGCTCCGGCGCCACCGCGTCCACGGCGACGACCCGGTCCACCTCGGGGTCACGCTGAATGCGTCGTACGAACCGGCCCCCGAGCTGACGGGCCACTCCGGTCACGAGCACGACCTTCCCCAAGATCAGCGCCTTTCTTCCGTGTTCCCGTATGCGGGCCAACTTAGCGGGTCGATGTTGCGCTGGCATGACCCCCAGCAGGCCACACCGCACCACTGCGGCCGGAAAACGCACGTGGCCCCCCACCGTACTGGTGGGGGGCCACACACAAGCTCTCGCGGCTCGTGCCGTAATTACTTCTTGTTACGACGCTGAACGCGCGTGCGCTTGAGCAGCTTGCGGTGCTTCTTCTTGGCCATCCGCTTGCGCCGCTTCTTGATAACAGAGCCCACGACTACCCTCGCTCACTTCTCATCACTCGGTGCTGGGCGCCATGGGCCCATACGACCTACGAGGGGCTAGCCTACCCGTCCGAGCGCTGAGGTCGTAATCGAGGTGCTCCGGGTATCCCGAAAGGGTCGTCAGGCGGTCTCCACCCCCACATAGCTCTCGCGAAGGTACTCGTGTACCGCTTGCTCGGGGACGCGGAAGGACCGCCCCACCCGGATCGCGGGCAGATGACCGCTGTGCACCAGCCGGTACACGGTCATCTTCGACACTCGCATCACCGCGGCAACCTCCGCCACGGTAAGGAACACAACCTCGTTGAGAGGCCTCTGGTCTGCAGCCATGTCACACCCGAACCTTCCGCACTCGACGGGCCACCGGCTTCCCCTTCCGGTGACTCTTCGTCGTTGCGTGCTCACTCCCCAATGTAGGGGCGGGTGATGCGAGTGGGGAAGAGGTGCACCCATCGGCGGCCTACTGTGACAGACACGCCCGATTGAGTACGTAGCGGGTAAGCGGCGTGTAGTAATCAGACCGCACGCCGTCATCAACCGGAACGGCGACGGACACGGTCCCCTCGGCCTCCCCCACAAAGACCGCGGGGTCATCCGTATCCGCAAGACCAATGGCCTCAAACCCGAGCTGACCTGCACCGCAGACCCAGCCATGGTCCCCGACCACGAGCTCGGGCAACGGCCCGCCGCGCCCCGCCGCGGCATCCAGCGCCACCCGAACCGGCAGCGGCGAATGCGTGTGCGCACCCGGCGCACAACCGGGGCGTTCACGGCCCACTTCTCTCATGAACCCGATGCCTCGTACGTAATCGAGGTTGCACGTACGTAGACCGAACCGGGTCGTTATGTCGACACAGCGACCCTGCGCAGGGGTGAGGACCTCACATCCTGCCGCCGACAACGCGTCCGCGAGACCGGCGTAGAAACCGATCAGCCGATGCGGATGCCCGGTCCCGAACAGCACAGGCGCACGACGCCGGGCCACGTCCCCCACCCGCTCGGCGAAGGCGTCCAGCGCGGCCACCGTGCGTCCGGGATCGATCACATCATGCCCTGAAACACACCGCGGATCGTCCGAAACCCCACACTTGGCAGCCATCAACCGAACCAACTCCGCTTCCCCCCACCCCTCTTGCGGATCGATCCCGATCAACACCCGAGGATCCCGAGCGGCGAACAGCCGATAACTCCGAAGACTCCGCTCCCGGGAGGTGGCCACCACCCCGGCAAGCCGAACAGCCACCAGATACGCACGAAGCTCACCAGCACTCAACACGGCTGAGATGCTGACGGACAAAGCCCCGGAAGACCCCGAAAACAAGACAACACCCCACGGTTGGCCCAACACCCGGCCGCACCAGCCACACCCCAGCCCGCCCGGCGCCCAGCCACACCTCACACCCCAACCACACCCCAGCCCGCCCGGCGCCCAGCCACACCTCACACCCCAACCACACCCCAGCCCGTCCGGCGTTTGAGGACGAGGCCGTTCAGGCCGAAGCGGGGGTCCGGGGGCGGCAGCCCCCGAAGACGGGGTCGAAGGGGCAGCGCCCCTGGAGGATGGGACGGGTAGGGGCGGCGGGGGCGAGAAAACCCCTACGCCAGCAGCCCCCGCAGCGGGAACACCGCCCGCCGCGTGGCCAGCACCGCCTGGTCCAGGCGATCGGCCGGGTCGTACCCCGACTCCCACGACGCCCACCCCACCGGCCACCGACCGTCCGTCATCCGCCCCGGCCCCAACTGCCGAGTCCGCGCGAACACTTCCTGCCGCCACCCCTCGGGAACCAGCGTCTCGGGCTCGATCTCCCGCCCCGCCGCGATCCCCACCAGATGCGTCCAGGACCGGGGCACGACATCCACCACCTCGTAGCCACCCCCACCCAGCGCGACCCACTTCCCCCCGGCGTACTCGTGCGCCAGCTCATGACACGCCACCTGCGCGGCCCGCTGCGCGTCCAGCGACACGGCGAGATGCGCCAACGGATCCTCGAAGTGCGTGTCGGCACCGTGCTGGCTGACCAGCACCTGCGGCCGGAAGTCGGCGACAAGCTCCGGCACGACCGCATGGAACGCCCGCAACCACCCCGCGTCCCCGGTCCCCGCCGGCAACGCCACGTTCACCGCGGACCCCTCCCCCGCCCCGGCCCCGACCTCCTGCGGCCACCCGGTCTGCGGGAACAACGTACGGGGATGCTCGTGCAGCGAGATCGTCAGAACCCGCGGGTCCTCCCAGAACGCGGCTTGCACCCCGTCCCCGTGGTGCACGTCCACATCCACATAGGCGACCCGCTCGGCACCGAGCTCCAGCAGCCGCGCGATGGCGAGCGAGGCGTCGTTGTAGATGCAGAACCCGGAAGCCGCCCCGGGCATCGCATGGTGCAGCCCGCCCGAGAAGTTCACGGCGTGATCGGCATCCCCCCGCCACACCGCCTCGGCCGCCGCCACCGACTGCCCGGCGATCAGCGCGGACACCTCGTGCATCCCGGCGAAGGCGGGATCGTCCACCGTGCCCAGCCCGTACGACTGGTCGGCCGCCGCAGGGTCCGCCGAGGCCGCCTTCACGGCCTCGATGTAGTCCTCCCGGTGCACCAGCCGCAGCGTCGACTCCCCGGCCGGCTTCGCCGCGACGACCTCCACCGCCCGGTCCAGCCCGAAGGCGCCGACCAGACTCCGGGTCAACGCCAGCCGGACCGGATCCATCGGATGGCCCGGACCGAAGTCATAGCCCGTTACTTGCTCGTCCCACATCAGCTGTGCGCGGCCGCTCATGCCCGCCACCGTATCGGTCCGAGCTGGTCGCGAACGAACGGGCGTACACCAACGTCACCAGCACCAACACCATCGGCACCAGCATCGCCCCGCGATAGCTCCACGCGTCGCCAAGAGCGCCCACCAACGGCGAACCGATCAGGAACCCGACGTAGTTGAAGATGTTCAGCCGGGCGATGGCCGCGTCCGAAGCCCCCGGGAAGAGCCGCCCCGCCGCCGCGAAGGTCTGCGGCACCAGCACGCACAAGCCCAGCCCCAGCAGAGTGAACCCGGCCATCCCGACCCACGCCCCGGGCGCCACCGCCACCACCACGAACCCCGCGGCCGCCACCAGCGCCCCGAGCCGTACGACGGTGACGGCCCCGAACCGCCGTACCCCGAAGTCCCCGATCGCCCGCCCGACCAGCGTGGTCACCATGTACACGTTGTACGGCACGGTGGCGAGCTGCTCACTGCTCCCCAGCACGTCCTTCAGGTACTTCGCACTCCAGTTGGAGACCGTCGAGTCCCCGATATAGGCGAAGGACATCACCAGACACAACGGCAGCAGCAGCTTGAAGACGACACCGCTCCCACCCACGGCCGACTCCCCGCCCTCCACCGGCGCGGGCTCGCCGTCCACGTACCACCGGCTCCCCACCAGAGCCGCGGGCAGCAGCACCGCGACGACCGGCAGATACGACACCCACAGCGCGAGATGCCAGTGCGCCCCCACCCAGGCCAGCGAGGCCCCCAGAATCCCGCCCAGGCTGTACGCGGCGTGGAAGCTCAGCATGATGCTGCGCCCGTAGGTCCGCTGCAGACTCACCCCGAGCATGTTCATCGACGCGTCCAGCGCCCCGACGGCCAGGCCGAACACCGCGAGCGACACCGCCAGCTCGGCCATCTGTCCGCCGGCCCCGACCCCCAGGAGCGCCAGCATCACCACGGGCTGGGACCAGCGCAGCAGTCGGCTGGGCCGTATTCGCTTCACCAGCTGCTCGGTGGTGACACTGCCGACGCCGGCCAGGATGGGCACGGCGGCGAGAAAGACCGGCAGCAGCGCGTCGGAGACGCCGTACCGGTCCTGGATCGCGGGAATGCGCGTCACCAGCAGCGCGAAGGTGGCGCCCTGGGTGAAGAAGCTGAACGCCAACGAGGCCCTACCGCGCCGCAGCACATCTGTCATGGCGGCGAGCGTAGGGCCCCGGCGTACTCGTGGGTAGATCCGGCCAAAGATGAATTTCCTTCAGCTTTACTTTCCTGCCGCTCAGGCGGCGATCGCGAGCTCCTGTTCCTGCTCCTGCGCGGCTTCCCGGCGCTTCACCTCGTCGGTGATCAGGTGGGCCATCGGCTCGGCGGCGGCACCACCGCAGACCACCATCCCGAGGGTGATGGCGACGACCATGAAGACCGAGCCCAGCCAGACCATGGTGTCCACGGGGATCGTGTAGGCGCCGACGACCCTGGCCACGCACTCCGCCGACAGCACCAGACCCCAGATCACGGAGAAGACCCGCTCCTTGCGCAGGAACTCCGCCGACCCGGCCGCGGTCCCGGCCGCCAGCCGCTCCCAGGCGGCCTCCCGGGCCGTGTCCCCCTTCACCAGGAAGGGCTTCAGCCCCGCCGTCATCATCGGCTTCCCCAGCGCCACGGACACCAGGATCCCGATCCCGACCGTGCTGCTGACCGCACCGTCCTTGGCGAGCATCAGCCGCGGGTCACCGGAGACGAAGCTCAGCGCCAGTCCGACCACGTTCACGGCGAGGATCAGCGCCGCCAGCCCGTTGACCCGACGCTCCTTCACCACACTCCAGACCGTCCGCACGGCCGGCACCACACTGCTCCAGGCGAGCGCCGCGAAGGTGCTCATCCCGAAGGCCCCCTTGAAGAAGTAGTACGACCCGAGGGGCACCGCCACATCCACGATCAGCGGCCGGAGGTTCTCCAGCACGCTGGGCTGCTGCTTGCTCTGGGACCCGGTGTTCGTCGTCTTCGTCATGCCCTCAGCTTCGCGTCCGGGCGGGGTCCCCCAGTAGAAACGAACGTCCGGAGCTCGGCATGACAATTGTCAGCCCCGCCGTGCTGCCCTCGGTCATTCCAGCAGGTCAGCCAACTGCCCAAAGTCGGAAAAGAGTCGGGTGGCATCCGAAAGCCGGTCAGCCGGCGTCATCGCAGTGAACCCGTACACGTCCATCCCGGCCGCGACAGCCGCCTGCACCCCCAGCGGACTGTCCTCCACGACGGCGCAACGCCCCGGCGCGACCCCCATCCGCTCGGCCGCGTACAGGAAGAGATCCGGCGCCGGCTTCCCCCGCCCCACATCCTGCGAACTGAAGACCCGCGACTCGTCGAACCACCGGTCCAGCCCGGTCGTCCGGTGCCCCACCCGAATCCGCTCATGACTCCCGGACGACGCCACGCAGTACGGCACCCCGTCCGCCGCCAGCCGCTCCAGCACCTCCGCCGCCCCGGCAACGGGCTTCAACTCCCGCTCGAAGGCCGCGAACACCCGCGCATGGAAGACATCGTCGAAGTCGTCCGGCAGCCGCTTCCCCGTGCGCTCCTGGACGAGCTCATGGACCCGGTGCATCGCGGACCCCATGTAGTCGCGCATGGAGTCCTCGTAGGAGGTCGGGAGCCCCAGCTCGGTGAGATAAGCGGCCAGGAGCCGGTTGGAGATGGGCTCGCTGTCGACGAGGACGCCGTCGTTGTCGAAGATAACCAGGTCGTATCGCATACCACCGAGCCTAAACGCAGAAAACCCCCGCATCTTTCGATGCGGGGGTTTTCCCAATATTTGTTCGGCGGCGTCCTACTCTCCCACAGGGTCCCCCCTGCAGTACCA